>NZ_BSBI01000008.1:0-393160 GCF_034961445.1 Streptomyces yaizuensis
ACTTGCATGTGTTAAGCACGCCGCCAGCGTTCGTCCTGAGCCAGGATCAAACTCTCCGTGAATGCTTCCAGGATATCCTGGTGACACATCACTCGGAGCGGAACCAGAAGACGAGGAATATCGCCTCTGGTTCACAGCGTCCTCGCTGTGTAATTGCCCCCTACCAGACCACCAAGTGGCCGGTCGGAGGACTTTTCAAAGGAACCTTCACCCGGAAGCAGATGCTCCCGGACGGGGTATCAACATATCTGGCGTTGACTTTTGGCACGCTGTTGAGTTCTCAAGGAACGGACGCTTCCTTCGGTCCTGTTTCACCAGGCCCTCCGAGCGCTTCCCTTCGGTTTTTCTTTTTTCCTTCTTGCCTTTCGGCGTTTCCAACTCTACCAGATCCTTTTCCCGCCTCCCGGTCACCCGGGATTCGGACTTTTCAGATCCGGCGGCCAGTTGGACTGGCCTTTTGCCTTTCGGCTGCTCCGACTTTATCAGATCCTTTCGGGCCTGATTCCCGGTCGAACTCGGGTTGTCTTTCCGACCCTTGGGCCGTTCCGACGTCCCAAACTCTAGCGGATTTCCCCGGGGGCTCATAATCGAGCCCTTCGTCATGGAATTCGGACAGGCCGAAAACCATCCCGGTCCGGGAGATCGTACGGAGTTTGGTTGCCGCATCAGCGGCGGGAGTGGCTGCCGCAGAACTGTTTCAGCCCGTGGCAACTCGGAGAACCTTACGGACCGGTGAAGTCCGTGTCAACCCACGTGGGCCATCCGGGCAACGGCCCCGCAATCACCGGGTGCCGCCCGGGTGCCGCCCGGGTGCCGCCCGGATGGCGGCACCGGCGGGATCCGGGCGGCAGGCCCTAATCCAGGTCGGTGAGGCGGCCGCCGGCGTCCGGCTGGGTGTGCTCCACCCGGCGCAGTACGCGGATCAGCAGCTCGCCGAGGACCCCGCGCTCGTCGGCCGAGAGGTCCTGGAGGAGATCACCCTCGAAGTCGGAGGCCATCCGCATGGCCTCCAGCCACTTCGTCCGCCCCTCGTCGGTCAGCTCGACGATCACGCGGACCCGGTTGTTCTCGTCGCGGTCGCGGGTGACCAGGCCCTCGCTCGCCATGCGGTCGATGCGGTGGGTCATCGCGGCCGGGGTGAGGCCCAGGCGCTTGGCCAGCTCGCCGGGGCCCATCCGGTAGGGGGTGCCCGCGAGGACGAGGGTCTTCAGGACCTCCCACTCGGCGTTGCTGATGCCGAGGGTCGCGACCTGGCGGCCGTAGGCGACGTTCATCCGGCGGTTGAGCCGGCCGAGGGCCGAGACCACCTTCTCGACCTGGGGGTCCAGGTCGCCGTACTCGCGCTGGTATGCGGCGATCTGCTCGTCAAGGGTCGGCTCCTGGATGGCCTGGCCCGTCACTGCTGGGCCCTCGGGGCTCGCGTTAGGCATACGCGGCAGTATCGCACGCGACTCATTGGCCTTGAAGTCCTTCGATGTGTATTGTTAAGGGTCTAACTTTAGTGTTGAAGTCTTCAGGCTTCAGTCCTTCGGCTCTTGAGGCAGGTGAGTGTGGTCAGGGAGAGGCGTGCAGCAATGCGCCGCATCCAGGCAGGGAACGCGCTGAGCGCGTTCGGACTCGGTTTCACGGTCCCGTATCTGTACGTCTATGTGGCGCAGGTACGGGATCTGGGGGCGACGACGGCCGGTGCCGTCCTCGGGGTCTTCGCCATGGCCGCGCTCGTCGCCCTGCCCTTCACCGGGCGGATCATCGACCGGCGCGGGCCGCTGCCCGTGCTGGTCGGGGCCTCGCTGCTGGCGGGCAGCGGCGCCGTCGCCATGGGGCTGGCAGGCGGCATCTGGACCGTGGTGCTCTCGGCCGCGCTGCTCGGTGCCGGTACGGCCGTGATGCAGCCGGCGCTCGCCACGATGATCGTCCGGTGCTCGGACGCCGAGTCCCGCACCCGTTCCTTCGCCATGCAGTTCTTCCTCCAGAACCTCGGTCTCGGCCTCGGTGGACTGCTCGGCGGGCAGATCGTGGACAAGAGCCGCCCGGAGAGCTTCACCCTGCTGTTCGGCATCGAGGCCGTGATGTTCCTGGTGCTGGCGGGGCTGGCGCTGACCATCAGGCTGCCCCGGGTGGAGCCCCTGGCGGGTGCGGCGGCCCAGGGCGCGGCCAAGGGCGGGCTGCGCGTGCTGCTCGGGCACAAGGCGATGGTCCAGCTGTGCGTGCTCGGCTTTGTCCTCTTCTTCGCCTGCTACGGACAGTTCGAGTCGGGTCTCGCCGCGTACGGCACCGAGGCGGCCGGGATCGAGCCCGCGACCCTCGGTACGGCGCTGGCCGCGAACACCGCCGTGATCGTGCTCGCGCAGTTCCTGGTGCTGAAGTTCGTGGAGCGCCGCAAGCGCACCCGGATGATCGGTGCGGTTGGCCTGATCTGGGCGGTCGCCTGGCTGCTGGCCGGGTACGCGGGCCTCGGCGAGGGCAGCCAGGCCATGGCCACGGCCGCCTTCATCTCCACGTACGCGCTCTTCGGACTCGGTGAGGCGATGCTCGCGCCGACCGTCGCCCCGATGGTCGCGGATCTGGCGCCGGAATCGATGGTGGGGCAGTACAACTCGGCGTTCGCGCTGGTCAAGCAGATGGCACTGGCGATCGGGCCGGCGGTGGGCGGGCCCATGGGGGCCTCCTGGCACGCGCCGTACATCGTGACCTTCGTGCTGTTCTCGCTGGGCATCACCGTGCTGGCGGTACGGCTGGGGCGGCAGCTCACCCCCGTACAGAATCAGCCGTATCTCGCGGCGAAGACGCGGGTGGTGGCGCAGCACAAGCCGGCGGAGCAGGTCGGAGCCGCGGCCTGACCCCGTACCCCGTACAGGTCCGGCACCCCGGTGCCGGATCCCGACGCCCTTCTACGACCGATGTCGTAGGAGGGCGTCCGTCGTATGCCGTGGATGTCATCCGGAAAAGGGTCAGGCGGGCAGGGCGAACTCGCACCAGACCGCCTTGCCGCCGCCGGGGGTGCGGCGGCAGCCCCAGGAGGAGGCGATCGTGGCCACGATGGAGATGCCCCGGCCCGACTCGTCCTCGCTCTCCGCCCGGCGGCGGCGGGGCAGGTGGTCGTCGCCGTCGGTGACCTCGATGATCAGCCGGCGGTCGGTGCGGCGGAGCCGCAGCCGCATGGGCGGGGTGCCGTGCTGGAGGGAGTTGGCGACCAGCTCGCTGGTGGCGAGGACGCCCAGGTCGTGCAGTTCCGGGGAGAACCGCCAGGAGGCCATCACGCCGGAGGCGAAGGCACGGGCGCGGGGCGCGGCCTCGGTGCCGCCGAGGAGGTCGAGCGCGGCGTTGTGGAACAGCTCGGCGGAGGGCCCGGTGCGGAAGGGGTGCTGGACGACCAGGACGGCGACGTCGTCGTCGTGGTCGGCGGTCACCCCCTGGGAGCGGAGCAGCCGGTCGCAGACGACCTGGGGGCTGCCGTCGGCTCCGGAGAGGGCCCGCTCCAGGGAGGCCACGCCCTCGTCGATGTCCTCGCCGCGCCGCTCGACCAGGCCGTCCGTATAGAGGACGGCGCTGGAGCCCGGTGGCAGGGCGATGGTGCCGGAGGTGTGGAGCCAGCCGCAGGTGCCCAGCGGCGGTCCGGTGGGCTCGGCGGCCCGGCGGACGGTGCCGTCCTCGTCGCGCACCAGGATGGGGAGGTGCCCGGCGGAGGAGTAGACGAGCCGGCCCTCGTTGGGGTCGTGGACGGCGTAGACGCAGGTGGCGATCTGGCTGGCGTCGATCTCGGCGGCGAGCCCGTCGAGGAGCTGGAGCACTTCGTGCGGAGGCAGGTCGAGCCGGGCGTAGGCGCGGACGGCGGTGCGGAGCTGGCCCATGACGGCGGCGGCGCGCACGCCCCGGCCCATCACGTCGCCGATGACGAGGGCGGTGCGGCCCGCGCCGAGGGTGATCACGTCGTACCAGTCGCCGCCGACGGCCGTGTCCTCGCTGCCGGGCTGGTAGGTGGCGGCGATCCGCAGGTCGTCGGGCTGCTCCAGCTCTTGGGGGAGGAGGGAGCGCTGGAGGGTGACGGCCATCTCGCGCTGGCGGCGTTCGCTGGCGCGGAGGCGTTCGGCGGCTTCGGCGTGGTCGGTGACGTCGGCGGCGAAGACCAGCACGCCGCTGCCCCCGCCGGTGTCGGTTACGGGGTCGGTCGCGGTCCCGGTGCCTGTGCCTGTGTCGGGGAGGTCCACGGGGAGGCAGGTGACGGTGTACGAACCGCCGGAGGCGGCCCGGCGCGACTTGACCGTACGCGGCCGTCCGCTGCGGCGGACCTGGTCCATCAGGGGGTGCAGACCCAGCTCGGTCAGCTCGGGGCAGGAGTCGGCGGCGCGGATTCCGATGGGGCGGGGGCCGAAGGCGGCGGTGTAGGCGTCGTTGACATAGGCGACGCGGTGCTCGGGGCCGTAGGTGAGGACGACGAGTGCGGGGAGGCGGCCGAGGATCTCGCGGAGCGGGAATTCGTCGAGTGCGGGCGCGGGGGCGGGCGCGGGGGGCCCGCCGGGCGCGGGGGTGCGGCGGGTGCCGGGGGCGGCGCCGGCCGGGGGCGTGGACGGGTCCGGCCGGTCGCTCCCCTCGGGTGCCGTCCCGTGCGGCGTCCCGTGCGGCGTCCCGTGCGGCGTCCCGTGTGCTGACTCGTGTGCCGTCTCTCCGCGGGCCGCGGGCACCGGGCTCTCTCCGCGTCCGTCAGCCGCCCTGCCGTCTGGCTGGCCGCCGCCGTCCCGCTGGGCCGGGCGCGGAGGTGCCGTGGAGATTCCTCGGTCGGACCTCCGCGCTGCGGCGCGGCGCTGCGTACCGGGGAGCCTTGCGCTCCAACGCGTGAAGTTCACTGACTTTCTAGCCTCAATGGTTTTGTCGCCAGGGGTCACGAGGGTCACTCTGTGCAAATGTGAGCCCACCTATGGTCACACGTCCAGTGTGACCGAACGTACTGACAGCCGGTGTCGTCCGGGCGTCCGCCGGGCCCGCGCGGGGTCGCCCGCGGGCCGTGCCGGGCCGGTGTCAGGTGTCTCGGGGTGCGCTGTCGCCCCGTGGGGGCTTCGGCGTGTTCCGTCCGGTGCCACCGCCCGCGGCGCTCTCGAACTCGGCGCGCGGGTGTTCCAGCGAGCCGAGGGAGACGATCTCCCGTTTGAAGAGTCCGGCGAGGGTCCACTCGGCCAGGACGCGTGCCTTCCGGTTGAGCGTGGGGACCCGGCTGAGGTGGTAGACGCGGTGCATCAGCCAGGCGGGGTAGCCCTTGAGTTTGCGCCCGTACACATGGGCGACGCCGCGGTGGAGCCCGAGGGAGGCCACGGAGCCGACGTACCGGTGCGCGTAGTCCTTGAGGGGTCTGCCGTGCAGGGAGGCGGCGAGGTTCGCGGCGAGGACCTTGGCCTGGCGCACGGCGTGCTGGGCGTTGGGGGCGCAGAGCACGTCCGCGGAGCCGGCGGTGAGGTCCGGTACGGCGGCCGCGTCACCGGCGGCCCACGCGTGGCCGGTTCCCTCGACGGTGAGACGGGAGGTGCAGCGGAGGCGGCCGTGTTCGTTGCGGGGGAGGTCCGTGGCGGCGAGGACGGGGGAGGGTTTGACGCCCGCCGTCCACACGACCGTACGGGTGGGGAAGCGGCTGCCGTCGCTGAGCCGCGCGATCCGGTCCTCGCAGGAGTCCAGCCGGGTCTCCAGGCGTACGTCGATGTTGCGGGAGCGCAGCTCACGGATGGCGTAGCGGCCCATCTCGGCGCCGACCTCCGGGAGGATGCGGTCGCTGGCCTCCACGAGGATCCACTTCAGGTCCGTGGGTTTGAGGTTGTGGTAGTAGCGGGAGGTGTAGCGGGCCATGTCCTCCAGTTCGCCGAGTGCTTCGACACCGGCGTAGCCGCCGCCGACGAAGACGAAGGTGAGGGCCGCGTCGCGGAGGGCGGGGTCGCGGGTGGCGGAGGCGATGTCCATTTGTTCGATGACGTGGTTGCGCAGGCCGATGGCCTCTTCGAGGGTCTTGAAGCCGATGGCGTACTCCGCAAGGCCGGGGATGGGGAGGGTGCGGGAGACCGATCCCGGCGCGATGACCAGTTCGTCGTAGGTGATCTCCGCGGCGCCGGTGCCCTCCTCCTCGGTGGCGAGGGTGGTGAAGGTGGCGGTCCGCTTGGCGTGGTCGACGGCGGTGGCCTCGCCGATGACGATCCGGCACTTGCTCAGGACGCGGCGCAGCGGGACGACCACATGGGCCGGGGAGATGGATCCGGCCGCCGCCTCGGGGAGGAAGGGCTGATACGTCATATAGGGGTCGGGCGTGATGACGACGATCTCCGCCTCGCCACGGGCCAGCTCGCCCCGCAGCCGGCGCTGGAGGTGGAGGGCCGTGTACATCCCGACATAGCCGCCGCCGAGGACGAGGATCCGCGTACCGGAGGGGCGCGCGGACGGCGGGGTGCCGGGGATCTGGTCCCGGGAGTCAGCTTCCTTCACCATCCCATGACGCAACGGTCCCCGGCGTTTGTCCACAGCCCCGGCAAATTGTGTGACCGGAGGCCGTGGGCGACCGGATCCGGCCACGGCGGCCGGGAGTGTGGAAGGTCCGCAGGTCAGGGGTGGCGGGAGGGGAGGTGACAGGGGGCGTAAACGGTAGCCTTCCGGTCCTTGCTCCGATCGGGGGGCGCTCCGTGCGGAACTACCCCCTTCTGAATTGACCCCAGCTCAACTATGTTCGTACCTCGTCGGGGTGCTTGGTCAAGGCATGCCCGGCAGACCAGGTGGGGGGTCTCCGGGGGGAGACACAGTGACCGGGGGAACCCGTATGACCATTCAGGATTCGCATTGGCAGGCCGCCGTTCCGCCGACCGCGGAGACGCAGGTCCACGGCGGTGGCACGGGTAGCGAGGGGAACGGGCGCGTGGGGCCGGTCGGGGCCGGTCGTTCGGCGCCGCTGCGGGTGGACGCGCAGCGCAATCTGGAGCATGTGCTGCGGGCGGCCCGTGAGGTCTTCGGCGAGCTGGGTTACGGGGCGCCGATGGAGGACGTGGCGCGCCGGGCCCGGGTGGGTGTGGGGACGGTTTATCGCCGGTTCCCGAGCAAGGACGTCCTGGTGCGGCGAATAGCCGAGGAGGAGACCTCCCGGCTGACGGAGCAGGCGCGTACGGCGCTGGGGCAGGAGGAGGAGCCGTGGTCCGCGCTGGCGCGGTTCCTGCGGACCTCGGTGGCCTCGGGTGCCGGGCGGCTGCTGCCGCCGCAGGTGCTGCGGGTGGGTGTGGAGCCCGACGAGCCGGCCCGGGGCCGGGACGAGGTCCGGGTGCCGCCGCAGCGCGGGGTGCCGGCGGGGGCCGGTCAGGGCCAGCCGGACCTGCGGATCGTCGCCGCGCCCGTGGAGGTGCCGGACGACGCGGGGGCGTCCGATCTGCTGGAGGTCGTGGGGCAGTTGGTCGACCGGGCGCGGGAGGCCGGTGAGCTGCGCGGCGATGTGACCGTGGCGGATGTGCTGCTGGTGATAGCGACGGCGGCGCCTTCGCTGCCGGACGCGGCGCAGCAGGCGGCGGCGTCGGCGCGGCTGCTCGACATCCTGCTGGAGGGTCTGCGGCCCCGGTCGGGGTGACGCGGGCCGCCGGCTGCGCGTCGGCGGGATTCCTCAGTACGGCAGTACAGCGCGCGGGGTGAGCCCTCGTCGTCAGGGCGGCGGCCTCCGGTCGTCGCCCGCCGGCGTCCCGGGCCGTCGCCCGTCAGCGTCCCGGGGCGTCATCCGGGCCGTCATCCGGACCGTTCCGGCAGGGGGAGGGTGAGCTGCTTCCGGCCGGGCAACGGATGGCCGGACAGGCCCCGTTGAGCGGTTGACCGATGCGTGGTTGCCTGATTCCTCGGCACGGTCGGCTCGCGCGCGGATTTCGATCACGTCTCCCCGGATGAGTGGTTGGCGTCGCTGGGGGTCCGTCGCGCAGTTGCCGTGTGTCACGCTAACCCGGTGTTCGGGTCTGAGGTGCTGACGGTGGCTTCCGCGATGAATGAGGGTTTCCGCGATGAGCGGTGACGGGCGGGACGCTCGGGACGAACCCGTGGGGGGACCGGGCGGTACGGACGGCGGGCCCGGAGCGGAGCCCGTGGCGGAGTCCTCGTCGCAGGTGCCCGGGCAGGGCGGTCCCGGCGGCTCCCGGGCAGCGGGTGGCGACGGCTCCGCCGGCGCGGGTGGTCCCCGTACCCCCGGCGTGTTCGGCGATCCGCGCCCACCCGGGCGGGCACCCGGTGGCGGCGGTCCCGGGGCTGTTCCTCCCACCGTGCCCAGCCAGGGGACGGGCGGCACCCGGGCGGACGGCTCCCCCGTCTTCGTGGGCTCGGCGCCACCGCTCCGGGAGCCCGCCGTGCCTGCGCAGCGGGAGCGTTCCCGGGGCTCCGACTCGGTGCTGCCCCCGCCCCGGGAGACGGGCCCGTCGGACGCGGAGCTGATCCAGCGGATGCGGGCCGGGGACGACAGCGCGTACGCGGAGCTGTTCCGGCGCCACTCCGACGCGGTGCGCCGCTATGCGCGGACCTGCTGCCGGGACGCGCACACGGCGGACGACCTGACGGCCGAGGTGTTCGCGCGGACCCTCCAGGCGGTGCGGGGCGGCGCTGGGCCCGAGCAGGCCGTGCGGGCGTATCTGCTGACCACGGTGCGGCGGGTGGCGGCGGGCTGGGCCCGGAGCACCAAGCGGGAGCAACTGGTCGAGGACTTCGCGCTGTTCGCGGCGGAGGCGGCCCGTACGCCGGACGCCGCGCAGGCGACGACGGACCTGGGCGCCGAGGTGCGGGCGATGCGGGAGGCGGAGCGGTCGCTGGCGATGCAGGCGTTCCGGTCGCTGCCGGAGCGCTGGCAGGCGGTGCTGTGGCACACCACGGTGGAGGAGGAGTCCCCCAGCGAGGTGGCGCCGCTCTTCGGGCTGACCGCGAACGCGACGGCGGTCCTGGCGAGCCGGGCCAGGGAGGGGCTCAAGCAGGCGTATCTCCAGGCGCATGTGAACTCCGCGCTGACCTCGGGCGGTGACTGCGCGCGGTACGCGGACCGGCTGGGCGCGTACGCGCGGGGCGGGCTGCGGATGCGGGCCGAGCGGGGGCTGCGCAAGCATCTGGAGGAGTGCGCGAAGTGCCGGCTGGCGGCGGGTGAACTGGCGCATGTGAACTCCGGGATCCCGGCGCTGCTGCCGGTCGCGGTCATCGGCTGGTTCGCCGCCGGGTACTCCCTCAAGGCCGCCGGGATCGCCGCGGGCGGGGTCGTGGGAGCCACCGGGGCGGGCGCCGCCGCGGCCGCGACGGGCGGCGGTGCGGCCGCCGGGGGCTCCGGGGGTTCCGCCGGGGGCGCGGCCGCGTCCGAGGGGCTGGGGACGATGGCGCGGGCGGGCATCGCCGCGGTGGTGGCCGTCGCCGTGGCGGCGGGGCTGGTGTGGGCGTTCGCGGGGGACTCGCGGGAGCCGGAGCCGAAGGCGAAGCCGCCCGTGGCCCAGCCCGTCGTACCGCCGCCACCGCCGCCTCCGGCGCCGAAGCCCGAGCCGCCGAAGCCGGCGCCCCCGAAGCCCCGGCCCGTGCCGGAGCCGCCGGCTCCGCGGCCCGCGCCGCCCAAGCCGAAGCCGGTGCCGGCGCCGCCGAAGGCCTCACCGGAGCCGTCCCCATCCCCCTCGCCCACCCCGACGCCGTCGCCGAAGCCCCCGCCGCCGAAGCCGAGCCCGTCGCCGACGCCCACGGTCTCCGCGACTCCGCCGCCGCCTCCGGCGCCGACGGTGTACCGGCTCAGCCGGCTGCGTTACAGCCATGAGGGCGACCACACCGGCCCCGAGGTGCGCACCGGGGGGAGCAGTTGGCTGTGGCAGCGGTTCGGGCTGTCGATCGGTGGCGTCCGCTACGGGCACGGGGCGACGGTGCACGCCTCCTCGTCGGTGACGATCGACCTCAACCGGAGCTGTTCCCGCTATGACGCGGTGGTGGGGATCGACGATCTGATGATGGGCTGGGGGGCCGCGCGGTTCTCCGTGTACGGGGACGGGGTGCGGCTGTGGCAGTCCCCGGTGCTGCGGGCCGGGGACCCGGCGGTGCCGCTCCAGGTGCCCCTGACCGGCCGGGCGTCGATCCGGCTGGTGGTCACGCCGTACACCCCGCTCGATACGGCGGTCCTCGCCGACTGGGCGCACTCCGGGATCAGCTGCGTCTGAGCCCGGCACCTGATGCGGTCAGGTGCGCAGGGAGGGGCGGGGCGGTACGCCGCCCGCGACGGCCCGCCGGCGGGGGGCCGCGGTGCCGGTCCAGCAGGTGCCCCGGCGGGAGAGGAGCCGGCGGAGCCAGAGTTCGGTGGCGACGAGGTCGGCGAGCCCGTCGAGGGGCAGGGCCTCGCCCTCGGACGCGGCACGCAGGGCCTTGCGCACCACCCGGGCCTCGACCAGTCCGGCGTCGGCGAGCAGGGGCACGTCGAAGAGGGCCATGAGCTGTGGCAGGGAGGCGCGCAGCCCTTTGCGGGCGGTCTCGGCGGAGGAGACGTGGGTGGGGGTGCCCCAGCCGGGCGGCAGTGCGTGGACGCCCGCGCCCGCCAGGACCGTACGGAGGATGTCGGCGCGGGCCCCGGGCCGCACCCGCAGCGACTCGGGCAGGTCCCGGCAGGCGCGGACGACCTGGTTGTCGAGGAAGGGGGCGTGCAGGCGCTGACTGCGGACCTCGGCCGCCTGTTCCAGGATCCGCTGGTCGGCGGCGTGCCGGTTGAGGGCGGCGCGGGCGCGGGCCTCGCCGGGGCGGGGGCCGCCGGCGGGGACGACGCCGGGCCGGGTGGCGGCGTCGGTGAGGCGGACGGCGACTTCGGCGAGGGCCTCGCCGGTGAGCCAGCGGGCGGCGGGTCCGGGCCGGGACCAGGCGAGGGCGGCGAGGGAGGCGCCCACGGGCCCGGTGGAGTAGGCGCGGGCGGCGGGCCGGTTGGCCTCGGTGAGCTGTCCGGCGGCGGTCTCCAGGCCGGTGCGGTAGGGGGTACGGGCGAGTCTGCGGGCGGCGCGGTAGACGGTCAGGGGGACGAACACGGAGTGCGGGGAGCCGCCCTCGGCGCGGGCCAGGGCGGCGACGGGCCGCAGCAGGTGCCGGCGTCTGCGGTCGAGGAGCAGGTCGGCGAGGCGGGCGGGGTGGGCGTCGAGGACCTGCCGGGCGCCCGCGCCGGTGAAGTGGTCGGCGCTGCCGGCGGCGAGGCGGCCCCGGTGGCGTTCGGCGAGGACGAGGGAGGGCGCGGGTTCGTCGGTGAGGGGCCCGTTCTCCAGTCCCGCGTACGGCAGGCCCTCCTCTCCGGCGGCGACGACGACGTGGTGGAGCCGGGGGTCGTCGGCGAGGGCGCGGGCGCGTTCGAGTTCGGCTTCGCGGCCTTCCTCGGTGAGGTCGTTGTAGGTGACGGCGGTGAGGCGTTCGCCGGCGCCGGTGCCGTGGCCCTTGACGGTGCCGGGGCGGCCGGGCAGCCCGGCGGCGAGGAGGGCGAGCGTCCCGGATGCGCTGCCGCCGGAGAGGTCGGCGCCGATGCCGGGCGTGGGGGCGCCGCGCCGGGCGCGCCGGTCGGCGGGGCCCATGCCGGGGACGGGTCCGGGGTCGGCGGGCAGGGCCCCGGGCGCGTGCCGGGGTGCGGTCAGCCGGGCCCGTACGGCGTCGACGAGTGCGTCCCGTACGCCGTCCACGGCGCGGTCGGCCTCCATCCGGGGGCCCGCGACGGCGAGGGAGGCGGTCGGTTCGTATCCGGTGATCTCCCGGGAGCCCTCGCGGAGGATGAGGGCGTGGCCGGGCGGGATGCGGCGGACGCCTTCGTAGGGGGTGGAGTCGCCCAGGGCCTCGGGGGATTCGGGGCAGGCGAGCAGGGCGGCGAGGTGTCCGATGTCGAGCTGGGCCTCGATGAGGTCGGCGAGGGGGAGGGCGGCGGTGGCGTAGGCGGTGCCGCCGTCCCAGGGGGTGTGGAAGACGGGCCGGGCGCCGGCGAGGTCGCCGACGACGGTGATCCTGCGGCCGGCCTGGAGGACGACGGTGTAACTGCCGGACCAGGTGGTGAGGTGGCGCAGCGCGCCGCCGCGGGCGGTGACGAGCGCGGCGCGCAGTTCGTCGTCGCCCGCCGCGCAGCAGCCGAGGACGGCCATCCGTATCACGGCGGCGGAGGGCTGTCCGGGGCCCGGGTACGGGGGGAGGTGGCCGGGGAACTGGCCCGGCAGCGGCGGCTGTTCGAGGGTGACGACGCGGATCTCGTCGGGCCGCCAGTCGCCGACGGCCCACAGGGGGTCGGGGTCCCCCCACAGCAGCTGGGAGCCGACGGGCTGGACGGTGCGGCCCTCGTCGGGGTGGCCGACGGTCCCGGCGGTGGGCCGCCCGGGGTCGGCGGCCGTGACCGTGTGGAAGCCAGTGGCGTCACTGCTCCACCCCACCAACCACCGCATCGGCGCCTCCACAGGCTGTGGACAACTCTGCCGTCCGGGAGCCGCGAGGGAGCCTCGGGGCGACGCGAACCTCCCCGGAGCCTCCGGCGACCCGCCCGGGGGCCTTCGGGGACCTTCCGCGGAAGGGGCGCACCCGACCGTTCGGGACCATGCTGCCACGAAGGAGGCGCGCGGACGCGCTCCCGGGTAGCAGGTGCGAAAAGTGAATGCGCTCCCGGCGCCGCCGACTTGAGGCAGGGGAGATTGCGCGAGCGATCCGACACGCCATCCCCACAAGGGAGTTAAGCGGATAACCCGGACAGGCGACTTCAGGCCAATCTCACGGGTTCGACGGGCAGCACGGAGGGGCGCGCGACCCCCGGCGGCCGAGTGGAACCCAGCACTCCGGGCTCGGCCCCGCACAGCCCGGGAGGCGCGCTCCGCCCCCCGGACCGGTCCGCCACCCACGGGGATTGAAGGCGGCGGCGTCCCCCGGCCCACTGGTTCCCGTACACAGCGGGCCGACCCACGCGACTCCCATGGAAACGCCCCGACCCCTCCCCCGGCCAGAGCGCACACCCGGGCGCACGGCCACACGCACGGGGCACGGCGGCACGGCGGCGCCACGGCCCGCTCCAGCAAATCGGAGGCACCCTCCGATGACGCACAACAATCTCGCCATACGGAACACCGCCTCTTAACGGTCGGGATGCGGCGAACTACGCTGTGTTTACTGATGTTCTGAACCGACGGGCATATTCCGAAGGGCTCGGCCAGGCGCTTTTGCAACCGGGACCGCGGACCGGGGGACGGGTGCCGTCCGGCGGGGCAGCCTTCAGTGCGAATGCCGCGCGCCCGACCGCGTCGCGGCGGCCGTCCGGGTGTGTCGAGGGGTGGGCCATGTCCAGGGAGCAGCGCGGGCCGAACGAGAAGCTCGGCACCGTTCTCGCCCTCGCGGGAATCAGCAACGCGGGGCTCGCCCGGCGGGTCAACGACCTCGGGGCGCAGCGCGGACTGACACTCCGCTACGACAAGACCTCCGTGGCCCGGTGGGTGTCGAAGGGCATGGTGCCGCAGGGCGCCGCCCCCCACCTCATCGCCGCCGCGATCGGCGCCAAGCTGGGCCGCCCGGTGCCGCTGCACGAGATCGGCCTCGCCGACGCCGACCCGGCCCCCGAGGTCGGCCTCGCCTTCCCGCGCGACGTCGCGGGCGCGGTGAAGTCGGCGACCGAGCTGTACCGGCTGGACCTGGCGGGCCGGCGCGCGGGCGGCGGCGGCATCTGGCAGTCCCTGGCCGGCTCCTTCTCCGTCAGCGCCTACGCCACCCCCGCCTCGCGCTGGCTGATAACGCCCGCCGACTCCTCCGTGGAGCGGATACCCGACGCGGGCGGGCCGGGCCCCGGCGAGGCCGCTCCCGACGACGCGCCCGCCCGGGTCGGCCACAGCGACGTCGCCAAGCTGCGGGAGGCCGCCGAGGACGCCCGCCGCTGGGATTCCAAGTACGGCGGCGGCGACTGGCGCTCCTCCATGGTCCCCGAGTGCCTGCGGGTGGACGCGGCCCCGCTGCTGCTCGGCGCGTACTCGGACGAGGTCGGGCGCGCGCTCTTCGGCGCCACCGCCGAGCTGACCCGGCTGGCCGGGTGGATGGCCTTCGACACCGGGCAGCAGGAGGCGGCCCAGCGCTACTACATCCAGGCCCTGCGCCTGGCCCGCGCCGCCGCCGACGTACCGCTGGGCGGCTATGTCCTGGCGTCGATGTCGCTCCAGGCCATATACCGGGGCTTCGCCGACGAGGGCGTGGACCTCGCCCAGGCGGCCATCGAGCGGAACCGGGGCCTCGCCACCGCCCGCACCATGAGCTTCTTCCGGCTGGTGGAGGCCCGCGCCCACGCCAAGGCGAACGACGCCGTGGCGGCGGGCGCGGCGCTGAAGGCGTCGGAGGCGTGGCTGGAGCGCTCCCGCGCCGGCGACCCGGACCCCAGCTGGCTGGGCTTCTACTCGTACGACCGGTTCTGCGCCGACGCCGCCGAGTGCTACCGCGACCTCAAGGCGCCCCGGCAGGTGCGGCGCTTCACCGAGCAGGCGCTGTCCCGGCCCACGGAGGAGTTCGTCCGCTCGCACGGGCTGCGGCTCGTCGTCAGCGCGGTCGCCGAACTGGAGTCGGGGAATCTGGACGCGGCGTGCGCGGCGGGCACCCGGGCGGTCGAGGTCGCGGGCCGGATCTCCTCGGCGCGCACCACGGAGTACGTCCGGGACCTGCTGAACCGGCTGGAGCCCTACGGGGACGAGCCGCGCGTCGCGGAGCTGCGGGAGCGGGCCCGGCCGCTGCTGATGGCTCCGGCGTAGCACCACCGACCGGCCGCGGAGTGGCATTCCGCCCCCCGGCGGACCGGATCGGCGGACCGGTTCAGGGGGGCATTGTCAGTGGGCCGGTGCAGTATCAGGGGTGGGAGGTGGAGGGGTGATGGCGTCCAGAGGTGGTTTCGACTGCGATGTCCTGGTGATCGGCGGTGGGATCGTCGGTCTCGCCACCGCGCATGCCCTCGTCCGGGCGGCCCCCGGGACCCGGGTGACCGTCCTGGAGAAGGAGCCCGGCCCGGCCCGCCACCAGACCGGGCGGAACAGCGGAGTGATCCACAGCGGGATCTACTACCGCCCCGGCTCGCTGAAGGCCCGGTTCGCGGTGCGGGGCGCCGCCGAGATGGTGAAGTTCTGCGCGGAGTACGACCTGCCGCACCAGGTCACGGGCAAGCTGATCGTCGCCACCTCGCGGGACGAGCTGCCCCGGCTGCACACCCTGGTCCAGCGCGGCCGGGAGAACGGCATTCCGGTGCGGGAGCTGGGCCCGCCCCAGATAGCGGAGTACGAGCCGGAGGTCCGCGGCGTCGCCGCGATCCATGTGGGCACGACGGGGGTGTGCGACTACGGCGCCGTCGCGGACCGCCTCGCCCGGATCCTGACCGGGTCCGGCGCGGCCGTGCACTACGACGCCGAGGTCACCGCCGTCGACCGCAGACCCTGGGGCGTGGCCGTGCGGACCGCGGACGAACGGGTCTTCCGGGCGAAAGCCCTGGTCAACTGCGCGGGGCTGCACTGCGACCGGGTGGCCAGGCTCTCCGGCGACGACCCCGGGATGCGGATCGTCCCCTTCCGGGGCGAGTACTACGAGCTGACCGACCCCGACCGGATCCGCGGACTGGTCTACCCCGTGCCCGACCCGGCCTTCCCCTTCCTCGGCGTCCACCTCACCCGCGGCATCGACGGCTCCGTCCACGTCGGCCCGAACGCGATCCCCGCGACCGCCCGCGAGGGCTACGACTGGGGGACGGTCCGCCCCCGCGAGCTGGCCACCACCCTGGCCTGGCCGGGGACCTGGCGAATGGCCGGAAGCCACTGGCGGTACGGGGCGGGGGAGCTGCGCCGCTCCCTGTCGAAGCCGGCGTTCACAGCGGCGGTGCGAAGACTCCTGCCGTCGGTGACGGAATCCGATCTGCGGCCCGCGCCCGCCGGGGTCCGCGCCCAGGCGGTCCTGCGGGACGGGACCCTCGCCGACGACTTCCTGATCAAGGAGGCGCCACGGACGGTCCATGTCCTGAACGCGCCTTCGCCAGCGGCGACGGCGTCCCTCCCGATCGGCCGGGAGGTGGCCTCCCGGGTCCTCCGATGGCTCTGACCCACACACGTTCGGCCTCGCGCTGCGGGGCCCGCGTCGATGCGGGCGGGGTGCGATCGTCCGGGGTTCCGGCCTGTCCGGGCCGTGTCGGTACGGGGACGCCGCGCTCGTCCGGGGCCCCGGCTGCCCGACCCGTGTCGGTACGTGTGCGTGGCACTCGTCCGGGGCTCCGCCCTGCCCGACCCGCGTCGGTACGGGGACGCCGCGCTCGTCCGGGGCCCCGGCTGCCCGACCCGTGTCGGTACGTGTGCGTGGCACTCGTCCGGGGCTCCGCCCTGCCCGACCCGCGTCGGTACGGGGTCCCGCACCCTTCTTTCCCCCGCCCGGGGGTACGGTCCGCCTCCGGATGGTCCGTGGGTGGGGGTGCAGGGTCGCCCCCGCAGGGGATCGGCGGAGGCCGACCCGCACGGGACCTGGTGAGTACGCTCGCCGACCCCGAGGAGGTGAGCCCGGAGGCCCCGCCAACCCGCACCACCACCCGGGCCCGGGACAGACCCGCACAAAAACCAGCCCCGCCGGCGCTTGAGGCGCGGAGGTTCGGGGGCTGGCCCCCGACAAGGGCCCGCACATGCCATGTGCCCGGAAACCTGTCCGCCCCTGCGGCAACCCGGAAAACTCAGCCTGGCCCGCGATGAGCCCGCACAAATCCAGCCCCGCCAGCGTTTGAGGCGCGGGGGCCTCGGGGGCTGGCCCCCGACACAGGCCCGCACACGCCGTGTGCCCGGGGGACTGTCCGCCCCTGCGGCGGGCTGGACAAAACTCAGCCCCGCCGGCGATTGAGGCGCAGGGGTTCGGGGACTGGTCCCCGACGAGGGCCCGCACGCTGCGGGGCGTTTTGCCTGTGCGGCGGGGCAGGGTGCTGGGTCCGTCCTCAAGCGCCGGACGGGCTGGATTTGCTCGGGTGGTCCCGGCGCACGGTGTGGTGCGGGTTGGTGGTGGCCTCCGGGCTCACCTCCTCGGGGTCGGCGGACCGAAGGCCCACGGTCAGCGCGAGCAGGACTTACCGCCGATCCCCTGCGGGGGCGACCCTGCACCCCCCACCCACGAAGCCAGCGCAGCAGACCGGTACCCCGAGCCGGGGAAAAAGAGGTGCGGGCCACCCCGTCGACACGGGCCAGACAGGCCGGGACCCCGGACGGGGAAGGGTGCGGGACCCCCTACCGACACGGGCGGGCAGGGCGCGGCCCCGGATGGGCGCATCCCACCCGTACCGACGCGGCCCGGGCCACCGGAAACCCCGGACGAGCGCACCGCACACGTACCGACGCGGCCCGGACACCGGAAGGCCGAACCCGTACCGGCGCAGGTGGCCCGGGACCCGGGCAAAGGGGTCGAGGCGGTCGTCTCGGCTCGGCCCCCGGCAGGGGGGCGTGGGGCCGTAGAATTGGTCGCACTGTGTCCGATAAGAACCCCACCCCCACGCGCGACCGCACCCTGCCCCGCTTCCCCGGCGGGCCCATCGCCGACCCCGCCGGCTCCCACCACGAGCGCCGGATCCGCAGCTTCCAGCCCCGGCGCAGCCGGGTGACGACCGGGCAGGGCGATGCCCTTCAGCGGCTGTGGCCGGTGTGGGGCATCGAGATCGACGGCCGGGAGCGCGTCGTCCCGGCGGAGCTGTTCGACGGGCTTCCCGTCGTGCTGGAGATCGGCTTCGGTATGGGCGAGGCCACCGCGCGGATGGCCGCCGACGATCCCGGTACCGGAATTCTCGCGGTCGATGTCCACACTCCGGGCCAGGGCAATCTGCTCGGTCTCGCCGAGCGGAACGGGCTGTCGAACGTCCGGGTGGCCAACGGCGACGCGATCATCCTGCTGCGGGAGATGCTGCCGGCCGCGTCGCTGGACGGCATGCGGGTCTATTTCCCCGATCCCTGGCCGAAGAAGCGGCACCACAAGCGGCGGCTGATCCAGCCCGAGTTCCTGACTCTCGCGGCGGGCGCGCTGAAGCCGGGTGCCGTGCTGCACTGCGCCACGGACTGGGAGGAGTACGCGGAGCAGATGCTTCAGGTGCTGACGGACCACCCGGACTTCGAGAACACGCAGGTGGACGGGGGGTACGCGCCGCGTCCGGCGTTCCGTCCCCTGACCCGTTTCGAGGGGCAGGGCCTGGACAAGGGGCATGTCGTCCACGACCTGCTCTTCCGCCGCGCGGCCACGGCGGCCACCACCGCGCCCGGAGTCTGACCGACCCCGGGGTCGACACCGGGACCGACCCCGGGACCGAGCCCTCGGCCGATCCGGCGGCGACCCGGCGCCCGGCCCGGCGGGGGAAGCCCGTCGCCAGGTGTCGGTGGGCGTCGTTAGGGTCGTCTGGTGTCCGAGCCGTCCCCGCACCACCCGCAGCCCCGTCCACAGGCTCCCGCGCCCGCCGCGCGGGCCCGCCCGGAGAACCTCCTGCCCGCGCCGGGGGTGAGCGGGGAGCACCCGGGCCCCGCGGTCCCCGCCTGCCGGGAGGAACCGCTGTTCGACGCGGTGCCCGAGCGCTCGCGATGGCGTTACAAGCCCCGGCGGGCCTGGCGGCTGTGGCAGTCGAAGGCGATCCGGGCCGGTGTCCTGATCACGGTCCTGGCGCTGTGCGCGCTGGTGATTCTCGCCCTGGTGCGGGAGCAGACCGGCACCGAGGGCTTCCTCGTCGGCCTGGGCCTGGCGACTCTCCCCGTACCGCTGCTGGTCGCGGCCTTCCGCTGGCTGGACCGGGTGGAGCCGGGCCCCTGGCGGAATCTGATCTTCGCCTTCGCCTGGGGTGCCTTCGCGGCGGCGCTCATCGCGATCCTGGCGAACACGTTCGCGACCCGCTGGATAGCCACCGCCACCGCCGACCCGACCGGCGCCCACTCCCTCGGGGCCACGGTCATCGCCCCCGTGGTCGAGGAGAGCGCCAAGGCGGTGGCCATCGCGTTGATCTTCTTCTTCCGCCGCAAGGACTTCACCGGCGTCGTCGACGGCGTGGTGGTCGCCGGTCTCACCGCCACCGGCTTCGCCTTCACCGAGAACATCCTCTATCTGGGCAGTGCCTTCGGCGAGGACCAGCAGATCGGCTACACGGGCCTGCCGACGCTGACGGCGGCGACGTTCTTCGTCCGGGTCGTGATGTCCCCGTTCGCGCATCCGCTGTTCACTGTGCTCGCCGGCATCGGCTTCGGCATGGCGGCCATGAGCCCCCGGACGAAGAAGGCCCGCCGGGTGCTGCTGCCGCTGCTCGGTGTCGTGCTCGCGATGGGCGTCCACGCCCTGTGGAACGGCTCGGCCTCCTACTTCGGGCCGCTCGGTTTCTACGCGGTGTACGCGGCGTTCATGGTGCCCGCGTTCGGGCTGCTGACCTGGCTGGCGATCTGGTCCCGGCAGAGCGAGCTGCGCACGATAGCGGCGGAGCTGCCCAAGTACGCGGTCGCCGGCTGGCTCGCCCCGGCGGAGCCGCAGGCCCTGTCGTCCATGAAGGCGCGCACGGTGGCGCGGGCGGTCGCCCGGCATGCGCAGGGCCCGGCGGCGGCGCACGCGGTCTGCGAGTACCAGCGGTTCGCGACGTCGCTGGCGTTTCTGCGGCACCGGGCGGAGCGGGGGTCGGCGGGAGAGGACTTCGTCGCCCGCGAGCAGGAGCTGCTGCACCACATGTGGCAGCGGAAGGCGGTGGCCGTGCCGGCGCTGACGTACGCGGCACGGGCGACGGGCCGGGTCCGGGTGCCGCCGCCGCACCGGGACTACGAGGTGTACAACCCGTACCGCGTCTGAGACGAACGGGCCGGGAACGGGCCGGCGGCCCTGGCATCGGGGGGTTTGCGCCAGGGCCGCCGGGGTCCGGAGGGTGGGTCGCCCCACTGCGGCGCGAAGCCGCAGGCGGACGAAAAACCGCTGATCAGATGGGCAGGCCCTTGGAGCGCAGCCAGGACATCGGGTCCATGGCGGAGCCGCCGGAGGTCTTGACCTCCATGTGCAGGTGGGCGCCGCTGGTGTTGCCGGTGTCGCCGACGCGGCCGACCATGTCGCCGGTGGAGACCTGCTGCCCGGCGCTCACGGTCATCGAGTGCATGTGCGCGTACATGATCTCCGTGCCGTCCGACAGCTGGAGAATGACCTGGTAGCCGTACGAGCCGGACCAGCCGGCCGACTTGACGGTGCCGGTGCCGACGGCCTTGAGCGGCGTACCGGCCGGGGCCGCGAAGTCCAGACCGGTGTGCTGGCCGGAGGACCACATGGGGCCGGACTGCCCGTAGGTGGAGGTGAGGGTGTACGAGGAGAGCGGCATCGAGAAGCTGCCGGCGAGGCGCTTGAGGCGCTCCTCCTCGGCCTTGGCCTTGGCTTCGGCTTCCGCCTTGGCCTTGGCCTCCTTCTCGGCCTTCTCCTTGGCTTCCTTCTCCGCCTTGGCCTTCGCCTGGGCTTCCTTCTCGGCCTTCTCGGCCTCGGCGGCGGCCTTCTCGGCGGCATCGCGCTCGGCGGCGGCGCGGGCGGCGGCCTCGGCGCTCGCCTTCTGCTCCTCGGCCTGGTCCAGGATCCGGGAGCGCAGGGCCTCGGCGGCGGTGGCCTGCTCGGACCCGGCCTCCTGGGCCACCAGTCCCATCGCGGCGTAGGAGGCACTCTCGTCGCCCGCACCGGAGGCGTTGTCGCCGTCCTCGGACATGAAAGAGCCGACACCGGGTAGAGAAGAGGCGTCGGGAAGGGAGATGGAGACCGCAGGCTTGTCCTGCGCGGTGGCGATACCGCCGGCGCCGACCGCCGCGATCACACCGACACCGAGGACGGTGGAGCTGCGGGCGAGACCGCCGCGCTGCTTCATCACCTTGTTGCGGTGGCGTCCACGGACAGGGCGAATCGTTTCGGCGGTGGGGTTCCACACGCCGGGGGTCGGAGCGGCCCCTTCGTCACTGAAGACCCCGGACTTGAACGGAGCTTCCGGGGCAGGGGTGTTGGACGCCACTGAGGCGCACTCCTTTCCTTCCTTCTCGCCTACCGGGTTAGCTGACGGGTTCGGAGCAGGAAGGTCTCCTACGGGCACCCGCCACCGCGAAGAGCACGGTGGATGGAGCCCGATTCACCCCAAGAGGTGGTTCCCCGGTTCCCTTGCGGGATTCGGCGCGTGCGCACGGTGCCGCCCTGACGACGGCTGGGACGACCGCGCTGCGTTATCGAACGTTAATAGACGGGCGGTCCTTATTCCAAGTTGTTCAGGACGATCTTTAATCTCTTTGCCATGGACTTAACGCCACATAAGCGGGCGGAGTCGGGCGACTTGAGCCACCGTCGGGCGGAGAGCCCTATCTGACGGTGCGTCAATTGTTATCGGATGGCACTGCTCCGGCTACGGAGCGTGCGACCCTTTATGCCGCCTTGACGTCAGGGGCCGCAGAACGGAGCGCTCGTGCCGGGTCCGGTGCCCGGCGGAGGGCTCCGCCGGGGGGCGGGCCACCGCGAGCAGCGCCATGTCGTCCGTCGACCCGCCGCCGGTGTGCCGGCGTACGTCGTCCAGCAGTTCGTCGAGGAGTTCACCGGGCCCGGGGAAGACCCGCCCGGCCAGGCGGACGGCGGGTTCGTAGAAGTGCCCCTTCGCGTCCCGCGCCTCGGAGAGTCCGTCGGTGTAGAAGAGCAGCGTCGCCCCCGGCGGCAGCGGATGCTCGCCGACCCGGTCCGGCCAGGCCCCCAGTTCGACCATGCCCAGCGGCAGCGCCGCCTCCGCGGGTTCGAGGACGTCCAGCGCGCCGTCCGGATGGAGCAGCAGCGGTTCGGGGTGTCCCCGGTTCACCAGCCGGACGGTGCCCGAGCCGTGCGGGATCTCCGCGAGGACGGCGGTGGTGAACGCTTCGACGGCGTCCAGGGTGTCCCGGCGCCGGGCCTCCCGGAGCAGCGCCCGCTCCAGCCGTTCGGTGACCCCTTCCAGGGTGGCCTCCTGCTCCGCAGCCTCCCGGAAGGCCCCGATGGCGACGGCGACCGCCTCCACCGCGCCCAGCCCCTTGCCCCGTACGTCGCCGACGACCAGCCGGACCCCGTGCGGGGTGTCCTGGACGGCGAAGAGGTCGCCGCCGATGAAGGCGTCCGCGAGCGCGGCCTCGTACCGGGCGGCGATCCGCAGCCCGCCGATCCGTTCCGCCGGGGTGGGCAGCACGGCGCGCTGTGCCGTCTCGGCGATCACGCGCGCGGAGGCCAGCCGCTCGCTGCCGCGGGTGATCACCCGGTTGATCACCAGGGCGAGGATGGAGACCGTGATCACGGTGAGGAGTTCGGTGTAGGCGGGGGACTCGTCCGCCGTCCCCTTGTGGAAGTGGATGGCGAGCACGCCGAGGACGGCCGCGATGCCGGTCACCAGGGTGGCCCGGAAGGAGAAGAAGGGCGCGGCGATCAGCGGGGCCGCGGTGAACATGGGGGCGGCGGTGAACCGGGGCGGGGTGACGAGGTCGAAGACCACGCCGGCCACGAGCATCAGCGCGGGCAGCATCCGGACGAAACGGCGGCCGCCGTATCCGCTCTGCTGCTCTGGCTGCGCCAAGGGGATCTCCTGACCGGGTCCGCCGACCGCCGCGGACACGGTGTCGCGCTCCCCTCAGGCTTGCCGCAATCGGCGGCGGAGGCGAGCCGCCGCCGTCCAAGTGGGCGAGCGGGGGCACCGGCGCGGGCCTGCGGCGAGGGGGAACGCGTAAACGACCTCGGCCCGGCACTTCACGAGGAAGTGCCGGGCCGAGGTCTTCAGTAGCGGGGACAGGATTTGAACCTGCGACCTCTGGGTTATGAGCCCAGCGAGCTACCGAGCTGCTCCACCCCGCGTCGGTAAACCCAACTCTACGCCATGCGGAGCAAGATCCACACCACTTTCCCCGGCGGTTCGTCTCCGGGCCGCCGCGCGGGTCGGGCGGCGGCCCGTGACGGGACCCCTGGGAGGCAGGATCCCGCCGGGCACGGCCCCGGGAGCGGGGGTCGGACGGTTCATGGCAGCGCGCGAAGACGCGTCACAAGAAGAGCGGAAGAAGAGCGGAAGCGGAAGCGGGGGGCGTGTACGGACCCGGGGGCCGGACGGGCGCGTCCCCGCTCAGCGGAACGTCCTACGGCTGGACCGCGCCCGCGAGTCCGGCGACGGGGTCGGTCAGGACGGCGAGCTGGTCGGTGGCGGGCGCGGCGACCTGGCCGGGCACATCCGTGACGGTGGTCAGCTGGTGGAGCTGGCTCAGCTCGTTGACACCGGTCAGCAGCTGCTCGACGGCGGAGCCCTGCGGGGCGGGCGCGGCGGGGGCCGCGGGGACGGGTACGGGGGAGGCGAAGGCCCCGGCGATGGAGAAGACGGAGGCCCCGGCCGCGAAGGCCACGGCCGCGAAGGCGCGCTGTGTCTTGGTCATGCCGGGACAAACGGCCGAAAGAGGCTGGAGTCACGGGCCCGGTACGGGGATTGACCCGCACGAGGCCGGGGCGACCACCGGAGTGCCGACCGGATTCGTCCGCCGGTAGGCCGGTCCGTACATCCGTCCGTCAGCGTGGCGGCCGCCGGTCCACTCGTACGCCGTCCGGAGCACCCCGCAGGGGGCGAAACGGGTGAACTCCCGCACCCGTCTGGCGCAACCGTTCGTTTCGCTGGCCTACTTCGGGGCGGTCTGCCCGTATTTCGGGTGACGTGATCACCCATGTGAAGCGTGCCGTTCTGGCCGCCGTCTGTCTTGTCCTTCCGCTCTCCCTCGCCACCGCCGCCGACGCGGCGCCACCGCCCGTACCCCCGGCCGCCGTCTCCGAGGCGGCCCCGGCCGCGCTCCCCGGCGCTCCCACCGCTCCCGCCGCACCCCGGCTGCGGGCGCAGACCGCGCGGCTCGGGGTCGCCGTCGGCGGGCTGGCGGTCGGCACCGAGAACCGGACCGGTTACAACCGCGACCTCTTCCGCCACTGGAACGCCGGGCTCGATCCGGCCGATGGCTGCAACACCCGTAACGAGGTGCTGATCGCGGAGGCCGTGGAACCGCCGACCGTGGGGGCGCGGTGCGCGCTGACGGGCGGCGCCTGGTGGTCGTACTACGACGAAGTACGGGTGACACCGGCCGGTGCGCTGGACATCGACCACATGGTTCCGCTGGCGGAGGCGTGGGACTCCGGCGCGTACGGCTGGACGCCGGCGCGGCGGGAGGCGTACGCGAACGACCAGGGCCAGTCCACCTCGCTGATCGCGGTCACCGCGCGCTCGAACCGGGCCAAGGCCGACCAGGACCCGGCGCAATGGCTGCCTCCGGCCCAGGGCGCGCTCTGCCGGTACGCGGCGGAGTGGACCGCGACCAAGCTCCGCTGGGGGCTGACCGTGGACGAGAACGAGCAGGACCGGCTCTTCTCGATCGCCGCCGGGTGCACGACGACCGAGGTGGTGTGGGAGACGGCGCCATAGGACCGACGCTGCGGACCGGTGGCCCGCGCACGCTCCTCAGGGGCGTGCCGGGCCACCGGCGTGTAGGGATTCAGCCAGCGGGAACCTCCGCCACCACCACGTACAGGGTCACGGTGGCGAGGAACGGCCCGGTGGCCAGGTGGTCGAGCAGATCCCGGCCGGCACCGGCGGTGAGATACCCGGCGGCCACCGCCCGCTCGGTGTTCCGCTTCAGCCCGAGGACGGCATCGGCCGCCTGGACGTCACGGAACACCGACACCACCGGGAGCACGGTCGGCACGGTGAAACCGGCACCGGCGGCGAGCCGGGCGAGTTCCCTGCCGAGGGTTCCGTTCCGGATCGCTTCGTCGGCGATGTAACGGGTGTACGCGCGGGAGACCGCCCGGTCGGGGTGGTCGAGGGCGAGCGAGTCCCAGTCGGGCTCACCCATCACGATCCGGCCACCCGGCCGCAGCACCCGCCGGACCTCGGCCAGGACTGCGGCCGGATCGGCGGCATGCTGGAGCGCCCGGTCGGTACGGGCCCGGTCGGCGCTGCCGTCCTCGTACGGCAGGGTGTGCATGTCGGCGACGGCGATCTCGACGCCGGGCAGTCCGGCGGTGCGCTCCCGGGCCCGCGCGGCCATCTCCTCGTCGATGTCGACGCCGATCACCCGCCCGCTCCCGCTCCCGTTCCCGTTCGCGGCACCGGCCATGGCGCCGAGGTCCGTGCCCGGTCCGCAGCCGAGGTCGAGCACCGTGTGACCGGGGCGGATCGCCAGGGCATCGAGCATCAGCCCCTTGTAGGCGCGGCCGGCGTCGGAGGCGGCGACCCGGTCGAGATAGCGGACCTCGTCGGGCCGGACGGACTCGAAGACCCGCTCGGTCACGCGCGCCATGGACCGCGCCTCCCGCTCCAGGACGGCCCGCCCCCGCTCGGTGATCCGCACGGGCCGCGCCCGGCCCTCCCCCGGCAGCGACTCGACCAGTCCCTTGCCCTCCAGCCGCGAGAGTGCGCCGTAGAGACTGCCGGGGCCGAGACGGTTGCCCGACAGCCGCTCGATGGCGGCGTTGATCCCGTATCCGTGCAGCGGGCCGTCGATGAGGGTGCAGAGTACGAGCGTCTGGGCGTCCTGGGTGGCCATGGGGCCAGGTTGCTACGCGACGCGTACTACGCACCACGTACTATCCGGCCAACCATGATCCGGCCATGGGCCGAGGGGCCTGTGCGCGCCACCCGTACGGGGACCGGGCCGCCCGCCTACGATCCGGATCGTTCCCACCCGCCGCCGAAGGAGCATCCGCGCATGGCCGCCACCCCGCTGACCGCCGCCGAACTCGACCACGCCCTGACCGGCCTCCCCGGCTGGACGGTCGAGGACGGCAGACTCACCGCGACCTTCAAGGCCGAACGGGCGAACGTCCCCGCCCTGTACGCGGCCGTCGCCGCCGCCGAGGACGAGGCGAACCACCACGCCGAGGTCCGGATCCTCTACGGAACGGTCGGCTTCGCCCTGAGCACGCACGACGCCGGGGACGCGATCACCGCGCTCGACACCGCCATGGCCGCCAGGCTCACCGCTCTCGCGACGGGGCACGGGGCCCGCCCGGCGGCCGGCTGAGGGGAACGGCCGGGCTATCCGGGCGGGCCTGCGGACGGCCCTTCGGACGGGCTTCCGGTCGGACTTCCCGGTCCACCTCCGGTCGGACCTCCCGCCGGGCAGAAGGCCGCTTCCGCCGCCTCGCGGGACCCGGTGGCCCACTCCGCGTTGGCGTTCACGACAAAGGAGCGCCCGTTCCGCTCGTCCAGGTACATCCCGGAGCGGGACCCGTGGATTCCGCCCGCGTGCCCCCAGACGACGGCCCCGCACGACAGCTCCTGCCGGCCGAGGCCGAGCCCGTAGCGGGCGCCGCCCTCGGCGCTCGCCACGGTCGTGGTCAACGCCTTCTGCTGGGCGGGGGGCAGCAGCCGCCCGGACATCAGGGCGCGGATGAACCGGTGCAGATCGCCGGTGGTGGAGATCATGTCCCCGGCGGCCCAGCCGGAGGAGGCGTTCAGCCGGTCGACCTCGTGCACCCGCCCGGCGGGGTCGCCGAACGGGACCTTCGTGTAGTGCCGCCCCGACGGCTCGGGCAGCGCGGTCGCGTGCCGGGGCAGCGAGGTGGCCCGCAGCCCCAGCGGCCGCAGGATCCGCCGCTCGACCTGGTGTTCGTAGGAGGTGCCGGTGACCTTCTCGATGATCATCCCGGCGAGGATGTACTCGGTGTTGGAGTAGTTCCAGCCCGTGCCGGGAGCGAAGTCGGGGGCGCTGCGCATGGCCCAGCGCACCAGGCTCTCGGGGGTGTGCCGGTGGAAGCGGTTCCGCAGGAAGTCCCTGCCGATGTAGCGGTCGAAGAACTCCCGGTTCGAGGCGTAGTCGCTGATGCCACTGGTGTGGTTGAGCAACTGGCGGATCGTCACCTGCGAGCCGTCGTGGCCGTTACCCGTGACCAGCCCCGGCAGCAGGCTCTCCACGCTGTCGTCGAGGTCGAGCCGTCCCTCGGCCTCCAGTTGGAGCACGACGGTGGCGACGAAGGTCTTGGTGACCGACCCGATCCGGAAGCGGTCCTGGTGCGTCCGCCTCTCCCCGGTCCGCACATCGGCGACCCCGGCGCTCCCCCGCCAGACCCGCCCCTCCCCACCCCCGTCCCGCACCGACGCGAGCATCCCGGGCACCCCGGCCCGTACCTGGTCCTCCATGACCTGCTGCACCCCGGCACCGGGCCGGGGCCCCGGATCGGCCCGGGCGGGCCCGGCGAGCAGCCCGACGGCGACGGCCGCCGCGAGGGCGGGTACGGAGTAGAGGTGATACGGGGCACGGACGGACCCGAGGGCCTGCACGGACATGAACTCTCCTGTCTGCCGCCACGCCCGGGACGGACGCGATCGGCAGACAGGACCCACCACGGCGCCGCCCCGTTGCCCGCACCCGCGCGCCCCGGTCGGGATCAGGCCGTTCTCAATCCCGGGGATCCCCCTTAAGGGCCTCCCGGATGCCACTGCCCCGCCACCCCGGCCCACCGGGACACGTGCCGGCGCCGTATCCGTCCGGTCACCCTGGAAGAGCCCCCTCCGCGCTTTCCGGAATGTCCGGAACCCGATGGTGGCCGGGTGTCGTCAGGCCGGCCCGCCCAGCGGCAGACCGGCCAGCATCACCGCGCACAGGGGCGCTCCGGGGACGGGGGGCCTGCGTTCACCGACCTTGCGGAAGCCCCAGGACTCGTACAGGGCCTGGACACGGGGGTGGGTGATGTCGACCAGCAGGACCACGAGGTCCTCCTTCCGCCCGTCCAGGAGCGCCCGGGTCACCAGGGCGGCCGTCCCGGTCCTCCGCCAGGCCGTGCGGACCGCCAGCTCCGAGTACGCGAACGTCCGGTGCGCCACCGGGACGGTGCCCAGATGCTCCCGCCACCACTCGCGGTAGGGCGCGGAAGGGGCCCCGTAGGCGAAGCCGACCGGCTCGTCACCGTCGTACGCGATCACGCAGTCGAAGGTGCGGTCGCTGCCCCAGTGATCGACAAACCAGGGAAAGCGCTGGTTGAACGCGTCGTCCATCGCATCCGCGTAGACGTCGGCGTGCACGTCGATCAGGGCCTGGCGGATCTGCGGAAGGTCGGTGTGCGCGTAGCGCCGGACGGTCAGGTTGGCGGTGGCGCTCACGTTCGGTCCCCTTCGGTTCGGTGGCGATGCTCCACTCTTGGGCGACGGCTGTGACGGCGCAGGAGACGGTCACCGGCCGTGGGGCGCTACTCCGCCCCGTGGGCCCCGGCTGCGGCTTCGATGCGACGGGCCAGTTCGATGTCGTGCTCGGCCACATACCCACCCAGGTCGCTGGAGCTGATCGCGATGTGCACGGCCCGATAGCCGAGGGTCGCGTCCGAGTGGTGCCCGAGGTCGTCCTGAATCGCCGCGATGTGCATGATGAACGCCGCCCCGGGGATGTGCGAGACCGCGTACGTGCGCTCGATCTTCCGGCCGTCCGTCGACCAGCCGTCGAGACTCCGGATCCGCTCCTCGATCTGCTCCTTGGACAGTGCCTCAGCCATGGGGCCTCCCTGACCCGAAGGGTGGGCTGCACTCACGCTCGGCCCCTTCCCGCTCGGTGGCGGTCCCGCCAGTCCCGGGCGACCGGTGTGGTCGGAGCGAGAGCGATCAGTTCCTGCTGGAAGTCGCCGAGAATGGCGCGCATCCGCCCGGGGAGCGGATCGCCGTTCATCAGACCGACGGAGGCGGTGGCCGTGGCGCAAGCCTGTTCGACATCGTGCTGACGAAGCTGTGCCAGCGCGATCCGGGCCATGTCCATGGCCCGGTTCCGGCGGTACTCCGGCGGAGTGGCGCTGAAGGCCCGGTGGGAGGCGGCCTCGGCCTCGGCGTGTTCTCCTGCGTGTTCATGAACGACCGCGGTGAGCGCTGCCAGGTCGCCGGGGCCGTAGAAGGCGATCCAGCCCGGCTGGGGCTGTTCCGGATCCACCTTCTCCAGAGCCTCCTGGGCATGGCCGAACGAGCGCAGCGCGGCCTGACGTTCCCCCAGATATCCGTGGCCGACGGCGATACGCGCATGCGCCAGAGAAGCCAGCAAGGGGTACTGCCTGGTGCTGACAACGGACAGGGCCGCCTGCCCGGCGTCAAAGGCTTCCCGGTAGTCGCCGCGCTGGCGGGCTGCCATGGCGAGGTTGTTCCAGACCTTCATCTTCGCTACGGGGTCCTGCGCCATCCCGGCAAGGTAGAGAGCGTGGTGGAGCAGCGGAACGGCGCGGCCGGCCTGCTGGGCGTCGACGGCACTCCACGCGGCCCAGACGGTGTACTCGCTCGCCACGCCGAACAACCGGCGCCGGACCCGCTGGGAGGCGGAGAGCTGCTGTAGCCGCAGTGCCTCCTCGGCACCGGCCAGCGCGGCCCGCTCCAGTTGCTCGTGCCCCCCTCTGTTGTTGTCCAGAGAGATCAGCTCATCGATCCCGCTGCGCAGACGCAGGACATCCGACGTGCCCACGGCATGGCTCGCGCCGGCGAAGGGAATCATTGCGGCCGTCGTTGTGCCGGTGGCGGCGGAGAGGAAGATTCTGCGCCTCACGGGTGACTCCATGGGTGCGTCGGGACGTCTCCGGGCTGGCGGCGTGAAGCCCAGCTCTTCGACGGTACATCCGAACACCGTCTCCAGCGCCTCGCGTTGCCGAAGATGCGGCCATCGGGTCTTCCCCGCACTCCAGTGCCGGACCGTCCGGTCGCTGACCGTGCCCCCATGCCCCTGGGAACGCAGAACAGCGTTCAGCGCTTCGGCCGCCTCCCCCTGGGTGAAGCCCTTCTCCCGCAAGGCACCGACGAAAGTCGCGTTGGTCTCCACGAACTCAACGTAGCGACGCGTGATCTGTCGGTGAGCGACAAGGCGGGAATTTCCGCAACGCCACCACCTGGTCCGACTGATTCTTTTCCTCGCGCGGCGGGGCGAGGGGGCATTGACTGAACCGGCCCGCCACCGGAGGCACAGCCCACCGGCAGAAGCGCCGCCCGCAGGGAACGACATGACCATCACGACGCACCGCACACCGGCCGGCCGCTGGCTCGCCGGCGTGGAGATCCCCGAGGAGGTGTGGCGCGGCATCGGGCCGAAGGTCTCCCGTTTCGGCGGCGCCCAGGTGGAGATCGGCTGCCTGCCCGCCGGGGCAGTGGAGCGGATCACCGAAGCCCTCCGGACGGCCACAGCGCCGGCCAACGGCGGTGACGCCCCATGAGGCCCAGCCCGCAGACATGGCTGTCGTGCCTGATGACCGTGACCTACCTGTCCGCCCTCGGTCTGTTCGGCGTCGGCATGGCCGAACTGCTCTGACCCCCGAACGCCGTCCGTCGGGCACCGGCCCGGAGCGTGCGACCACGCCTCCGCACCCCGGGCCCCCGACGGACGGCTCCCCGGCCCACCTGTCCCAGGGCCGGGAAACAGGGCCCCGGCCGCACCCGCCCCCGCGCGCGGCCGGGGCTCGTCGCATCGGCCGGGCGCCCCGTGCACGGGGACCAACACCCCACCGTCAACACGGCGGATCTTCCCCCGACTCCACGCACTGCCTACGATCGGCACGCATGGAGGGACAGCGGTTCGTTCGCTTCGAGTTGCACGGTGCGATCCGGCACGGCCGGGTGAACGGCACCGAGGGCAACACCACGGTGGAAGTCCTGGACGGGGACCCGGCACGGGACGGAGTCCGGCAGGCCGGGCGCACGGTGCCCCTGGACGACGTACGGCTTCTCTCCCCCGTCCAACCCGGGAAGATCGTGGCCATGGGCCGGAACTACGCCGACCACATCGCCGAGATGGGCATGGGCGCACCAGCTGTGCCCCGGCTCTTCTTCAAGCCGCCGTCCGCCGTGATCGGGCCCGGCGAGCCGATCCGCTACCCGGCCCAGTCCCGGCAGGTCGAGTACGAAGCGGAGCTGGCCGTCGTCATCGGCCGCACCACCCGGGGCGTGCCGGCCTCTGCCGCGCTCTCCCACGTGTTCGGCTACACCTGCGGCAACGACGTGACCGCCCGGGACATCCAGAAGGCGGACGGCCAGCCGTCCTGGGCCAAGGCGTTCGACACCTTCTGCCCCCTCGGCCCCTGGATCACCACTGGACTCGACCCGGCGGACCTGGAGATCCGGTGCCACGTCAACGGCGTACTCCGCCAGCACGCCCGGACGAGCCAGTTCCTCACCCCGGTCGCCGACCTCATCGCGTACATCAGCGCCGCCGTCACCCTGGACCCCGGGGACATCATCCTCACCGGCACCCCCGCCGGAGTGGGCCCTTTCCTCCCCGGGGACACCGTGGAGGTCTCCGTCACCGGCATCGGCACCCTGTCCAACCCGGTCGTCCCAGGCACGCAATAGCTCGGCGAACGGCGTCCGGCGGGAGGCTGTACCTGTCCGGCGGACGCACCGAAATTCTCCGCGTACCAGCATCCCCGCTACACCGCGCAGGGTGGCATTTCCCCTATGCGGTCCTGCTCGTTCTGGGTACAAGAACGGTGGGCGCCCTCCCCGGCGTACCGTGGACGAGCCGGAGGTGGGGCAGTGTCAGAACTGGCCAAGAACGTTCGACGGTACCGACGTGCTGCGGGACTGTCGCAGGAAGACCTCGCAGCTGCCTCTGACCTGGCCGCACGTACCGTTCAAAAGGTCGAACAAGGCGGAACGGTACGGACAGAGACGCTCCATGCCATCGCCCGAGGGCTTGGGGTCCCGACCTCGCAGCTGTTCGTTGCGGGCTCACCGGCGCCGGTGGTTGAGGACGAGACCACCAGAAGGAGTCTGGTGCCGATCCGCATGGCGCTGATGCCTCCTGTGGGGCTGGACGGAGTCATTGCGGACCGCGCACCGCTTTCGGATACCAGTGTCGACCTGCGGCAGCGCATCCTGGATGTTCACACCCTCTACCGTGCTGACCAGTTCGAATCCGTGGCCACCCAACTCCCCATCCTGTTGCGACAGACCGAGGCCGCTGTTTCAGCGGCAAGCGGCAAGGAGCGCCGGCGGGCCACGGTCACGCGGGCCCTCGCCCTGCTGGTGTCGGGGAAGTACCTCACTCAGGTACGTCAGTACGACCTTGCCTACCAAGCGCTCTCGGAGGGGATTCGGCTTGCACGGGACGTAGAGGACCGGCACACGGCCGCTGTAGGCGTCGTCGGGCTTGGATGGTTGTTGCTGAGGCAGGACCGGTTCGCGGAGTGCTATCAGCTCGCTGTGACCACAGCGGAGGCGATGGAGCCGCGCATGGCCGACGCGGATAGTGCACGGGTTGGTCTGTGGGGGGAGCTGTGGATGCGGGCCGCCGCATCGGCCGTTCGCGACAATCGGCCCGAAGACGCCAAACAGGCACGCCGCATGGCCGCGCGTGCCGCCGCCGGCATGAGCAGAGAAGATCGGCACTTCCCGTCGACATGGGGTGGATTCGGGCCCGTCAAGGTGTCCATCAAGTCGATTGAGGATGTCTTGGTCAAGGGCCAGAGCGTGAGCGATGCACGGCAGGTCGTCGCACGGTCCACGCGAGGAGTCCTGGAAGCACGGTCGATGCGGAAGCTGGGCTTTCCGGCGGAAGGCGCCGACTGGCATCGGCACCGGTTGGACCTGTCCTTGGCCTACACGGTGCTCGGGTCCCACCAGGACGCGATGGACGAGCTGTCAGGAATCAAGGTCAGTGGCGCTGAGTGGATCAGGCATCAGCCGATGGCCCGTCGGGTCATGGGGGACATCCTGCGTTCCCGTAAGCGGACGTTGACGAGGGACATGCGGGACATGGCCGCTTACCTGGGGATCGTCGGTTAGGTGTCACGCTCCGTGTGACTTCGGTGGCTATGTGCGGCGTGATCGACACTGCCGCGCTGGTGGTCCGCCGAACCGTCGGTCCATACGGTCTTCGTGTCTGGCCCCACACCCTCGGAGGCGCCACGATGACCACCCCACGCAGCAGCACAGACCGAGCACGCCGACGTGCCCTGTACGACGCGGCGGCGGGACTTCCCGCCGCACCGGAAACCCACTCGAAGACCCCGCCCGAAGCCGGCACCCTGGTGCACGACCGCAAGCGGGACCGGGTCGGGGAGTTCCACGGAGTCGCAGAAGGCGGCTGGATACTCCGTCCCCCGGGCGGGGGAGCGGAATGGACCGCAGCGCCCGACGAGACCGAACCCGCCGGCACGTACGACCGTCTACGGGCTCTCACCCGGGCTGACGAGACCACCCGGCGGGCGCACCGCCGATGACGGCCGTCTCATGCCCGCGTGTCGTCTACTGGGCTGAGGCGACCGGCGAGGGGCCCGTGTCGGGGCGGACGGTGTCCGTTCGGCTCGGTACCCATCTGGCCTCGACCCGTCGGCTCGCGCTCCGGTGGCTGCACCACCAGGCGCACCGCATCGCCGATGGCCTCGACCCCGCCCCGGACGCCTCCTGGCTCGCCGGCACTGCGCGCGCCTTACCTCCCGTATCGGCTGACGTACCGAGTGCTTTACGCCAGTGGTGCGCTGATGACGACGCGCAGAGTGCCGCGATGGCCCAACTCGGGATCGCGCCGTTCTCCCTCGCTGTCTCCGATCACACCGGGCTGTACACCCTCTCGGTGTGGCCCGTGACCATTCCGGCCGATGCGGCGGGACTCTCCCGAGCGGGCCGGATACGGCTGTGAGAACCGCGTTCATAGGCACCGCCGCAATCGCCACCTACGTCCTGGTCGGCTGGCGCCTCGCGGTGCTGATCACCCAGTAATCCCCTTCCCCGTACCTCCTTCCTCCCTGGATCCGTCATGCCCGAACCCGCTCAGCCCACCTTGGTGGACGAGCTACGCAGCTCCCTGGATGTGCTCTCCCAATGGACGACCTACCCGTGGCCCGACGTGGCCACCATCGCGGGACACACCGGGACGGCCGTACGCGACGCACTGACCGCGTGCGGAGTGTGGGACCGGCTCCCGGAGTGCGAGCGGGCAGCCGCGCACTGGTGCCTTGCTGACAGCCTCCGTCTCCGCCATGCGTGGACGCAGGCAGTAGAGAGGGCCGGATACGAACCGCTCGTCGCTCGCTTCCGCGCCGATGTCGCCCACTTCGCGGCCAAGTGCGATCCCCACGGGGCCGCTCGATGGCCCGAAGCGGACCCCGAACGGGTGCACCAGGGGGAGATCGCGGTGTATCTCTGGGGCGCGTTCCGCCGCCTGCGGGCCGAGTGGAGAGCATCCGTCCTCGACCAGGTAGCCCCCGTCGAGCCTCCCCCGGTGCTGCTCACGGGCGCCCCGCGTCCTGCCGCCCCTTTGGCCCGCCCAACCCTTGCCGCTGCTCTCGCCCTCGCCGGCGCGAAAGCCGAACGCGATCAGGACCCGCCTCCGCGCCGGTCCGGTTCCCGTACGTACGACACCGCTGTGGTCGCGGACCGAATCGGACGCCTGCCGACGGGGTGGCAAGTGGAGACCGTACGGCGGATCGCCGCCGGAGCCGACCCGCTGATCGTCTCGTCCGAGGCCGCCCAAGCGATCAACATGCTGCGTTCCGTCGGCGTGCGCATCGGTTGGAACGCCGCCCCGGAGGATGAGGGATCCGGTGCCAGCGGTTGCTGAACGTCCGGGCCCACGGTCCGGGCTGTCCGGGACGGATACGTGTTCCGCGTGCCGGCGGATCGGGGAGTACCTGATCCGTACCGCACGAGGGTCTGATCCCGCCGCCGTGGAGACCGCTCGGGCGCTCCGGGACCTGCACGAGGTACGCGCCCACCCGGCGGCGGTGCGCGCACAGGCGGACGCGGACCCCGGGCCACCGGAGCGGAAACGGCAGGACGGGCGGGTTCGCCGCACGGATGCCGAGGTACGCGCGGCCCGAACCAGGACGGACACCGAGCGGGTGACCGTCATCGCCCGCTATCTCGCCGGCGAATCCCTCGGCACCCTCGCCGGAACGTACGGCGTATCTGACCGCTGGCTGAAGACCAGGCTCGAAACGTGGTCCGTTCCCCTGCGCGGCAGGAGAAAGCGGGTCCCGTAACCCCCATCTCCCGTCACGGCCGAGACCACGCCTCCTTGGACCGTGGCGGGTACAACCCCCGTCCGGCTGTCACCCCACATCGGCGGGGACGGTCGGCAGCCGGACGGGTCTTCCCACCCGAGAACAGGTCAGGAGATCCCGTGGCGCGTAAACCGGCACCAGCGGGCGACTCGATGCACTCGCCCCGGGCGAGGCCGGGCATTCTGCCGGACCCGCAGGGGAACAGGGCGGAGCGCCGCGCGGCGGAGCGCGAGGCCAGCAAGCAACAGCAGCAAGCGGCCAGGAAGAAGAAGTAGTTCACCGACTTCCGCACTCGGCTGCCCCGGTTCCACGGACTCCCGGGCTGCCACCGAGAGCGGACCGCCCGACCCTCAGTGACGGCGGAAACCGTCCAGAGGGGGACGGGGTCCTTCACATCTGGCTACGCGTTGCCTTGGTCGTTGTCCTCGTCCCGTTCGGCGATGAACGACCCCATGCCGGCCACGGTGGTGATCAGCCCTTGTTCTCGTAGCGCTGCCGTCGCCTTGCGGACCGTCACCCGGGCAACGGCGAATTCAGCCTCCAACTGCACTTCGGACAGGCGGTGTCGCGGCTGGTACTCGCCGCTGATGATCCGCTGTCGCAGCACCTCGGCGATCTGCTGCCACTTGGGGCGGGTCGGGTCGTACTCCATCACAGACCGGACCGTACACACCCACATCCATCACTACATAGATACTCATAGCTACAGCTAGCTATAGACAGGTATCTACAGGTTAATCTACCGTCGGAGACGACAACGCCCCGAGGGACCGGGCCTAATCGATCCGCTCGGGGCTCCGCCGATCAGCTAATGGGAGCTGACGACATGCTCGACCCTATCTCCCGTGCCCTCGCATGGATCCTGGATGTTCTTCTGCCAGCTCACCGGCCCGAGGGGCGGCACTCCGCTCGGTACCTTGGCGCACGTCCCACCGCGCCGATCGACCCCGTCACCGCCAGCCCGTGGTCCCGCCCCTGGACCGGGCCGACCAAGGATGAGGCTCAAGCGATCTTCCGGCAGCGAGCAGAAGCCGCCTTGCGGCTCCGCTCCCTCCAGCAGCAGCGCCGTCGGGCCCTGTACTACGCCACGTGGGGAATCGACTTCCCCTACTCGTACGAGGGAGCACCGTTCGGGTCGGACGCGTTCGAAACGGCGAGAGGGACCGCGTGATCCGCCAAACACTGCCCAGGCCAGCCCCCGGAGCCGGCCTGGGCCGACTGACGACTCCCCGGTCCGCCCACCCCAGGAACGGCACAAAGGGCCCCGGCCACGCGCCTTCCCCAGCGTGCGGCCGGGGCTCGCTGTTTCGCCCTCCGCCCAACTGACCCGACTTCAGATGACGTACTGGATCCGGCGGGATGACAGGTCGCCCAACCCGGCAGAGAGACCGGACCCCAACTCGCGATCGTTTACCTTTCGGGCCAGCAGCGGGCCACCAAACGACCCCCAGGCCCCCAGAAACACAGAGAACCCCAGGCCAGACAATGTCTGACCTGGGGTTTTCGCGTAGGCCGTGTCGGACTCGAACCGACAACCAATGGATTAAAAGACCTGGCGATCTTGTGCTGGGGTGTCACCTCTGGTACCCGCCGACCGCAGGAACCCGCTCGGCCAGGCGTTCCGTGTCGCCAGATCCAGATCCGAACTCCTTCTACCGGCACGTCCGCTCACGCACACCGCCGACTTGTCCTTGGCGCGGCACCACGCAGAAGTCCGCTCGTTGGGTACTACAACACTGCACTGTTGGGACCTTTCTCTGCCACCGTGGTCCCGTATTTCCCCGCACACGCGGGGATGGTCCCAGTCCGCTCGGCTGGATAGGCCAAGCCTCAGAGTGGTCCCCGCGCACGCGGGGATGTCGGCCCCTCCGCCGTACTGGAGGTGCCTTTTTCACATGGCCCCGGCACTCGGAGATGGTCTCTTTATCGGCACTTGCTGGAGGGGCCGCCCGTGAGAGCTCCCGGCCCAGGCGTGGGGGCATTCCATCAACTCGTGGCGCAACGAGTGACGTCGGCATGGCGACTGCCTTCGTGCTGTACCCCAACAACGGATGCACACGTTCCATCGGTTCCCGCTCGCCAGTCCGACCCTCTCATGCTGCCCTGTCACACCCGAGGGGACTGTTGCTGCCATCCCAGTGACTCCTGACCGACGCCTCGGTTTACCCCAGCAATAGGGGTGGCCAGGTTGGCCAGCCCCGAGTTTCAACAGGAGGGGAACATGGTCGTCATTGCACTGAAGGTGCGGGAGCCTTGGTGGTCCAACCCAGGGTGGTTGCACATCATCATCAGCCTGGCCATCGCTGCCATCTCCTGACAACCCGACCCCAGCAGGCCATGTCTGCTGGGGTCGCACGGCCCCAGTTCATCCGCCCAAGACCCAGCTCGACCCATCGGGGTTGTCGAGCCAGACTCGCTGGCTTTCGGAGGTGATGGTGATGCCGTAGCGGTCGGGGGTGGGACGGCCCGCGATCCGGTAAGTGCGGTGGGCGTCTTCGAGGGTGGTCCAGAGGGGGCGGGGGCCCGCCTCGGTCACCGTGGTGTCGGGGTGAGCCTCGGCGATGGACCCGTCGAAGTGCCAGACGCGGGCTCCCGTGATCCCGCCGTTCTCGCCCAGGTCGTACTGCCAGGTGAGGCCAGGGAGGGCGATGCCGACGAGGAAGCGGAAGTGGTTGTCGGCGATGGCTTCGGCGGGGAGGGTGGAGGGGCGGCCGGGGCCGGTGGGCAAAGGCGGGCGGCGGGTCGGGATGCCGTCGGTCGGGGTGTGGCGCAGGGGCATGAAGAAGGCGCCGTGGGGGAGGAAGCGGCCAGTGGCGGTGCCCGGTCCCGTCGGGTGGATACGAGCGAGGGCGTTGCCGAGCGGTGCGAGAAGGAAGCCGTCGGCGGTGAGCTGCTGAAGCAGGGCCGGGGGGACCGTGGACAGGCCGCAGGTGACGATGATCCGGTCATAGGGGGCGCGGTCAGGGGCACCGAGGGAGCCATCGCCCGTGATCACGGTCGGTCGGTATCCGGCAGCGGCCAGGCGCTCGCGGGCGGGCCCGGTGATGTCCTCGGCGATGTCGACAGTGGTGACGCGGTCGTCGCCGAGGCGGTGGGCGAGCAGGGCGGCGTTGTAGCCGGTGCCGGCGCCGATCTCCAGGACGTTCATCCCGTCCGCCACCCCAAGGGCTTCGAGCATGGTGGCCATGAGGGACGGCTGCGAGCTGGACGAGATCGCCGCCCCGTCCGTTCGGTGGGTGACCAGGCTGCGGTCCTCGTGGACAGCGGTGAACCAGCGTTCGTCACCGGAGACGCGCTCCCCGGAGGGTGCGTAGAAGTACGGGACGAAGACGTGGCGGGGGACGTCTTCGAAAGCGCGGCGCCAGTCCGGGTCGGTGAGGTCGCCCGCGTCAGTGAGGGCCTGGGCGAGGACGCGGCGGGCCTCGGCGGCGGCCTGATCCGTGAAAGCGCTGGTCATCGGCGGGTGGGGCCTTTCTGGAGGAGATCGGCGATGGCGTAGGTGATCGGTTCGCGGGTGGGTTCGATCCAGGCCCACTGGCCTCCCGCGTTGACATCGACCAGGTAGTGCACGCCCCGGTCGTCCACGATGAAGTCGAGGGCGGCGAAGACCAGGCCGAGGCGGCGCATCATCTCGCGTACCGCGTCCTCGATCGAGGCGGGCAGGTCGATGGCGGTGTGGGTGAAGGCGTCGGAGTCCTGACGCCAGTCCGGTCCGGTGTGCCCGGCCGGGGCGTGGATCGCTGCGGCGAAGAGCCGCCCGGCGACGACCGCGACGCGGACCTCGTACGCGCGGTCCGTGATCTCCCGCTGAAAGAGGTGCGCGGTCAACGCGATCCGGGGGTCGCGCCACTGCTCCTCGGGGACGCGGCGGGTGTAGAGCTGGCCCCGGGTGCCGCCCTCGGTGTGGACGATGCCGCCGAGCACCTTGGTCACGATCCGCCCACCGCAGCGTCGGGCGAAGGGCGGTACGGCGGCCGGGTCGTTGGTGATCAGCGTCTCGGGCACCTGGAGCCCGCTGGCCACGGCGGCGGCCAGGTGTACCGGCTTGGTGCAGTCGACGTTCGCCTGCGGCCGGTTCACCCACAGCACCCCGGGTAGCGAGCCGAGGACGGTGATCGCCCGCTTGGCCTGCCCGACGGCGAACCGACGCTCCGGGCCGCTCATCGAATCCGGCAGCTCGTGGGCGGTGGGCTTGCGCCACCACACCGCCCGCAGCTCCGATAAGTCGATGCCCTGGACGGAGTCGTGGAGGGAGCCGGCCCAGCGGCTGTCCGCCCCCAGCTCCGTACGGAGAGTGGTGCGGGTGGGGAAGTCGGCGAGGTCGGTCCGCCAGAACGGGACCCGTCGCTCGTTCAGCTCGCGCAGGACGAAGTCCGCGGTGGGGTCCAGGGCGTGGGTGACGACGAGCACGCGCGGCGGGAGCCCGCCGCGCGTGCCCTGACTGGCGCGGAACGTCATCAGTCTTCGTACTCGTCGTCGTTCTGGTCCGTGTCGACGGCGATGGCGTCCTTGCCGTCCGACTCGGTGTTGCAGGACGTCTTGCTCATGGTGGGGTGGGCGTCGGCCGGGAGGCCGTCGACCAGGGAGAGCTGGCTGACCGGGTCCACGGTCAGCGCCGGACGGTGTCCGTGGACCGGTGTCGGATCGGTCAGGCTGTCCAGGCCGAACGGACGAGTCTCAGCCGGTCCGGCGGGCTCGCCGGCGATCTCGTGGGAGAGGGACGGGACGCGTTCCAGGAGCAGGGACATCAGGGTTCCCCTTTCGTGGTGGAGAGAGTGTTCGGGTGGTCCCGGGCCGGGTGGACCGGGAGCGTGCGGCCCCGGGCAGGGAGTGGGGGATCGTTCGGTCCCTGCCCGGGGCAGTCTCAGGAGGTGGCGGACGGTTCGGAAACCGCCTCGGTATCGGCGGCGACGACCGGCAGAGGTTTCACGGGCAAAGCCGCGTCGATCGCCCGTGTCATGAGCACGAGGAAGGGCGGTACGACACCGATGACCCCGAGCAGCAAAGCCGCGAGACCAGGGCGCGAGGGGCGCCCGGCGGCGTGCCTGCCGGTCATCGCGCGCCGCCCAGGGAGAGGAACACCGTCCACTCCTCGGCTGTCCAGCGGGTGGGGTCACCGTGGCTGCCGCGAAACGTCTGCGCGGCCTCGGGGAGCGGTGCTCGGTCACCGGACTCGCTGTCACGGGCACGGGGCCCAGACACCCGAGGGCTTTCGTGTGCGGCGTCTGTGCAGGGGGGTCGGGACACCGGCTTCACCTCTTCCCTGGGGTGGCGAGTGGCTGACCGTTCCAGGGAACCGCCGGACCCCACCGGGCGGCCAGGAAGCCCGACGGCCACAGAGCGGCCATTGACCGGCCACTTCGAACAGATGGACCGTTCTTCCGTAACGTCGGGTATGAGCTGATCAGTTGGGCGTTACGTTGGAGAGGTCGATCGCAAGGGGACACCGTGAGGACCAACGACAGGCTGCGGGCGGCACGGCTCGACCGTGGGTGGCTCTCCCAGGAGAAAGCGGCCGAGGAGATCAGCACGGCGGGCCGGCTCGCGCTCGGAGATCCGTACTTCACCGTCAGCGTGCGCACCTACCGGCGCTGGGAGTCGGACCGGCCCGGCTGGCCCCGGCCCGACACCGCCGCCGCCCTGCGTGCGGCCTTCGGCCTGAGCCCCGAGCATCTAGGCTTCGCTCCCCCGCCCGGCCACCCCGTCCGTCTGCGCCCTGCGGAGGAGGGATCTTCCATGGAACGCCGCAGCTTCCTGGCCGCCGGTTCGGTGGCCGCGCTCAGCATCGTGAGCCCTGCCGACCTCAGGCCCCGGGACATCGACCCGGCCCTGGTCGGCTACTTCTACCAACAGCTCGACGGCCACTACGCAGCCGACATGATGCTCGGCCCCCGCGATCTCATCGGGACCGTCGCCGAGCAGTACCGGCTGATCAGCAATCTCTCCCGGGCCGCCAACGGCCCCGTACGCGAGGAACTGCTCCAGGTCGGGGTCACCTACGCCGTCCTCGCCGCCTGGCTCCACCAGGACGCCGGGCTCTGGGACTCCACCGCGTACTGGCACGGCATCGCCCAGTCGGACGCCCAAATGACCGGGAACGCCGATCTGACCGCGTACGCCGTCTCCAACATGGCCCGCCTCCGGATCGATCTCGCCGACGGCCGTGCCGCCGTCGACCTGTGCCGGGGAGGGCTGGGCGAAGGGCACCGGCTCTCGGACCGCATCCGGGTCAACATCCTGAACCAGCAGGCCCACGGCCACTCCCTGCTCGGAGAGCGGGCCGCGGTCGACCGGACCCTGGACGAGGCGTCCCGGACGGTCGTGACGGTGGACCCCTCCATCCCCTGGGGCGCGGCACACCGAAACTCGTACTTCTTCGAGGTGCAGCGGGCCACCTGCTACGGCCGGATGGGGCTCCAGGCCGAGGCCCGGCGTATCTGGGACCGGATCAACGCAGACATGCCCCCGGCCGCCCGCCGCGACACCGGCGTCTACCTCGCCCGCCAGGCAGCCGCGTACGCCGCCACCGGCGAACCCGAGCACGCCGTGACCCTGGCCGCCGAATCCGCCGAGATCGCCGCCCAGACGCGCTCCGCCCGCCATCGCAAGGAACTGGAAACCCTCCGCGAGAGCATGAGCCGCTGGCGGGGCGACCCCATCGGTGACCGCCTGGTCAAGGCCCTTGGACCACTCACCGCGTAAAACCGTTAAACGAAGGAGCAACCCATGGCCGCTACCCCGCTGACCTCCGCCGAACTCGACCGAGCCCTGGCCGACCTCCCTGGCTGGAGCATTCGGGACGGGAAGCTCACCGCGACCTTCAAGGCCGACCGCCGCGCCGTCCCCGCCTTCTACGCCGCCTCCGCGACAGCCGAGGACGAGGCCAATCACCACGCCGAGATCACCATCCTCTACGGGACGATCGGCTTCGCCCTCAACACCCACGACGCCGGGAACGCCATCACCGCCCTCGACACCGCCATGGCCTCCCGCCTCACCGCACTGGCCGCCGAGCACGGAGCCCGCCCGGCGGACGCCTGACGGACGGGGTCAGCGTCCGCGCGGTCGTACCGCCGAAGCGGCGGGCGCGATGGCCGGCCGTACCGGCGAGAGGAGGCCCTTCGCCCGTACGCTCCGATCCAGGCTCTTCACCGGACGGATGTCGAGCCCGTGCAGCCGCCAGACCAGCACCTCGGACAGGGAGTCCGCAGTGCCGAGTTCCCGCTGGGCAGCGGCCTGCCGGAGCAGAGCACCCGCATCGTGACCCGCGCGTTCGGCCTGGTCCAGTACGGCGGTCAGGACGGGCCTTCCGCCGCGTGCTCGCCACCACGGGTCTGCCGCCGATCACCTTGCGCCACGTCGCCGCGACGCTCACCCACGGCGAGGGCGGGGACCGCCACTCGGTCAAGGAGACGCTGCGGCACTCCACGATCACGCTGACGTCGGACACGTCCACGAGCCTGCTCCCAGAGGTGGACCAGGCTGCGGCTGAGGCCGCCGCGCGGCTCATCCCCCGCAAGAGCGGGGGCGCCCCTCAGGCGAGCTGATGGCGCGCCGCCCACAGCGACAGGCGCCCGGTCGATCCAGCCGGACGTCCTGCGCCCTATCACTCGCTTGTCCCCCAAGGGGCAGATTCCGGCGGCTTGGCTGTTTCCCCGGCCGGAACTCTGTACGGGTGCGAAGCTCTGCCCGTGGGACGAAACAGCCAACGCCGCCGAAGCGCCCGCGCGATGCGAAAGACTCGCGCCACCGCGCCCGACCTGTCCGAGATCTCGCGAGTTCGTACGGCGAAGCGTCTACGAGCCGACATCGCTTCCTGGATGGCGAATCCGTCCAAGGGGCCGGGTGGCTCCTTCATCGAGGGTGAGCACGCGTCGGACCCGACCATGGTCTTCACGACGCTCATGTTCTGGCTTGTTGCCGCCCGGGAGCAGATCACCGAGAAACAGGCACGTGAAGCCGTCGAATGGGTCTCCGACACCCTCGGGATCGCGCATGACGACCTCATCCAGGCAGCGGGATTCATAGGCCACCCGGACGCCCCGAACATCACCCTCAACGAGGGGATGGAGCACTACGGGGACAACCCGATCACCTTCGTCCTGTACATGCTGCTTTTGTGCGGCGGGCTGGTCGCCACGGTCGGCGAGGGAGACCCGGACTGGCTCCGTCAGTTCGACCTCGCCAACTAGCCGTTACGTCTCCGTCGGCGCAGCCGGGCCAACAGCTCGTTCGGCGCCCCCGCTCACGCATCGCCCACGCACGAGCCCCCCAAACGCCGAAGCGCCCCACCCGGCTGATGCCGGGTGGGGCGCTTCCTCACAGGTCACGGGCTTGCGCCCGCCCCCGCGCTCGGTAGGCCGTGTCGGACTCGAACCGACAACCAATGGATTAAAAGTCCACTGCTCTGCCAATTGAGCTAACGGCCCTCCACGAGTCACCCCCGAGCATAGCTTCCCCCGGCGCGGGAGCCGATCGGGTATCCCGGTCGGAGGAGCGGCGGAGGCGGGTGGGGGGACGGAACAGCGCCCGTGTCCGGGGACACGGGCGCTGTCAGTGGATCAGCCGTTGCGCTTCCAGCGCGGCTTGTCGTCGCGGCGGCCGAAGGAGCCGGTGCCGGTGCCGCGGTGGTCGTCGCGGCGGCCGTACGGGCGGTCCGAGGAGCCGGAGCGGAAGCCGCTGGAGGCCGGGCGGTCGTCGCGGCGGTCGCGGTTGAACGGGCGGTCGCTGCCACGGTGGCCGCCGCTCGGGCGGTCGTCGCGGCGGAAGGACGAGCCGCCACGGTCGTCGCGACGCTCGAACGAGCCACCGGACGAACCACGGTCGTCACGACGGAACGAGGAGCCACCACGGTCGTCACGACGCTCGAAGGAACGGCCACCACGGTCGTCGCGACGGAAGGACGAGCCACCACGGTCGTCGCGACGCTCGAACGAGCCACCCGACGAACCACGGTCGTCACGACGGAACGAGGAGCCACCACGGTCGTCACGACGCTCGAAGGAGCGACCACCACGGTCGTCACGACGGTCGTCGCGGCGGAAGGACGAGCCACCGCGGTCGTCGCGGCGGAACGAGCCGCCACGGTCGTCACGGCGCTCGAAGGAGCCACCGCGGTCGTCACGGCGGTCGAAGGAGCGGGAGGAGGAGGACCGGCGGTCGAAGTTGCCGCGGTCGTCGCGGCGCTCCACCGGCTGCTCCGCGACCGCGTCGGCGGCCACGGCGGCGGTGACCTCGGCCTCGGCGGCCTCCGTCACCTCGGCGACGGCCGTCTCCGGGTCGTCGCCGCGCTCGCGCGCCGCGCGGGCCACCAGACGGTCGGCCTCCTCGCGCAGCTCGACGGCGCGCCGCTGGATGCGCTCCAGCTGGCGGGTGAGGTCGGCGACCTCGCGCTCCGCCTGCTTGGCGGCGTTGTTCGCGGAGTCGGCCTGGACCTCGGTCAGCGAACGGGCGCCGGTGATCTCGGCGACCTCCGGGTCGAACGCGCCGGCGCCGCCGACGATGTGGCGCGAGGCGTCGACGCCCGCGTCCTCCATCAGACGGAAGATCTGGCGGCGCTGGTGCGGCAGCGACAGCGAGACGACGGTGCCGGACTTGCCGGCGCGGGCGGTACGGCCCGAACGGTGCAGGTAGTCCTTGTGGTCGCCGGCCGGGTCCACGTTCAGGACCAGGTCGATGCCGTCGACGTGGATGCCGCGCGCGGCGACGTCGGTCGCGACGAGCGCGTTGACGTAGCCGTCCTTGAAGTCGGCCAGCGTGCGGGTACGCGCGCCCTGGGTCATGCCGCCGTGCAGGGCGTCGGCCTTCACACCGGACTCGCGCAGCTGCTCGGCGATGCGGTCCGCGCCCAGCTGGGTGCGGACGAAGATGATGGTGCGGCCCTTGCGCGCGGCGATCGCGGCGGTGACCGGCGCCTTGTCCTTCGGCTTCACGACGAGGACGTGGTGGGTCATCGTGGTGACGTTGCCCTGGGCGCTGTCGACCTCGTGGCTGACCGGGTTGGTCAGGTAGCGCTTGACCAGCGTGGAGATCTCGTTCTCCATCGTCGCGGAGAACAGCATGCGCTGGCCGCCGGACGGGACCTGGTCGAGCAGCTCGGTGACCTCGGGCAGGAAGCCCAGGTCGGACATCTGGTCGGCCTCGTCGAGGACGGCGACCTGGACGTTCTCCAGGGAGCAGGCGCCCCGGTTGATGATGTCGCGCAGCCGGCCCGGGGTGGCGACGAGGATGTCGACACCGCGCTCCAGCGCGTAGATCTGGTTGCCCATGGACGTACCGCCGCAGACGACCTTCATCTTCAGGCCGAGGACGTCGCCGTACGGCTGGAGGGCGTCCGCCACCTGCATGGCCAGCTCACGGGTCGGGGTGAGGATGACCGCGCGGGGCTTCTTCTTCTCGGTGCGGCCCTCGGCGAGACGCGCCAGGGTCGGCAGACCGAAGGACAGGGTCTTGCCGGAGCCGGTGCGGCCGCGGCCCAGGATGTCCTTGCCGGCCAGGGCGTCCGGGATGGTCGCGGCCTGGATCGGGAACGGGGAGGTGACACCGTTCTGCGCCAGCTTGCGGACGACGCCCTCGGGCAGGCCCAGGTCGGCGAAGGTGATGGTCGGCTCCGTGACCTCGGTCACCTCGGTCACCTCGGCGACCTCGACGATCTCGGCGGACTCGGTGATTTCCACGGCGTCGGCCGTGATCTCCGTGTCGACGGGCATGACGGCGTGATCAGTACTGAAATTGGACATGCGAAATGCGAAACCTTCCGGAGTCTCGGCACGCGCCCAAACTCCGTGATTTCGCTATTCGACCGCCTCGATGCGGTCAGTCACGGCTAGGGAGAGTACGCGCCACACGGCGCACATCTTTTTCGGCGCCGGGCAATGGGATCAAACGATCTACCACCATACGCACCCTCCCCCGTCCAAGGCAAACCGCGACCGGGTGAGCCAGGGCACACCGCCCCGGGACCCCGGGCCGGCGCGGCCCGCCCGGCGGTGGGACGGGGCCCTGCGGGCTACGCCACCGTCATCCGCAGCGCCCCCGCGTGGACCTCGGGCGCCGAGGTCGGCGACGGGTCCTGCGACGTCTCGCTCGGGGTCGGCGTCGGGGTCTCCTTCGGCGGTTCGGACGTCGGCGGCACCGGGGTGGCGGGCGTCGGCGTCGCGGGCGGCACCGTACCGCCGCCGCCCTTCGTCGGCTCCGGGACGGTCCCCGGCGGCCGGGGCCGGGTGGGCATCTGACCGCCGCCCCCGCTCCCGCCCCGGGACGGCTTCGCCGGGGGCACGGCGGCCGTCCCCGCGCCGCTCGCGCTCCGGGACCCCTCCGGCGCCCCCCGCGCGCCGCTCGCGGCCGCCGAGCCGGTCCGGGTGGCCGGCGGCCCGGAACCGCCCGGCGGGGGCCCACCGGGCAGCACATGCCCGCCGTCGGGTTCGGGGACGGTGTCCGTCCGGTCCGCCGACGAGCTGGGCCCCGGTCGGCGGCCTCCCCCCTTGTCGTCGCTCACGCTCATACAGCCCGCCGTGGCTGCGAGCGCCAGCACGGTGGCGAACGCGACAGCCAGACGGCCGGGGGCGGACATACGGCGCACGGGGGCACCTCCGGGAAGGGAACGGGAAAGGAAGCGGGGAAGCGGGCAAGCGGGCAAGCGGGGACAGGCGGACGGTCGCCCTGCCCAACTCCCCGCGCCCCGCGAGGGACACGCCCCGGTGCCTGACAAGGACACGACCCGCGGGAAACACCACGGCCCACGGGAAACGGAACCGACCGTCCGTCAGCCCGCGAACGCCCGCCCCAGCACCACACCCGCGGCCAGTGCCCCGATCCCCACGCCCGCCGACACCCCCACGTGCGCCGCCGCGAGCCCCGCCCGCCCCCGCTCGACCAGCCGCAGCGTCTCGTACGAGAAGGCCGAGTACGTACTCAGCGCACCGCACAGCCCCGTACCGAGCAGGCTGTACGCGGCCGGGGGCACCGACGCCCCCATCAGCAGCCCCATCAGCAGACAGGCGACCGCGTTGACGGTCACCGTGCCCCAGGGCAGCGGCGAGGCGTGGCGGGCCTGGACCGCGCGGTCGGTGAGGTAGCGCAGCGGTGCGCCGACGGCCGCGCCGGCCGCCACCAGCAGCCAGTCACCCACCGTGCCCACCACGCCCACCACGCGCACCGGGCCCGCGGGCGAGGACGGCCCGCGTGGCGGCGGCGGCGAGCCAGACCGCCGTGACGCAGCAGAGGACCGTGCCTGCCGCGTAGAGCAGCGCGACGGCGTGCTCCCGGCGCTCCAGGAGGACATGGATGTCACCCGCGTACGCCGAGAAGGTGGTGAACCCTCCCAGCACCCCCACGCCCGCGAACGGCCGCACCAGCGGGTGCGCGGCCCGGCCGTCGGCGGCGATCAGCTGCATCAGGACCCCCATGAGCGCGGAACCGCAGGCGTTGATCACGAAGGTGGTCCAGGGGAAGCCCCGGCCGGACCAGGGCCAGGCCAGGAAGAGCCCGTACCGCGCCAGCGCGCCGGCCACCCCGCCCGCCGCGATCACCGCGAGGAGCAGCGGCAGCCGGGCCCCGGCGGTCTCCGCGCGCTGGGCGGGGACCCGCAGGTCCACCTCCGGGTCGACAGCGGCGTACAGGTCGTCCGGGCCGTCCGGGCCGGGCCCCGCTCCCGGCCCGCGGGCGGTCATCCGCGCCCCGGTGCGCACGCCGGGCGGGCTGAAAGGGTCGGAAGGGGTTCGCCGGTCTCCACGGGGGCATTCTCCCGCCGCCCGGGGTCCGCACGGTGGCGCCGCCGGGAAAGATCCTCACCGGGCCCGCCGCAAGTGACCCCGCTCACGGAGAATGGCCCTGTGCTGGAGATGACGCGAGACGCCTTTGAAGAGCTGGTGGCCGAGGCCCTGGACACGATCCCGCCCGAGCTGACCCGGGTGATGGACAACGTGGCGGTGTTCGTGGAGGACGAGCCCGACCCCTCCGACCCGGAGTTGCTGGGCCTGTACGAGGGCACCCCGCTCACCGAGCGCGGCGAGTGGTACGCCGGGGTGCTCCCCGACCGCATCTCCATCTACATGGGCCCCACGCTCCGGTACTGCGAGACCCGGGACGACGTCGTGCACGAGGTCGCCGTGACCGTCGTCCACGAGATCGCCCACCACTTCGGCATCGACGACGAACGGCTCCACGAACTCGGCTGGGGCTGACCCGCCGCGCCTCCGCCGAGCCTCCGCCGAGGCCACGCCGAGCCTCCGCCGCGCCCTTCCCGGGGCCCTGACCAGCCCTCCGCATACGGCGCCGGAGCGCTGGGCATAGGGGCCCAATGGCACGCGTACGCGAAGCCCTGGCAGCGCTGCGGACCACCCTCCAAAACCGGACACGCAAACGGACACGTGACCGGAAGTCGACACCCAACCGGACCCGGGACCGGGAGTGGACCCGGACCCTCGGCCTGTTCTGCGTCGTCGTCACCGGCGCCTGGCTCGGGCTGCTGATCGCGGGCGCGGTCCACACCTCCGTCGGCCCCATGGACACCCGGATGGCCCTGCGCCCCGACCTCGCCGGCGGCACCCGCATCGACATCGCCCCGCTCGGCGCCCTCGAACTGGACTCCCACACCGCGCCCGTCCGCCTCGACGTCGCCGTGGACCGGCTCGACCCCGTCCGCTCCCGGGCCCTGGTGGAGCGCCCCGAACGGCTCGCCGGGCTCCAGGAGGAGGTCGCGGCCGACGTCACCGCCGGCACCACCGAACTCGCCGTCCGCTCCTGCGCCGCCGCCGTCACCGGGGCCACCGCCCTCGGACTCGCCGTCTACCGCCGCCCGCGCCGGGCGCTCACCGCCGGCGGCCTCGCCCTGGCCCTGCTCGCGCTCTCCGGCGCCACCGCCGCCGCCACCTGGAACCCCCGCTCCGTCCTGGAGCCCCGCTTCTCCGGGCTGCTCACGAGCGCGCCCTCGCTCGTCGGCGACGCGCGCTCGATCGTCACCGACTTCGACGTCTACCAGCGGGAGCTGGCCCGTCTGGTCACCAACGTCACCCAGTTGTACGAGGCCACCTCCACCCTGCCCACCTTCCGGCCGAACCCCCTGACCACCCGGGTGCTGCATGTCTCCGACATCCATCTCAACCCGGCGTCCTGGCAGGTGATCGGCACGATCGTGGAGCAGTACGACATCGACGTGATCATCGATTCCGGCGACACGATGGACCACGGGACCACCGCCGAGAACGGCTTCCTGGCACCGGTCGCGGAGCTGGGGGCGCCCTATGTGTGGGTACGCGGCAACCATGACTCGTCCGCCACGCAGGCGGCCCTCGAACGGATGCGGAACGTCCATGTCCTGGACGGCGGACGGGCCGTGACCGTGGCCGGCGTACGGATCGCGGGCAGCGGCGACCCGCAGTTCACCCCCGACCGCACGGCCGTCGCCGGGGGCGCCCCGGCCGAACGGATGATGGGCATCCGGCTGGCCTCCGCCCTGCGCGACCAGACCCGCGCGGGCACCCCCGCCGACATCGCCGTCGTGCACAACCCGGTCGCGGCCCGCGAGACCGACGGGACGGTCCCGCTCGTCCTCGCCGGCCACATCCACCGCCGGGTGAACGAGACGCTGCCCCGGGGCACCCGGCTGCGCACCGAGGGCTCCACGGGCGGCGGTGGGCTCCGCGCCCTGGAGGGCGGGGAGCCGGAGAAGGTCCGCGCGTCGGTGCTCTATCTGGACCGGGACACCCGGCGGCTCCAGGCGTGGGACGAGATCACCCTCGGCGGTCTGGGGCTGACGACCGCCGAGGTCAGCCGTCATCTCCCGGACGAGAACCGGCCCCGGGGCCGCTGACGGACACCCCGCCGGCACCACCCGTTCGGAGCCCTGGAGGGCGGCCGCGAAAAGCGTTTTGGCGATACCTCCCGCCATCCCATATGCTTCTCACGTCCCCGAGGCGCTGAGAAGGCGCCCAGGCGGGCCTTTAGCCCTCATCGTCTAGTGGCCCAGGACGCCGCCCTTTCAAGGCGGTAGCACGGGTTCGAATCCCGTTGGGGGCACGCAGTATCTGTGCGAGACTAGTGCTCGCACAAAGCTTGGTCCTGTGGAGCAGTTTGGAGTGCTCGCCACCCTGTCAAGGTGGAGGCCGCGGGTTCAAATCCCGTCAGGACCGCTACGACCCTCGTGGTCGTTCGGCTGGGTAGCTCAGTTGGTACGAGCGTCCGCCTGAAAAGCGGAAGGTCGCCGGTTCGACCCCGGCCCCAGCCACCTTCGCCCTCCGGGGCACACAGCCTCACCGAGGATTCTCGGTGAGGCTGTTCTCATGTCCACCACCGTTCACCGCCCCGGCGCACGGCCGCCGGGACCCGCCCGGCAGCCGGAGCGGGTCTGGTACGCCGCGTACGGCTCCAACATGGACCCCGCGCGGCTCCATCACTATCTCGTCGGCGGCCGGCCGCCCGGTTCGGCCAGGAGCTGTCCGGGCTGCCGCGAGCACCGGCCCCCCGCCGACAGTGTCCCCGTCGAGCTGCCGGGGGTGCTCTACTTCGCCACCGAGTCGGCGGTCTGGGGCGGCGGCCGCGCCTTCTACGACCCGGACGCGCCCGACACTCCCGGCGGGCCGGTCCGGATGGTCGCCCGGCTCATCACCGCCCGGCAGTTCTCGGACATCGCCGCCCAGGAGATGTACCGGAGCCCCGGCACCGATCTGGATCTGCGGAGCGTCATCGAGGAGGGCCGCGAAGAGCTGGGTCCGGGGCGGTACGAGACGCTGCTGTGCCCCGGTTTCCTGGACGGGCTGCCCCTGCTGACCTTCACCGCTCCCTGGGGGTACGCGGACGTCGCCTGGAACCGCCCGTCCGCCGCGTATCTGCGGCACCTCGCCGCCGGTCTGCTCACCGCCGGCGCCTGGGACGCCGGGGACATCGCCCGCTATCTCGCCGCCGCGCCGGGCGCCGCCGGGGCCTGGACCCCGGCGGCGGTCACCGGGCTGCTCGCGCCCTCATGACACGGACGCATCCGACGCGGACGCCTCCGTGTCGCCGGGGGTGCGGCGCTTCCATCCCCGTACCCCCAGGGCGATCGCGACCAGCGCCACCACGCCGATCAGCAGCGCCCAGTCGGGGACGGCCTCGCCCAGCCGGGCCGCCCGCTGTTCGGCGGCGAAGGAGTCGTCGACGGAGAGCAGGCCCGGGAGCGCCGTTGTCCCGTCGAAGACCAGGAAGAGCGTGCCCAGGACGATGAAGAACAGCCCGGACGCCAGGGACGTGGTGTGCGGGCGGAACCGGCCGACCGTCAGGGTGCGGCCGCGCAGCCAGCGGCGGCGGCCCAGGTCGAAGCGGTCCCAGAGCAGGGCGAGCAGGAAGAGCGGGACGGCCATGCCCAGGGCGTAGACCGCGAGCAGCAGCCCCCCGTAGACCGGGCTGCCGCTGAGCGCGGAGACGGTGAGCACACTGCCCAGGATCGGGCCCGCGCAGAAGCCCGCGAGGCCGTAGACGAGGCCGAGGGCGTAGACGGGGGCGGCGGTCACCGGGCGGAGCCGGCCGGAGATCTCCGCCATCCGGCGGGAGGCGAAGCCCAGGCCCAGGATCTGCGCCACGCCGAGGGCGATGATCAGCCAGCCGCCGACGGCGACCAGCAGATCGCGGTTGCCGTAGAAGAAGCGGCCCGCGTAGGAGCCCGCGACGCCGAGCGGGACCAGGGTGGTCGCGAGACCGGCGTAGAAGATCCCGGTCCGCACCAGCAGCCTGCCCGCCGAGTCCAGCGAGTACGCGAAGAACGCGGGCAGGAGCAGTGCGCTGCACGGGCTGATCAGGGCGAGCAGCCCGCCCAGGAACGCGGCCAGATAGCCGATGTCCGTCATCGGTCCGCCTTGGCCGGGCCGCCGGAGGAGCCGGCGGCCTTCGGCGCCGCCCGGTGGGCCGCCTCGATGGCCTCGGTGAAGGTCGCCATGGGCTGGGCCCCGGCGATCGGCCGGCCGTTGACCAGGAAGGACGGGGTGGAGCTCGCGCCCAGTTCGTACGCCTCCTCCTGGTCCTCGCGGACGGCGGCCTTCGCGGCGTCGCTGTCCAGGTCGCGGGCGAACCGGTCCAGGTCCTTCACCCCGGCCTCCTCGGCGAGGGCGCGCACCCGGTCCTTGCCGAAGCCCTTCTCCTTGGCGCCCTCGGCGTACGCGGCGGAGTGGAACTGCCAGAAGCGGCCCTGCCGGCCGGCCGCCCACGCGGCGCGCGCGGCGTTCTCTGACTCCGCGCCGAAGATCGGGAAGTTGCGCCATTCGATGCGCAGCACCCCGTCCTCGACATACTTCTCGATCAGCTCGGGCTCGGTGTCGCGGGCGAACTTGCCGCAGTAGCCGCACTTGAAATCGGCGTACTCGATCATGACGACGGGTGCGTCGGCCCGGCCCACGGCAAGCGGGTCCTTCGCGTCGCGGCGGGCCAGCTTCGCCAGCTCGGGATAGACGCCGCTCTGCGGGTCGGCGGAGACCTCGGCGGGCGCGGTCGAGGTGGAGGTGGTGGTGGCCTCGTCGTCGGGCTTGGTGGCGGTGTAGGAGGCGAGTCCGAGGAGCAGCGCGGCGACGACGACACCCGCGCCGATGATCACGGGCTTGCGGGAGGACTTGGCGGCGGGCTTGCCGGAAGAGGAGGAAGGCATGGTGGTTCGGTTCTCCTGAACGAGGGTGGGGGCCGGGCCCGGGGACGGTGCGCCGGGAGACGGCCCGGGGAGGGGAGGGAGCGGCGGCCCCGGGCCGTCCATGAGCACGCTGGACAGGGCAGGGGCGGAAGCGGCGGCAGCGCCGGGGCGATCGGCTCCGGCCGCGCGCGAGCGGGCGCGCGGGCGGCTGGACGGACGGGCCCGCACGGTCCGCGCCCGTCCCTACACCCGCAGGACCGACAGATCCACCGGTGTCGGCGGTCCCACCGGCGGCGGCCCCCGGTCCGGCGCCACCCCGGGCGCCCACCCCTGCCACGGCTGGCCGGCCGCCGCGCCGTACACGGCACAGGCCACCGGAGCGGGCTCGTACGGGGAGGGGGCGCGCGGCGGCGGGGACGGATGGGCCCCCCGGTCGTCGTCCGGCGCGCCCTTGCCGCAGCCCTTCGGCTCCCCCACGGCGCTGGCCACGGGCATCTCGGCCACCGGTTCGGCGGCGGACGCCGGGCAGGCCAGGGCGAGCAGCGCGAGGACCATGGCCAGCAGCACGGCCGCCGACATCGGCAGTCGGCCCCGTGGCACACGGCGAAGCGGCATGGACGCGCTGTCCCTTCCCCGCTGCGGCGCGCGGTCGCCGGCGGCTGAGTCGAAGCTGAGTCGAACCGGGCCGAGCTGTTCGCTGGGCCGAGCTGATCAGAATGATCTGCTCCATACTGCACCAGCCCCCGCGCGAAATGGGTTCGCCAGTGCTCCGACCGGGGTGCGATCCTGGGATCCGTATGTCTACTTCCTTCGCCGACCTTCAGAAGCTGCTGGCCGGGGTCTCGCTGCGGGACTCCCACCGGCTCGGCCGCCGTCTCGAAGGCGCTCGCCGCATCCGTAAGCCCGAAGCGCGGCAGGCCGTGCTGGACGAGATCGCCGCCGAGGCCGGGAGCGCCGCCGAGCGGACGGCCCGGCGTGCGGCGCGGGTGCCCGAGGTCAGTTATCCGCAGCAGCTGCCCGTCAGCCAGCGCAAGGACTCGATCCTGGAGGCGATACGCGACCACCAGGTCGTGATCGTCGCCGGTGAGACCGGGTCGGGCAAGACGACCCAGATCCCGAAGATCTGTCTGGAGCTGGGCCGGGGCGTCCGGGGCATGATCGGCCATACCCAGCCCCGGCGGATCGCCGCCCGCACGGTCGCCGAGCGGGTCGCGGAGGAGCTGGACACGCCCCTCGGCGAGGCCGTCGGCTGGAAGGTCCGCTTCACCGACCAGGTGAACCCTGACGCGACCTTCGTCAAGCTGATGACGGACGGCATCCTGCTCGCCGAGATCCAGACCGACCGCGAGCTGCGCGCCTACGACACGATCATCATCGACGAGGCGCACGAGCGGTCCCTCAACATCGACTTCCTGCTCGGCTATCTGGCCCAGCTGCTGCCGAAGCGGCCGGACCTCAAGGTCGTGATCACCTCCGCGACCATCGACCCCGAGCGCTTCTCCCGGCACTTCGGCGACGCCCCGATCATCGAGGTCAGCGGGCGCACTTATCCGGTGGAGGTCCGCTACCGGCCCCTGCTGGACGAGGACGAGGAGGAGAGCGGGGACAGCGACCGCGACCAGATCACGGCGATCTGCGAGGCCGTCGAGGAGCTTCAGGGCGAGGGCAAGGGCGACATCCTGGTCTTCCTCTCCGGGGAGCGCGAGATCCGCGACACGGCGGACGCCCTCAACAAGAGGAACTATCGCTTCACGGAAGTGCTGCCGCTGTACGCGCGGCTCTCCCACGCCGAGCAGCACCGGGTCTTCCAGCCGCACACCGGCCGCAGGATCGTTCTGGCCACCAACGTCGCCGAGACCTCGCTGACCGTCCCCGGCATCCGGTACGTCATCGACCCCGGCACCGCCCGGATCTCCCGCTACAGCCACCGCACCAAGGTGCAGCGGCTGCCGATCGAGCGGATCAGCCAGGCCAGCGCCAACCAGCGCAAGGGCCGCTGCGGCCGTACCTCGGAGGGCATCTGCATCCGGCTGTACTCGGAGGAGGACTTCGAGGCCCGGCCCGAGTTCACCGACGCGGAGATCCTGCGGACGAACCTGGCCTCCGTCATCCTCCAGATGACCGCCGCCGGCCTCGGCGACATCGAGAAGTTCCCCTTCATCGACCCGCCGGACCACCGCAACATCCGCGACGGTGTGCAGCTCCTGGCGGAGCTGGGCGCCTTCGACCCGGCGCAGAAGGACCCCCGCAAGAAGCTCACCCCGCTCGGGCGGCAGCTCGCCCAGCTGCCCGTCGACCCCCGGCTGGCCCGGATGGTCGTCGAGGCCGACAAGAACGGCTGTGTCCGCGAGGTCATGGTGATCGCCGCCGCGCTCTCCATCCAGGACCCGCGCGAGCGCCCCGCCGACAAGCAGACCCAGGCCGATCAGCAGCACGCCCGCTTCAAGGACGAGACCTCCGACTTCCTCGCCTTCCTGAACCTGTGGCGGTACGTCCGCGAGCAGCAGCGCGAGCGCGGCTCGTCCAGCTTCCGCCGGATGTGCAAGCAGGAGTATCTGAACTATTTGCGCATTCGCGAATGGCAGGACATCTACGCCCAGCTGCGGCAGGTGACGAAGACCCTCGGCATCCACATCAACGAGGACGACGGCCCCGAGTCCGGTGTCCATGTCTCCCTGCTCGCCGGGCTCCTCTCCCACATCGGGCTGAAGGACACGGACGCCAAGAACGAGTACCTGGGCGCGCGCGGCGCCAAATTCGCCCTCTTCCCCGGCTCGGCGTTGTTCAAGAAGCCGCCCCGGCTGGTGATGTCCGCCGAGCTGGTGGAGACGTCCCGGCTGTGGGCCCGGGTCAACGCGAGGATCGAGCCGGAGTGGGTCGAACCGCTCGCCCAGCACCTGGTCAAGCGCGTCTACAGCGAGCCGCACTGGGAGAAGGACCAGGCGGCGGTCATGGCGTACGAGAAGGTCACGCTCTACGGCGTGCCGATCGTCGCCCAGCGCAAGGTGAACTACGGGCGGATCGACCCCGAGACATCCCGGGATCTTTTCATTCGCAACGCCCTGGTCGAGGGCGACTGGCGGACGCACCACAAGTTCTTCGCCGACAACCGCAGGCTCCTCACCGAGGTGGAGGAGCTGGAGAACCGCGCCCGGCGGCGCGACATCCTCGTCGACGACGAGACCCTCTTCGACTTCTACGAGCAGCGGGTGCCCGCGCACGTCGTCTCGGGCGCGCACTTCGACTCCTGGTGGAAGCACAAGCGGCAGGAGGAGCCCGACCTGCTCGACTTCGAGCGGGAAATGCTCATCAACGAGAAGGCGGGCGCGGTCACCAAGGAGGACTATCCGGACTCCTGGCGGCAGGGCCGGCTGAAGTTCCGGGTGACCTACCAGTTCGAGCCGGGCGCGGACGCGGACGGCGTCACCGTCCACATCCCGCTCCAGGTGCTGAACCAGGTCACCGGCGAGGGCTTCGACTGGCAGATCCCCGGGCTGCGGGAGGAGGTCGTCATCGAGCTGATCCGCTCCCTGCCGAAGGCGATCCGCCGCCACTACGTCCCGGCGCCGAACTACTCCGGCGCCTTCCTGGAGCGCGCGGTGCCGCTCCAGGAGCCGCTGCCGGTCACCCTGGCGCGGGAGCTGCACCGGATGGTCGGGGTGCCGGTCTCCGCCGACGACTTCGACCTGACCCGGGTCCCCGACCATCTCATGATCACCTTCCGGATCGTGGACGAGCGGCGCCGGACGCTGGCCGAGGACAAGGACCTGGAGGCGCTGAAGCTGAAGCTGCGCCCGAAGGCCCGCCAGGCCCTCTCCCGGGCGGCGGCGGCCACCGCAGGCCCCGAGGGCGGCTCGATCGAGCGGACCGGCCTCACGGACTGGACGATCGGGACGCTGACGAAGGTCTTCGAGACCCGCCGGGCGGGCCAGCCGGTCAAGGCGTACCCGGCGCTGGTGGACGCGGGCGACACGGTCTCCGTACGGCTCTTCGACACGGAGGCCGAGCAGCGGCAGGCGATGTGGCGGGGCACCCGCAGGCTGATCCTGCTCAACATCCCCGTCAACCCGGCGAAGTTCGCGTCGGACAAGCTGAGCAACCAGCAGAAGCTGGCGCTCTCGGGCAATCCGCACGGCTCGGTGCAGGCCCTGTTCGACGACTGCGCCATGGCGGCGGCGGACCGGCTGATAGCCGACCACGGCGGTCCCGCGTGGGACGAGGAGTCCTTCCGCAAGCTGTACGACCTGGTCCGGGCCGACCTGGTGGACACCACCGTGCGGACGGTGGGCCAGGTGCAGCAGATCCTGGCCGCCTGGCAGGCGTGCGAGCGCCGGCTGAAGGCGACGAACAGCCTGGCGCTGATCAACAACGTCCAGGACGTACGACAGCAGCTCTCGGCCCTGATGCCGGCGGGCTTCGTCACCGCGACCGGGCTGCGGCGGCTGCCGGACCTGATGCGCTATCTGGTGGCGGCGGACCGCCGGCTCCAGCAGATGCCGACCTCCGTCCAGCGGGACACCACCCGGATGGAGAAGGTCCACGAGATGCAGGACGAGTACGCGTGGCTGCTGGAACAGCTCCCGAAGGGGCGGCCGGTGCCGCAGGAGGTCCTGGACATCCGCTGGATGATCGAGGAGCTGCGGGTGAGCTACTTCGCGCACGCCCTGGGCACCGCGTATCCGGTTTCGGACAAACGCATCGTGAAGGCGATCGACGCCCTGGCGCCGTGACGACCCGATCACCCAGAGCGAGTTCGACCAGCGGGCCACCCCTGCTGTAGAGTCTCTTCTCGCAGCCCAGCGCAACAATCGGACTGCGAAACCTGGTCCTGTGGAGCAGCTTGGAGTGCTCGCCACCCTGTCAAGGTGGAGGCCGCGGGTTCAAATCCCGTCAGGACCGCAGTAAAGAAGGCCCGCACTGGTTCGCCGGTGCGGGCCTTCCGCGTACCAGGAGATCCGGGGCCCTGGGGGCCGCGCCGCGCGGCGGAGCCGCGAATCGACACAGCAAATCCCGTCCGGACCGCGCCGGACCAGACCCCTACCGGATCGCCGGCACAGGCCCTCCGCACACCAGGAGACCCGGGGCCCTGAGGCCGCGCCGCGCGGCGGAGCCGCGAATCGACACAGCAAATCCCGTCAGGACCGCAGTAAAGAAGGCCCGTACTGGTTCGCCGGTGCGGGCCTTCCGCGTACCAGGAGACCCTGTGCCCCGGGGGCCCACCACCCACCGCCAGTACGCGCCTTCGGCGCACCCGCCTCCTTGACGGCCCCCCTCCGCACCGGTACCCACTCCTTAACGGCCCGGCGCGGGCCCGCACCCACCACAGGCGGAGGTGACGTGCATGGCGGCGGCCACGGTGAAGCGGCACGCGACGAGGGCCCTGCTGCGGGCCCATCTGTCGGCCGCTTCCGGCTATCGGCATCTCACCCGGCACTGCCCCATCTGCCACCGGCTGCTGCGGCTCGCCATGGAGCCCAGCGAGGGCGAGGCGGGACCCGGCCGGCACCAGCACGGCCAGTCGCCCGCCGGCGGCGCTCCCACGGCCCCTCGGGGGACATCTGACGGCCCTTCGGGGGCCGCGACCACCGATCACCCCGGACGGGCCTCCGCGGCCGTCACCGGGGGCGCTACGGGCGGCCATCCGCCGGCCGCGGCGGCGCGGGTCGCGACGGACGGGGACGAAGGTCCTGCCGGAGAGTGACTTCGGCCCGCTTGAACCGGGGCCGCGGAGCGGGACACTCGACATTGGCAAGAGGTACATGGTGTGACGGGTGTCACCGTATAGGTTTTCAAAACCCCGGCACTTACCACCCACCTACACCCAATCAATTTAATATGTGCAATGGCACTGTCCTCCGAACAGTCCCCCCACGCCTCGCACACCCCTCCCCCACACCGCGAGCCGGACGAATCCCCACCGCCGGGCGGACGGAGCCCGCTCCCGGAAGCGGGCAGAAAAAATCGCGCTGGACTCGGCGGAGTCCAGCGCGATCCATGACAGGCCCTGTTGGGGCAGATGCCCGTCATACCGTGCTTGTGGTGGGTCGTCACCGGGATGGGGGTCCCGGGCCGGCCCGTTCAGCGAGGGTCAGGCCTCGCTGCGCTGCTGCGGGATACCGGCGAGCAGCGCCCGTACCTCCGCCTCGCGGTAGCGGCGGTGTCCGCCGAGCGTGCGGATCGACGTGAGCTTGCCTGCCTTCGCCCAGCGGGTCACCGTCTTCGGGTCCACGCGGAACATCGTGGCAACCTCAGCCGGGGTCAGCAGCGGCTCGGCATCAGGGGTGCGAGCGGTCATGAGCGGCCTCCTCGGGAGAACCGAACCTTCTCGGTTCTTTCCTCTAAATTCTGCACCTTGACCCGCGTTGCCCGAAATGGCAGGCGCGGGTCGAGTCGGTTATAGGACGAACGGCTTGTCCTCGGCACTACAACTACACCATCTGTCCAGCCACGTCGGCCAAACCGACGGAATTGCCCTCCGAGGTGTCCATCAGTGGCTGAACCTCGATGGACCATGCCATAGCGGACAGTCACGTCACAGTGACGATCAGTCACAGAGCGAGCAGGAGCCACCAGACCCCCCATAGAGCGCAATGCAAAGCAATCCGCCCTTAGTTGGGCGGAAGGAACCCTCCCCGGACTCCTTGTCCTATTTTGACACGAGGGTAGGCGATAGGCGCAAGAGCCCAGTTAGTGCAGTCCGTCACGCTTGAGGCAAAGGCCCGGATCGGGACCTAGGGCCTGAACGGAGGGCCTCAATCATCCACACATTCGCTCAGTTTGCGAATTGCCGGTCCCGGACCGCACGCCAACGCGCCACAAGCCGGGCATATGACTCGGCCGCGGCTTCCCGGTCCCCCGACCGCAGCGCCGCGACGCCCGCCGCCACATCCGCCGCCGAGTGATCACCGGCGAGCCGGTCCGCCGGAAGCGCGTGCACCAGGCCGCCGTAGTCCAGCTCGACCAGGGACCTCGGATGGAACTCTTCCAGCCACTTCCCCACCACGAGCAGCCCTTCGCCGAGCCGCGCCGCACCCCGCACGGAGTCCACCGGATCCACCGGATCTACCGGATTCTTCGCGTCCGCCGCACCGGTCGCACCCATCGCACTCCGCGGGCCCTGCGCGTCCCGCAGCACCCGCAGGGTCCGGGCCACCCGCCGGCGGGCCTGGGCCATCGGGGTGCGGTAGCGGAGCACGGCCGCGCCGTCGCCGGGCGGCTCGTACTCCCGTTCCCCGTCGTCGAAGAGGACGAACCAGCGCACCGGCACCCGCCACAGAGCGCTCCGGATCCAGGGCCGGGCGTCCGGATGGCGCTCCCGCCAGCGCTCCCAGTCCGCCGCGACCTGCCGGCGCACCACCGGCGGCAGCGCCGCGTCGAGCAGCGCGGCCGGCAGCCGTCCGGTCAGCTCCTCCAGGGCCAGCCAGCCGCGCAGCCGGGTCCCCCAGGGGCAGATCCGCACCTCGCCGTCGGCCTCCGTGACAAAGGCGTCGGCGCTCTCGTGGACGGGTACCGGGACCGGCGGGGTGGGGAGCAAATCAGCCAGTGACCGCCGCAGTTCGTCCTGGGCGGTGAGGGCCCGGCCGCCCTCGGCGTAGCGGGCCCAGCGCTCCCGTTCGGGCGGCGGGAACGCCGCCAGGGGCTCGTAGACCCGTAGGTAGGCCGCGTAGGGAACGAGGACCGACGACACCGCTGGCATGCGTAAATCCTTCCACGCGCATCCCCCGCGCGGGGGTGATCCCGGGCACGGCACCCACCGGGCGCCCCGGAAGGACTTACTCTCGTGCACTGTCGGATCCTCCCCACCCACAGGACGGGTCCTTCACCACCCGCCGCTTCGTACTTGGGAGTCACCACCGTGACCGATGTGACCGGAGCCCCCGCCGATGTCCTGCACACCCTGTTCCAGTCGGATCAGGGCGGGCATGAACAGGTCGTGCTCTGCCAGGACCGCGCCTCCGGCCTGAAGGCCGTGATCGCGATCCACTCCACCGCCCTGGGCCCCGCCCTCGGCGGGACCCGTTTCCATCCGTACGCCACCGAGGCCGCCGCCGTCGCCGACGCGCTCAACCTCGCCCGTGGCATGTCGTACAAGAACGCCCTCGCCGGTCTCGACCACGGCGGCGGCAAGGCCGTGATCATCGGCGACCCCGACACGCTGAAGTCCGACGAGCTGCTGCTCGCCTACGGCCGCTTCGTGGACTCGCTCGGCGGCCGGTACGTGACCGCCTGCGACGTCGGTACGTACGTGGCCGACATGGACGTCGTCGCCCGGGAGACCCGCTGGGCCACCGGCCGCTCCCCCGAGCACGGCGGCGCGGGCGACTCGTCCGTGCTCACCGCGTACGGCGTCTTCCAGGGCATGCGCGCCTCGGCCCGGCATCTGTGGGGCGACCCCTCGCTCGCCGGGCGCAAGGTCGGCGTCGCCGGCGTCGGCAAGGTCGGCCACCATCTGGTGGAGCACCTGCTGGAGGACGGGGCCGAGGTGGTGATCACCGATGTGCGCCGGGACGCCGTGGAGCGAATTCTGGCCAAACATTCCCGTGTGTCCGCCGTCGCCGACACCGACACCCTGATCCGGGTCGAGGGCCTCGACGTCTACGCCCCCTGCGCGCTCGGCGGCGCGCTGAACGACGCCACCGTCCCGGCGCTCACCGCGCGGGTGGTCTGCGGCGCGGCCAACAACCAGCTGGCCCACCCCGGTGTCGAGAAGGACCTCGCCGACCGGTCGGTGCTCTACGCGCCCGATTACGTGGTGAATGCCGGCGGGGTGATCCAGGTCGCCGACGAGCTGCACGGCTTTGACTTCGACCGGTGCAAGGCGAAGGCGGCCCGCATCTACGACACCACGCTGGAAATATTCGCTCGTGCAAAGAGCGATGGGGTTCCGCCGGCCGTCGCGGCCGACCGGATCGCCGAGCAGCGGATGGCGGACGCCCGCCTTCGCTGATCTTCGCCGGGGCTCGGCCCGCCGGAGTGGGGACGCGGACTCACCCCCGGTCGGCGGGTCGAGTGCCAAGAAGAGGTTAATATCGCAGGTGACCAGCGAGGACGGGGCTCCTCGCGGGTTCTGCGAAGTGGCACGTCATGCGGGCGGCGTACCGTATGGCTGCGGAAGCAGGTACCGTTGAAGCCCTACGGGCCGGTCTCTCCGCGGAGAGTCCGTTCCGACTCATGAACGCGTGTCAAGACTCTGGGGTCGTCGAGCCCCGTCACCGAGGGGGTCGAGCCATGGGGCGCGGCCGGGCCAAGGCCAAGCAGACAAAGGTCGCCCGCCAGCTGAAGTACAACAGCGGCGGGACTGACCTGTCGCGTCTGGCCAACGAGCTGGGCGCTTCGACTTCGAGCCAGCCTCCGAATCCGGAGCCGTTCGAGGACGACGACGAGGAAGACGACCCGTACGCACAGTACGCGGATATGTACAACGACGATGACGACGACGAGGAATCGGACTCGCCGTCTCAGCGTCGCGGCGCTTGACGCCGCAGAATCACTGACCCGGTCCGGATTCTCCGGACCGGGTTCTGTGCTCTTCCGCTCCGGCGGGGCGAACCCGCGGGGACGGGCCGGCCGGACGCGCCGGCCGGGCCCCGCCTCCGTCAGACCGCGTACTCCCCGACCAGCTCGGCACCCGTGGTGTTCTCGCCACGCTCGGTGATCTCTCCCGCGATCCAGGCGTCGACGCCCCGGTCCGCGAGCAGGGTCAGCGCCACGTCGGCCGTCTCCCCAGGGACGACGGCGATCATGCCGACGCCCATGTTGAGGGTCTTCTCCAGCTCCAGCCGCTCGACCTTTCCGGCCGTGCCGACCAGGTCGAAGACCGCGCCCGGCGTCCAGGTGGAACGGTCGACCACGGCGTGCAGACCGTCGGGGATCACCCGGGCCAGATTGTTCGCGAGCCCGCCGCCGGTGACATGGCTGAAGGCGTGCACCTCGGTGGTCCGGGTCAGCGCCAGACAGTCCAGCGAGTAGATCCGCGTCGGCTCCAGCAGCTCCTCGCCCAGCGTCCGGCCCAACTCGGCGACCTCGGCCTCCAGCGCCATCCCGGCCCGGTCCAGGAGGACATGGCGCACCAGCGAGTACCCGTTGGAGTGAAGGCCGGAGGAGGCCATCGCGATGACCGCGTCCCCCGTACGGATGCGATCGGGGCCCAGCAGCAGGTCCGCCTCGACCACGCCGGTGCCCGCGCCCGCGACGTCGAAGTCGTCCGGGCCGAGCAGCCCCGGGTGCTCGGCGGTCTCGCCGCCGACGAGGGCGCAGCCCGCCAGGACACATCCCTCCGCGATGCCCTTGACGATCGCGGCGACCCGCTCGGGGTGGACCTTGCCGACGCAGATGTAGTCGGTCATGAAGAGCGGCTCGGCGCCGCAGACCACGATGTCGTCGACGACCATGCCGACCAGGTCGTGGCCGATGGTGTCGTACACGCCCAGGCGGCGGGCGAGGTCGACCTTGGTGCCCACGCCGTCCGTGGCGGAGGCCAGCAGGGGGCGCTCGTACCGCTTGAGGGCGGAGGCGTCGAAGAGTCCGGCGAAACCGCCGAGGCCGCCGAGGACCTCGGGGCGGTTGGTCCGCTTGACCCACTGCTTCATCAGCTCGACGGCGCGGTCGCCCGCCTCGATGTCGACTCCCGCGCCGGCATAGCTGGCGCCGGCCGCGGTGGCGGTCTGCGGCTGCGGAACTCCGGCAAAAGACTCGGCTGTCATGGCAGAGAAAGCTTTCCTGTCGTTACTGCGGGGCACCGGGCTGCTGCGGCTACGGACGGCGGAGTGCGTCGGCGGCGTCGGCGCCGCCCGCCAGCTCGGTTTCGAGCAGCTGCTTGCCGAGCAGCTCGGGGTCGGGAAGCTCCATCGGGTACTCGCCGTCGAAGCAGGCACGGCAGAGGTTCGGCTTGTCGATGGTGGTCGCGTCGATCATGCCGTCGATGGAGATGTACGAGAGCGAGTCCGCGCCGAGCGAGGCGCCGATCTCCTCGATGGTCATCCCGTTGGCGATCAGCTCCGCGCGGGTGGCGAAGTCGATGCCGAAGAAGCAGGGCCACTTGACGGGCGGGGAGGAGATCCGGATGTGGACCTCGGCCGCGCCGGCCTCGCGGAGCATCTTCACCAGGGCCCGCTGGGTGTTGCCCCGGACGATGGAGTCGTCGACGACGACCAGCCGCTTGCCCCGGATGACTTCCTTCAGGGGGTTCAGCTTCAGCCGGATGCCCAGCTGGCGGATGGTCTGGGAGGGCTGGATGAAGGTCCGCCCGACATAGGCGTTCTTGACGAGACCGGAGCCGTAGGGGATGCCGCTGGCCTCCGCGTAGCCGATGGCGGCGGGGGTGCCCGACTCCGGAGTGGCTATCACCAGATCGGCGTCGACCGGTGCTTCCCTGGCCAGTTTTCGGCCCATCTCCACACGGGAGAGATAGACGTTCCGGCCGGCGATGTCGGTGTCGGGGCGGGCGAGGTAGACATACTCGAAGACACAGCCCTTGGGCTTTGCTTCTGCGAATCGAGAGGTGCGGACACCGTTCTCGTCTATCGCGATCAGCTCGCCCGGCTCGATCTCCCGGACGTAGGTCGCGCCGCAGATGTCGAGCGCCGCGGACTCGCTGGCGACCACCCAGCCGCGGTCGAGCCGGCCGAGGACGAGGGGGCGGATGCCCTGCGGGTCCCGGGCCGCGTAGAGGGTGGACTCGTTCATGAAGACGAGCGAGAAGGCGCCCCGGACCTCGGGGAGCACCCGGGAGGCCGCGGCCTCGATCGGGAGCGGCTTGCCGTCGCCGTCCACCTGGCCCGCGAGCAGCGCGGTGACCAGGTCGGTGTCGTTGGTGGCCGCTACCTGGGTGGCTCGGCCGTCCTGGCGGGGGAGATCGGCGACCATCTCGGCGAGCTGGGCGGTATTGACCAGATTGCCGTTGTGGCCGAGGGCGATGGAGCCGTTGGCTGTCGCCCGGAAGGTCGGCTGCGCGTTCTCCCAGACCGAGGCTCCGGTCGTGGAGTAGCGCGCGTGTCCTACCGCGATATGGCCGCGGAGGGAGCCGAGGGAGGTTTCGTCGAAGACCTGGGAGACCAGTCCCATGTCCTTGAAGACGAGAATCTGTGATCCGTTGCTGACCGCGATACCCGCGGATTCCTGGCCTCGATGCTGGAGGGCGTAGAGCCCGAAGTACGTGAGCTTTGCGACCTCTTCACCCGGAGCCCAGACACCGAAGACGCCGCAGGCGTCCTGAGGGCCCTTCTCACCGGGGAGCAGATCGTGATTGAGTCGACCGTCACCACGTGGCACGGACCCGAGTGTAGGCGAGATCGACCACTGGTCCGAATTGGGGAGGGTACGCTACCGCTCCGCCAGCGCGTGGGCACCGGCTCCGGAGGGGCCGGTGAGGGTGAGATTCCGGTGCTGGAGGGTGTAGCGGACCGTCCCGTCGAGCACCGTGAGCAGATGGGCCTCGACCTGCCCGGCCGTGCCCGTGCAGAGCTTGCGGGTGGTGGAGATCCGGCCCAGGGTGATCTTGTCGCCGGTGGCGGTGGCACTGCCGCGGAAGGTGTTGCAGCCGAGGCTGCCGCTGATCGTGCCGCCCTTGCCGTCCTTGGCGAAGGTGAGCTTGGCCCGGCCCTCCGTACCGCCGGGGACCGGCTCGGACAGATCGCCGGTGAGCAGGTCGGTCACCGTCCAGACGGTGCCGGCCAGCGGGGCGGGCTCCTCGGTGGTGAGGGCGACCGTGGTGCCGTTGGGGGCGGTGAGGGTGAGCCGGTCGCCGTCGCGGACCGCCTTCAGCCGGCCCTTGAGGACCTCGGACAGCGCGTTCTCGAAGGCCTGGATCTCGGTGGAACAGGCCATCTGCGTCATGCCCTCCTGCCGGAGGGTGAGGGTGTCGCCGCGCAGGACGGCTTCGGCCCCGAACTGGTTGCAGCCCAGGCTGCCCTGGAGGCGGCCCTTGCCGGTCAGCTCCAGATGGGTCTTCGACCCGGCCGGGGCCGCGCGCTTCTTCCCGTCGGCGGTGAGGCTGTCGACGGTCCACCGCACCCCGGTCAGGGCGGCCGCGGAGGGGTCGACGGACGGCGCGGCGCTGCTGCCGCCGCCGGGCCGGGAGTCCTTGCCGTCCCCGCTCTCCGAGGCGGTGGTGCTGCCGCAGGCGGTGAGGGCGAGCAGGGTGAGGGCGGTGAGGGGGACACTCAGGTGACGGCGCATGCTCCTGGGACGGAACGGCCGCCGATTCGGTTCCCCGTTCGAACTCCGGCGGTCCGCGTACGGATCACGGCGTACGGGTTCGGGTGCGGGCATGGGTGCCGGTGCCGGTGCCGGTGCCGGTGCAGGTACGGGTGCGGGCGCCGACATCGGGCCGGGTCAGCCCAGCACCGGCAGCAGCCCCGACAGGTCCGCCCGCTCCCCGCTCGCGGAGATCCGCGCCGCGTCCAGCTCCGCCGCCCAGCCGGCCCGCCCGGTGGCCAGCCGTACCCAGGTCAGCGGATCGGTCTCCACGACGTTCGGCGGGGTGCCCCGCGTGTGCCGGGGACCCTCGACGCACTGGACCACCGCAAACGGCGGAATCCGTACCTCCACCGCCCCGCCCGGGGCATCCGCGGCCAGGGCGTCGGCGAGCAGCCGGACGGCGGTGGCGAGGGCCTGGCGGTCGTACGGCACGTCCAGACCGGTGGCGTCGTTCAGGTCGTCGGTGTGGACGATCAACTCCAGGCAGCGGGTGACCAGCACATCCGTCAGCCGCATGGGGGCCAGCCGGGTCATGACCGGACGATCGCCGTCGAACGGGTCCGCGAGCGCCGGGCCGATCGCGTCGACCGCAAGGCCGAACGCGTCGGCCACGCCGTCGCCGGCGGCCTCCGCCCCCGCCCGTACGTCGTCGTCGATCGCGCCCGCCACGGACCTCACCCGCGCCGGCCACTCCAGGAGGGTCAGCCCGGCCTTCGGGGGCGCGGGCAGGGTCAGGGCGTGCGTCAGCGTCCCCAGCACCATGGAGAGATGGGCGACCAGCTCACGGACCCGCCAGCCGTCCAGCCGGGTCGGGCCGTCCAGCTGCTCCGGGGTGAGGGTGCCGACCGCCGACCGCAGCGCGGCGGCCTGCGCGAGGACCGCCGTACGGGTCTTCACGGCGTCGTAGGAACGGGTGCGCTGCTTGGCCGGGGGCATGCCCCCGAGCCTAATCGGCGACGGCCGGCGGATTCGACGGCTTTTCGGGGGTCGCGGCGGTCATGGCGGCCGCTGCGTCCACGGTGGCGCGCTCCTCGGCCGACCGGGCGGTGAAGAACTCCCCGCCCGCCGGGAGGCCGACCCCGCGCCAGCGGAACGGGATGCCCCGGGCCGTGTCCAGGTCGGTGCCGTCCATGAGGTGGAAGTGGACGTGCGGCTCGGTCGAATTGCCCGAGTTGCCGCAGCGCGCGATCCGCTCGCCCGCCCGGACCCTGTCCCCCGCCCGGACCGCGAGCGAACCGCGCTGGACGTGCGCGTACACGGCGTACGTACCGTCGCCGAGGTCGAGGACGACCCGGTTCCCGACGATCAGACCGGGGCTCAGCAGCTCCCGCAGCGGCGCCTCCAGCAGCATCAGATAGGCCACCATCAGCAGCGAGTTGCGGCTGAGATGGTCCCGCTGCCGGTCGGAGGCGTGGACGACGGTGGCATCGGCGACGGCGTACAGGTCCTGGCCGAAGGCGGGAAAGGCGCTGTTGCGGCGGACGAGGGGCCACAGCAGGGCGAACGCGGGCCGCGTGGACGTCCCCGGGGCGGACCCCGGCTCCTGCTCCGGCTCCGGCTCCGGCTCGGCCGTGATGTCGATCGCGTACGTCTGGCCGTAGGCGTGCGTGCCGTGGCTCGGCACCTTGTCGGCGGGGCTGTTCGTCGCCGACCAGCGGCCCCGGACCGGCGGTTCGATCTCCACGGTGAAGGGCTGGTCGCGTGCGGCGTGCTCCTTGCCGGCCGCGCGGCTGGCCACGGCGCCGAAGACGGTCATCAGCACCGCCGGCGTCAGCACCAGCCAGAGGGGCAGGTCCATCCCGAGCAGGAGATCGCAGACGATCAGGACCACGAAGGCCCTCCCGAAGAACCGGAGGAGGACCATCGGCAGTTTGCGGGTACGGATCGATGCGGGCATGGCGGTGTTCCCCCTCAAGTCCCCTTCGGGGCGGTGTACGCGGTGCACGGAAAAGACGGCCGGAAAAGGTGGACGGAAAAGGCGGACGGCGGGTCAGACGGGGCGGGACGCCGAGACCATCACCAGCAGGGGCACCACCCGCGCGGGCGGCACCTCGTACCGGCCGCGGCCCACGGTCCGGAGCCAGCCGACGGCGGTGAGCTGCCGCAGATGGTGGTAGATCTGGCCGGTGGTCCCGAGCCCGTCCAGCTCGGCCAGGGCGGCGGCCGTGTTCCGCCCGCCGACGATCTCCCGCAGCAGCCGCAGCCGTACGGCGTGGCCGAGCGCGGCGAACGCGTCCGCCGTCTCCGTCCAGTCCACGTCCAGCAGGGCGCTCGTCAGCTCGCCGTACTGCCAGTCGTACCGCTCGCCGGTCGGCAGTCCCACCGTGCCCGTGAACAGCACACCGCCATCGGCCGCGGCCGGACCCGCCGCCGCCAGCCGTTCCTTGAACCCCGCCAGCGCCCAGAAGTCGCCGCCCGGCGGCGGCTGGGGGGCGTGCTCGCGCTCGCCCTCCAGTGCCGCGATCCGGCGCTCCAGCGCGGCGACCCGCTCCTCCAGCTCCATGGCCTTGAATATACGTAACTACGTAATTACGTGCAACAGTGAGGGGAGAACGGCGGGAAAACAGGGACGGGCCCCCGCTCCTCCCCGGAAAGGGGGGAGCGGGGGCCCGTCAGGAGCGGACGCCTGCCGCAGGCTCAGGCGAGCAGCGCCGGAATCGTCTCCTCGTGCGCGGTGCGCAGCTCGCTCAGCGGAATGCCGAACTCGCCCTGCACCTCCACCGTGTCGCCGTCCACGACGCCGATCCGGGTCGCGGGCAGGCCGCGCGCGCCGCACATGTCGGTGAAGCGCAGCTCCTCGCTGCGCGGCACCGAGACCACCGCCCGCCCCGCCGACTCGGAGAAGAGGAAGGTGAAGGCGGAGAGCCCGTCGGGGACGACCAGCCGGGCGCCCTTGCCGCCGCGCAGCGCCGACTCGGCCACGGCCTGGATCAGACCGCCGTCCGAGAGGTCGTGGGCGGCGTCGATCATGCCGTCGCGGGAGGCCGAGATCAGGATCTCGCCGAGCAGCTTCTCGCGGTCCAGGTCGACGGCCGGGGGCAGCCCGCCGAGGTGGTCGTGGACCACCTGCGACCAGGCCGAGCCGCCGAACTCCTCGCGGGTGTCGCCGAGGAGGTAGAGCAGCTGGCCCTCCTCGCCGAACCCGATCGGGGTGCGGCGGGTGACGTCGTCGATGACGCCGAGCACCATGACGACGGGCGTCGGGTGGATCGCCGTGTCACCGGTCTGGTTGTAGAGGGAGACATTGCCGCCGGTCACGGGGGTGCCGAGCTGGAGGCAGCCGTCGGCGAGCCCCCGGGTGGCCTCCGCGAACTGCCACATGACCCCCGGGTCCTCCGGGGAGCCGAAGTTGAGGCAGTTGGAGATCGCCAGCGGGCGGGCGCCGGTGGCGGCGACATTGCGGTACGCCTCGGCCAGCGCGAGCTGGGTGCCGGTGTACGGGTCCAGCTTGGCGTACCGGCCGTTGCCGTCGGTCGCGACCGCCACACCGAGGTTGGTCTCCGCGTCGATGCGGATCACGCCCGCGTCCTCGGGCTGCGCCAGCACGGTGTTGCCCTGCACGAAGCGGTCGTACTGGTCCGTGATCCACGCCTTGGACGCCTGGTTGGGCGAGCCGACGACCCGCAGGACCTGCGCGCGCAGCTCCTCGGCGGTCCCCGGCCGGGCCAGCCGGCCCGCGTCGTCGGCCTGGAGGGCGTCCTGCCACGCGGGGCGGGCGTAGGGGCGCTCGTACACCGGGCCCTCGTGGGCGACGGTGCGCGGCGGCACGTCCACGATCTGCTCGCCGTGCCAGAAGATCTCCAGCCGCTCGCCCTCGGTCACCTCACCGATCACGGTGGCGATGACGTCCCACTTCTCGCAGATCTCCAGGAAGCGGCCGACCTTGGCGGGCTCGACGATCGCGCACATGCGCTCCTGCGACTCGCTCATGAGGATTTCCTCGGGCGAGAGGGTCGCGTCGCGCAGCGGCACGGTGTCCAGGTCGATCCGCATGCCGCCGGAGCCGGCGCTGGCCAGCTCGGAGGTGGCGCAGGAGAGCCCGGCGCCGCCGAGGTCCTGGATGCCCGCGACCAGCTTCTCCGCGAAGATCTCCAGGGTGCACTCGATGAGCAGCTTCTCCTGGAAGGGGTCGCCGACCTGGACGGCGGGGCGCTTGGCCGGGCCGGTGGACTCGAAGGTCTCGGAGGCGAGCACGGAGACGCCGCCGATGCCGTCGCCGCCGGTGCGGGCACCGTAGAGGATGACCTTGTTGCCGGTGCCGGACGCCTGGGCGAGGTGGATGTCCTCGTGCCGCATGACGCCGATGCAGCCGGCGTTGACCAGCGGGTTGCCCTGGTAGCAGGAGTCGAAGACGACCTCGCCGCCGACGTTGGGCAGGCCGAGGCAGTTGCCGTAGCCGCCGACGCCCGCGACCACGCCGGGCAGGACCCGCTTGGTGTCGGGGTGGTCGGCCGCGCCGAAGCGCAGCGGGTCGACCACGGCGACGGGGCGGGCGCCCATGGCGAGGATGTCGCGGACGATGCCGCCGACGCCGGTGGCCGCGCCCTGGTAGGGCTCGATGTACGAGGGGTGGTTGTGCGACTCGACCTTGAAGGTCACCGCGTACCCCTGGCCGACGTCGACGACTCCGGCGTTCTCCCCGATGCCGACGAGGAGCGCGTCGTTCTCGGGGGCCTTCTCGCCGAACTGCCGCAGATGGACCTTGCTCGACTTGTACGAGCAGTGCTCGGACCACATGACCGAGTACATGGCCAGCTCGGCACCGGTGGGACGGCGCTGAAGGATCTCCCGGATCCGGGTGTACTCGTCCTGCTTCAGGCCGAGTTCGGCCCAGGGCTGGGCGGCGTCCGGGGTGTCGGTGGCGTGCTTGACGGTATCGAGGGTCATGACGTGACCAGCTTCTTGATGACAGAGGTGAAGAAGGCGAGACCGTCGGTGCGGCCGGTGCCGATCAGCGGCTCCACGGCGTGCTCGGGGTGCGGCATCAGGCCGACGACATTGCCCTCGGCGTTGGTGATGCCGGCGATGTCCCGCAGCGAGCCGTTGGGGTTGGTGCCCAGATAGCGGAAGGCGACCCGGCCCTCCGCCTCCAGCTCGTCGAGGACCCGCTCGTCGGCGACATAGCGGCCGTCGATGTTCTTGAGCGGTACGGAGATTTCCTGGCCGGCCTCGTAATCGGCGGTCCAGGCGGTGTCCGCATTCTCCACCCGCAGCCGCTGGTCGCGGCAGATGAAGTGGAGGTGGTTGTTGCGGAGCATGGCTCCCGGGAGCAGATGGGACTCGGTGAGGATCTGGAAACCGTTGCAGATCCCGAGCACCGGCAGGCCCGCGCGGGCCTGGTCGATGATGGTCTCCATCACCGGCGAGAACCGGGAAATGGCCCCCGCGCGCAGATAGTCGCCGTAGGAGAAGCCTCCGGCGAGGACCACGGCGTCGACCTGCTTGAGGTCCTTGTCGCGGTGCCAGAGGGGGACCGGTTCAGCCCCTGCGAGCCGTACGGCCCGCAGGCTGTCCCGGTCGTCGAGCGTCCCGGGGAAGGTGACCACTCCGATCCGGGTGTTCCCCGAGGGGCCCGGCTCGGAGGCAGTGGTGGAGGTCACGACTCCACCTTCACGACGAAGTCCTCGATGACAGTGTTGGCGAGGAACGTTTCAGCCATCTCGTGGATGCGGGCGAGGGCGGCTTCGTCGACCGGCCCCTCCACCTCCAGCTCAAAACGCTTTCCCTGACGAACGTCCGCGATCCCGTCGAATCCGAGGCGGGGCAGTGCGCGCTGCACCGCCTGTCCCTGCGGGTCGAGGATCTCGGGCTTGAGCATGACGTCGACTACGACGCGTGCCACGGGCACTCCCGGTGATGTGGTGCGAAGGCGGTTCCCTCAGCGTACCCGGCCCAGAAATCTACTCGCGTAGATATGGGTGGATATAGGAACACTCCACACGGGAACACGGACGGGGCAACGGAGCGAGGAAATCCGGGAGAAAATTCCGGCCTACATTGATCGGACACGCGCAAACAATTGGGTGGGCTTCACAATGCACCGGTGGGCGCTGTACAAAGGAATGCAGAGGACAGCACCTTTAAACCCCTCGACAGCCGGAATGCCGGTGTCCCAGCATGTCAGCGCGGGCACGCAGTCGACGGACACCCCCGGGGTGTCCCTGCCGCCCCCGTCGGACCGGCGGGGAACCGCGGGAAAGGACCGATATCCGTGGCGCAGAGAGTAGTGGTCACGCTCTTCGACGACATCGACGGCGGAGAGGCAGCGGAAACGGTCAGGTTCGGCCTGGACGGGAAGTCGTACGAGATCGACCTCAATCCAGCCAATGCCAGGAAACTGCGCAAGGCCCTGGCGCCGTACCTGGCGGCGGGCCGGAAGCAGGCCGGGGCGGTGCGGCACGGGCGGCGGCCGCGCGCGGTCGCGTACACGCACACCGCACTGGAGCCGGCCCCCGCCGCGGTCCGGGCCTGGGCGCAGTCCAACAAGATGGACGTGCCGGCCCGGGGACGGATCCCCAAGGCGGTCTACGAGGCGTTCCGCAAGGCGAGTTGAGCCGGAGGGACGCCGGGGGGACGCCGCGCGGGAACGGTCCACAGTCCGGTCCGAACCTGGTTTCGATCTTGAGTTGCGCGGCACCCCCCTCCGTGGGCTAAAGTATGGATCACGCCGAGGGGCAAGGCCCGAAAGGACCAACCTCAGCAGCGTGCGGGTGTAGTTCAGTAGCAGAACATCCCCCTTCCAGGGGGAAGGCGCAGTGTGCAATTCCTGTCACCCGCTCTGATCGCCTTACCGACCACTGATGTGGATCAGGTAGAGTGGTGGTCGCACCGCCCAGTGAGAGCTGAGCGGGAGCAATGCGGACGTAGCTCAGTTGGTAGAGCGCAACCTTGCCAAGGTTGAGGTCGCCAGTTCGAACCTGGTCGTCCGCTCAGAGTGAAGGCCCGGTTCCGTTCTTCGGAACCGGGCCTTTTCGTATGCCCGGAGATCGAGGGTTCGGGTGCCCGGGGCCGGGGTTTCCGGGAATCGCCCGGCACATCCCATGACATTTGTCATGAGCACCCATGACAGGACGCACTGCCCGCGCCGCCGGGGCGGCGGAATGCTTCCGTACATGACCACAGACCAGTACGTGATCACGGTGGACGAGCTGCGGCGGAGGTACGCGGGCGGCTTCGAGGCCGTGAGCGGGATCAGCTTCTCCGTGGCACGCGGCGAGATCTTCGCGCTGCTCGGGACGAACGGCGCGGGCAAGACCTCCACCGTCGAGCTGCTGGAAGGGCTCGCGGCCCCCGCCGGCGGCACAATCCGGGTGCTCGGCCACGACCCGTACCGCGAGCGGCGGGCCGTCCGCCCCCGGATCGGGGTGATGCTCCAGGAAGGCGGCTTCCCCTCCGACCTGACCGTGACCGAGACCGCGCGGATGTGGTCCGGCTGCACCAGCGACGCCCGTCCGGTCCCCGAGGCCTTGGCCCTGGTGGGTCTCGGCCACCGGGCGAAGGTACGCGTCAAGCAGCTCTCCGGCGGTGAGCGGCGGCGGCTGGACCTGGCGCTCGCGCTGCTCGGCCGGCCCGAGGTGCTCTTCCTGGACGAGCCGACCACCGGTCTGGACGCGGAAGGGCGGCGCGACACCTGGGACTTGGTGCGGGCCCTGCGCGACGCGGGCACCACCGTGCTGCTGACCACGCACTACCTGGAGGAGGCGGAGCAGCTGGCCGACCGGCTGGCGATCATTCACCGGGGCCGGATCGTGACCACCGGCACCCCGGCCGAGGTGACCGCCTCCCGGCCCGCCCGGATCCGTTTCGCCCTCCCCGCCGAGGTGCCCGCGGGCCACCTCCCGCTCTCGCTGCGGGCGGCGGCCGACGGGCAGCGGATCGAGATCCGTACCCACGACCTCCAGGAGTCGCTGGGCGAACTGCTGCACTGGGCGGCGCAGGCGAGCGTACGGCTGGAAGGGCTCGACGCCCGGTCGGCGTCGCTCGAAGAGGCGTTCCTGGAGATCGCCCAGACGGACCTGGCGGGTGTGTGACATGGCGAAGACGACGACGACACGGACGGACAGGACCACGATGCCCGCGAACGGGACGGCGAACGGGGCGGCGAACAGGGCCGCCGGGACCACCGCACTGGGCCGGCTGGCCGCCCTCGGCCGGGCCGAACTGACCCTGCTGATCCGCAACCGGACCGCGCTCACCGTGGCCCTGGTGATGCCCCTGGTGATGGTGTTCGCCATCCAGACGTCCCTGGAACGGCTCGATCTGGAGAAGGTCGGGATGAGCCTGGCCGAGGCGTCGCTGACCGCGGGCATCGGCATGGTCCTGATCATGGTCGTCCATGTGAACCTGGTCTCCGCCTACACCGCCCGCCGCGAGGAACTGGTCCTCAAGCGGCTGCGCACCGGCGAGATCTCCGACCCCGAGATCCTGGCCGGAACCGCCCTCCCCGCCGTCGGCATCGCGCTCGCGCAGTGCGTCCTGCTCGTCGTCGCCGGGACCGTGGCCATGGACCTCGCCGCGCCCGCCCGCCCCGATCTGCTGCTCGCGGGGATCGTGCTGGGGGTGCTGGTCTGCGTCGCGCTGGCCGCCGTCACCTCCGCCGTCACTCGGACCGTGGAGAGCGCGCAGATCACCACCATGCCGATGTTCCTCATCTCACTCGGCGGCTCGGGGCTGCTGGTGCCGGTCTCGCTGATGCCGGACGGAATGGCGCGGATCTGCGAACTGCTGCCGCTGACCGGTGTGATGACCCTGATCCGGGCCGGCTGGCTGGGCGGGGCGGACGGCCGGGACCTCGCGGTCGCCGCCATCGGCGCGCTGGTCTGGGCGGCGGTCTCGGTGTTTGCTGTTCAGCGGTGGTTCCGCTGGGAGCCCCGGCGCTGAGGAACGGGCCGGCCGGCGGCCCCGGGCGAAGGAGTGGTGGAGCGGTGCGGTGCGGGTGACGGGCTGGAGCGGACGCTGGAACAAGCGCAGCGGGCTGGCCAAGGTCGACCTCTACACCCGGGGGACGATCTACCTCCTCGTCTGGACCGGGGTGGCGACGCTGGTCGTCCTCTTCCTCTCGGCCGAGATGTGGGCCCAGGCCCCCTGGGTGCTGATCGTGGCCGGGCTGCTGCTCGGTCTCGCCGAAGGGCTGCTGTGCGCCCGGCTGGCCCGCCGGGCGATGGACGCCTATCTGGGGCACGGGCCCCGGCCCGGGCGGCTGTTCTGGTGGACGGCCGGTGTGGCCGCCGCGGAGACCCTGGTCGTCGTCGCCACGGCGCGGGCCGGTGCCGTGGCGCCGATGACGGCGCTGCTGGCGGTGACGGCGCTGCCGCTCAGCAGCGTCCATGCCCTGCTGGTGCCGAACCGGACCATCGTGCTGACGCAGCTCGCCGTACTGCCCGTGGTCTGGGGACTGGTGTCGCTGGCCCCGATGACGGCGGGGGACCGGCTCTTCGCGGCCGTCTTCGTGACCTTCGTGAGCGCGTGGATGGCGTTCACCGCGCGGGCCTCGATGTGGATCCTCGCCGTGATGTGGGAGCTGCGGGAGGCCCGTGACGTGCAGGCGCGGCTCGCGGTCGCGGAGGAGCGGCTGCGGTTCGGCCGCGATCTCCACGACGTCGTGGGCCGCAATCTCGCCGTCGTCGCGCTGAAGAGCGAACTGGCGGTGCAGCTGGCCCGGCGCGGCCGGCCGGAGGCCGTCGACCAGATGCTGGCGGTCCAGGAGATCGCGCAGGACACGCAGCGCGAGGTGCGCGAGGTCGTGCGCGGCTACCGGGAGGCCGATCTGCGGGTCGAGCTGGAAGGGGCGCGGAGCGTCCTGACGGCGGCGGGGATCACCTGCACGCTCGTGGCCGACGGGCTGGATCTGCCCCAGGACGTCCAGTCGACACTGGGGTGGGTGGTCCGGGAGGCGGCGACGAACGTGCTGCGGCACGGGGACGCCCGGCGGTGCACGGTCTCGGTGGCCGAGGTGGACGGCGCGGCCGTCCTGGTCGTGGAGAACGACGGCGCCGAGACGAGGTCCCGCGCGCGGGGCGGCGGGGAGCGGGCGGGCACGGGGCTCGCCGGGCTGCGGGAGCGGCTGACCGCCGTCGGCGGTGAACTGGTGGCGGGTCCGGGGCGGGACGGGCGCTTCCGGCTGACGGCGCGGATTCCGCTGGACCGGGCCGACGCGGTGGATACCGTGAGTCCTGTGAGTCCTGTACCGGCGACGGATGCCACGGGCCCGGTGGAGGCTCCCGGTGGGAAGCCCTCGGTGATCCCGCAGAACCCGGCCCCCCTGGGGAGCACCGGATGACGCCCGTACGACTGCTCCTCGCCGACGACGAGCACCTGATCCGGGGCGCGCTCGCCGCGCTGCTCTCCCTGGAGGACGATCTCGAAGTCGTCGCCGAGGCCGCGTCGGGCACGGAAGCCCTCGCCATGGCCCGCGCCCACCGGCCCGATGTCGCCGTCCTCGATCTCCAGATGCCGGGTGCCGACGGTGTGAGTGTCGCCACAGCGCTGCGGACCGAACTGCCCGGGTGCCGGACGATGATCGTCACCAGCCATGGCATGCCGGGGCATCTGAAGCGGGCGCTGGCGGCGGGGGTGCGGGGCTTTGTCCCGAAGACCCTCAGCGCCCAGCGCCTCGCGGAGATCATCCGTACCGTGCACGCCGGAAACCGCTATGTGGACCCGGGGTTGGCGGCCGACGCCATCTCGGCCGGGGACTCGCCGCTGACCGCCCGGGAGGCGGAGGTGCTGTCGTTCGCGGCGGACGGAGCGCCCATCGCGGAGATCGCGGAACGGGCCTCGCTGTCGCAGGGGACCGTACGGAACTACCTCTCGTCGGCGGTCTCGAAGCTGGGCGCGGAGAACCGGCACACGGCGGTGCGTCTCGCCCGCGAGCGCGGTTGGGTATAGTTGTCAGCGCGCCACGGCGCATGCGGACGTAGCTCAGTTGGTAGAGCGCAACCTTGCCAAGGTTGAGGTCGCCAGTTCGAACCTGGTCGTCCGCTCAGAGTGAAGGCCCGGTTCCGTTCTTCGGAACCGGGCCTTTTCGCATGCCCCGGATCGAGGTGCCGCCGGGGCCCGTTCCCTCGGGCCCCGGCGGCCGCACCGCTCAGGACCAGGGCAGGCCGGTGAGCATCTCGTACGCCTCCAGATACCGCGACCGGGTCGCCGCGACGACCTCCGCCGGGAGCGCGGGCGGCGGCTGCTCGGAGCGGCGGTCCCAGCCGGAGGCCGGGGAGGTCAGCCAGTCCCGGACGTACTGCTTGTCGTACGAGGGCTGCGCCCGCCCCGGCGACCAGGACGCGGCGGGCCAGAACCGCGAGGAGTCCGGGGTCAGCACCTCGTCCGCGATGACGAGCCGGCCGTCGGCGTCGAGACCGAACTCGAACTTCGTGTCGGCGAGGACGATGCCCCGCTCGCGGGCGATGTCCCGGGCCCGGCCGTAGACGGCGAGGGTGGTCTGCCGCAGCAGGGCCGCCGTCTCCGCGCCGACCTCGCGGGCCACCTCCTCGTAGGTCACGTTCTCGTCGTGGTCGCCCACGGCGGCCTTGGTGGCCGGGGTGAAGATCGGCGCGGGGAGTTCGGAGCCGTCGGTGAGCCCCTCGGGGAGCGCGAGACCGCAGACCGTGCGAGTCGCCTCGTACTCGGCCAGACCGGAGCCGGCCAGATAGCCGCGGGCGACGCACTCGACGGGGACCATCCGCAGCGAGCGGCAGACCAGGGTGCGGCCCTCCCAGTCGGCGGGGGCGCCGGCCGGGAGGTCGGTGGAGAGGACGTGGTGGGGGACGAGATCCGCGAGCTGGTCGAACCACCAGAGGGAGAGGCGGGTGAGCACCCGTCCCTTGTCGGGGATCTCGGTGGGCAGCACCCAGTCGTACGCGGAGATGCGGTCACTGGCGACCATGACCAGGTCGCCCGCCTCGTTCCGGTAGAGATCGCGCACCTTGCCGGTGTGCAGATGGGTGAGCCCGGGAACCTGCAACGGTTCGGGCTTTTCTACAAATCCGGACACGGTTCCTCCCCGTGGATACAAACGACTGGTGCTGATTCTCCCGTATGCGGGGGCAGCGGTTCCGCGGAGGGTCGGCGCAGGGCTTCGCGAGGGTCTAGTCCCGTTTGCAGATCCGGTCGAGGAGGTTGGCCGTGGCGCGCTGGATCCGGGGGTCGACATGGCCGGGCCGGTCGAGCGCCGGGGACCAGGCGAAGGTCCCGGACGCGAAGACGAGCGCGCCGGAGGGGGCGCGGTACAGGGAGGTCTCCTGGTGGCGGGCGATGCCGCGCGCGTCCCGGTAGGGGGAGTGGGCGAGCAGCACGCGGCGCAGATGCGCGGGGAGCGAGGTGCGGGGGAAGTAGCGGTCGGCCTCGCCCGCGACCAGGCCGGGGAGTTCGTCGCCCTCGGCGGCGCCGGTGGACTCCCAGAGCCAGTGATCGGCGTTCCGTACGACCAGGGGGTGCCGCTCGGGCACCCGGCCCGCGTACTGGATGCCGAGCAGATGCTGTTCGGCGCGGTCCGCCTCCCGCCAGAGCGCGGACTTCCCCGGGCCCCGGCGCTTGCGGCAGGTCAGCAGCCGGTCGGGCATCCCGGACGGTGACGGGCTCAGCCCGACCTGCCAGTACATGGTGTTGGCGGACAGAAAGACCAGGGATGTGCCCTGGTCGCGGGCGGCTTCGGCGGCGCGGCGCATGGGCACCGACCAGTACTCGTCATGGCCGGGGAAGACCAGGCCCCGGTAGCGGGAGGGGTCCACGCGGCCCGCGTGCAGATCGCGGGCCTCGGCGTAGGCGAGGTCGTAGCCGTACCGGTCGGCCCAGCGGATGAAGTCGTAGGCGTGGCCGACGTGGAGGGGGAGGCCGGCGCCCGCGTAGGGGCGGTCGAAGGAGACGGTGACGGCGGCGTCCCGCTCGCCGAGGAGGTGGCCCTCGTCGTCCCAGGCGTGGTAGAAGCTGGCGCCGGTGCGGCCGTCCTCCGGATAGAGGTTGTACGCCTGCCAGGTGACGTCCGGGAGGAGGAGCAGCAGGTCGGCGGGGTGGTCGTCGCGCACGGTGAAGGGGATGTGGGAGCGGTGGCCGTCGGCCGTGGTGAGCACGGCGACATGGGCGCCGACCGACCAGTGCGCGGGGATCTGGAGCCGCCAGGAGAGCCACCAGTGGTGGCAGGAGACCGTGCGGTTGGCGGTGAGCGGGGGCGGCTGGACGATGCCGGCGAGCCGGGGGCTGGTGGTGATCTTCGAGGCGCCGTGCCCGGCGTAGTGCCCGATGCGATAGATGTCGATCGAGAACTGCTGGGGCGGGTCCACCGTGATGTGGAAGTCGATCGACTCTCCGGGGGCGACGGCGCTGGTGGCGGCGAAGCCCTTGATCTGGCGGTGGACGTCGTCGGCGCTGCGGAGGGTCCGCCCCTGCCGCCCGGGCTCGGCGTACCAGGGGACGAGTCTGCCGGTGTCGGAGAAGTAGTGCTCGTTCCCGCGCAGCCAGGGCAGGGGGCCCTGTCCGAAGGGGTCCGACACGGCGTGGGCGAGGGCGCCCGATTCCCAGCGCCTGGTGTGCTCCGCCCCCATGTGCCCTCCCCCGCCCGGTGCCCCCGGAACCGTGTCCCCCCGCGCCGGACGACCGGCGCCGGGCTCCAGCACATCACATAACGCATGCGAGCGGTCACCCTTCGTCGCGAATTGGTGCGGAGGTGACCGATTCACGGGGGTCGTCGGACGGGCGCACGGGGTGGTGCGGGGCGGGCGGGTGTTGACGAGGGGGGCGTGCGGGGGCGCGGGGGCCGGCACGGGGCGTGCGGGCCCGCGCCGGGTCGGGCCGCACCGGGGCGCCGGGCCGAGGCCGTGGGCCCGGCGGAGGCCTGTGTGACGGACCCTGGGCCGGTCCTGATCCAGGCCTGGGCCAGTCCTGGGCCAGTCCTAGACCAGGCGTACGGGCTTCTCCGGGCGGACGCCCATGCCCGCCAGCCAGGCGCGCAGGGGTCTGGCGTCGCCGTCCTCCGTCAGGCTCAGGACCGGGGACATGAGATCGGCGCAGCGCCCACCGCGGATCATCAGCGCCGGGCCGTCGAGCCAGTCGAGCCCCGGGGCGGCCCCGGCGGTGTCGACGGCGGCGCAGCAGACCATCGCGGCGACGTGGTCGGCGAGCAGTTCCCGTCCGCTGCGGGGCGGCTGGAGCGGGAAGAGGGGCAGCGGGTCGGCTCCCCAGCCGTGGAGGACATCGCCCTGGCTCTTGGCGACGGGCGTGCCGGCGCCCGCCTCGACGCGCTGGCGGGCCGCCTCCTCGCGGGCGACCGCCGCGCTGATCGCGGCGGCCAGGCCCTCCCCCGCGTCCTCGCCGCACTCGGAGAGCCGGGACATCACCCGGGTGAGGGTGGGGCCGCCGGGGGTGTCGGACGGGGTGGCGCCGAGGTCGTCGAGGACCCGGTTGAGCCGGGCGGCCTCCGTGCGCCACTTCCGGTCGACGACCTCTTCCGGATACTGCTGCCAGTCCACCGGTGACCAGCTCACTCCGGTCTCGGCGGGCCCTCCGTGGAACAGTCGCGCCGCGAGCAGGGACGCGGCCTCGTCGATCAGCCCCGGCTCCTCCAGGAGATCGCAGGCGGGCCGCTCCCCGAGCCGGGAGGCGAAGCCCTCGGCGAGCCGGTCCCGGCGGGACAGCTCGGTGAGGGCGGAGACCACGCCCGCGTCGAGCCGGGAGGGCCAGCGGCCCATGCGCCAGGCGGGGAGCGCCACCCGGGTCAGCAGCCGGTCCCACCCCGCGTAGGCGAGGCCGACCTGCTCCTGGGCGACGATCCGCAGACCGTAGTCGACCGTCTGGGCGCGCTCGGAGGCGGCGGCGGCGACCCCGCGTTCCATCTCCCCCGCGTAACTCTGGCAGCTGTGCAGCAGCAGCCGGGCGATCCGTCCCACCAGACGCAGGAACGGGCCGCGCAGATGCCGCACGGGACCGGGCGGGCCCGGGGCGGCCGCGACGGCGACCGCCGCGTCCAGGCCGCGGACGAAGCGGCGGGCCGCGGCTATGTCGGGGTGCGCGGAGGGGGCCGTACCGGCGACGACGGGCGCGAGCAGGGCCCGCAGCTCCGCCACCCGCATCCACCACAGGAAGGGCGAGCCGATCACGAGGACCGGGGCCTCGGCGGTCCGTCTGCGGCGCCTGCCCCGTATCGCCGGGGATATCGCGTGCGCCGGATGGGTGCGGTCCTCCAGCCAGCTGTCGCAGTCGGGGGTGAGCGCCAGCGCCGAGGGCGCGGGCACGTCGAGCCGCTCGGCCAGATCCCTGACCAGCCGGTAGAGGTCGGGGGCGGAGCGCTCGGGCAGCTCGACGGTGGGGCTGAGCGCGGGACTGGCCCGGACGATCACGGCGGCGACGGCGAACGCGAGCAGCAGCACCACCACGGCCACCGCCCCGACGGCCCACCGCGCGGCGTCCCAGAGGCCGCCGCGGGTATGGCCGGTGGCCTCCCCCGCGACCAGCACGACGGCGAACGCCGCCGGGAGCAGGGCGACGGCGAGCGCTCTGCCGCGCACGCGCAGCACGGCCAGCGCCCGTGAGCGCGCCGCCTGCGCACCGATGGATTCACCGATCCCGGTCATGGACACGGCCGGTCCTCACCCCCTCTGCCCTGCGACGGTGTTGGTCACTCCCCCACTGTGGCACCCGCCACCGACATCGCAATGCCGGTGGGCCAAGTGCCGGAACGCTTGCGCCGCACCCTAGTTGGGGTGGCGGCGGCCGTCATCCGGATGGCTCACTCGTCACCCGATGGAATGGCGTTGGGTAATGGTGATGACGGATGGGAAGCGGCGGCGGTTCAGCTGTGGGCAGGGAACGCGCTGGAGCGCCGCTGGAGTCCCACGGGGGCGCCGTAGCGGCGGGGCGAGGGGTGTCTCACGGGTCGGTGTGCGCCACTCGTGTCCCGGGGGGCGCCGGGCGGCGCGGGGGTCCCGGAGCCCTCCCGGGGCCCGGGACATGCGTGCCCACTCCCCCGTAACGCAGGGGGTTTCCGCAGGTCCCGGGGGAGGCCGTGGGTGCCGTGGGCAGGACGGCGCCAGGGGCGCACCCGTGTCGGGTACGCCCCTGCTCACCGTCGTCTTCCGGCCGCTTGTTGCGACCTCGGCTTCCGGCTGCGGGTCCGGCAGTGCGGAGGATCAGCCCTCGGCGGCCTGGCGGGCGATGTCGGTACGGTGCTGGGCGCCGTCCAGGCGGATGCGGCCGATCGCTTCGTACGCCCGCTCGCGGGCCTGGCTGAGATCCGCCCCGGTCGCGGTGACGGAGAGCACCCGGCCACCGGCGCTCACCACGGAGCCGCCGTCCCGCCGGGTCCCGGCGTGCAGGACGTAGGCGTGCGGGGCGTCGTGCTCGGCGACCTCGTCCAGGCCGTCGATCGGGTCACCGGTACGAGGGGTTCCGGGGTAGTTGTGGGAGGCGACCACGACGGTGACGGCCGCGTCGTCGCGCCAGCGCAGCGCGGGCTCGTCGGCGAGGGTGCCGTCGGCGGCGTGGAGCAGCAGGCCGGCGAGCGGGGTGAGCAGCCGGGCCAGGACCACCTGGGTCTCGGGGTCGCCGAACCGGGCGTTGAACTCGATCACCCGTACCCCGCGCGAGGTGAGGGCGAGCCCGGCGTACAGCAGCCCGGTGAACGGGGTGCCCCGGCGGCGCAGCTCGTCGACGGTCGGCTGGAGGACGGTCGCGAGGACGTCGTCGACCAGCTCGGGGTCGGCCCAGGGCAGCGGGGAGTAGGCGCCCATGCCGCCGGTGTTGGGGCCTTCGTCGCCGTCGAGGGCGCGCTTGAAGTCCTGGGCGGGGGTGAGCGGGACGACGGTCACGCCGTCGGTGATCGCGAAGAGGGAGACCTCGGGGCCGTCCAGGTACTCCTCGATGACGACGCGGTCGCAGGCGAGCGCGTGCTCACGGGCGACGGCGAGGTCGTGGGTGACGACGACGCCCTTGCCGGCGGCGAGGCCGTCGTCCTTGACGACGTACGGGGCGCCGAAGGCGTCCAGGGCCTCGTCGATCTCCTTCTCGTCGACGCAGACATAGCTGCGGGCGGTGGGCACCCCGGCGGCGGCCATGACCTCCTTGGCGAACGCCTTGGAGCCCTCCAGCCGGGCGGCCTCGCGGGACGGGCCGAAGCAGGGGATCCCGGCGGCGCGCACGGCGTCGGCGACTCCGGCGACGAGCGGGGCCTCGGGGCCGACGACGACCAGGCCTGCCTGGAGTTCCGCCGCGAGGCGGGCGACGGCGTCGCCGTCGAGCTGGTCGACCGGGTGCAGCTCGGCGACCTCGCCGATGCCGGCGTTTCCGGGCGCGCAGTGCACAGCGGTGACGTCGGGGTCGAGGGAGAGAGAGCGGCACAGGGCATGTTCGCGGGCGCCGCCGCCGATGACGAGGACCTTCACGGCGTCAGCCTAACCGGCGCGGTGCACCGGCCTGTACTCCCGTCCTAAGCAGTGGTCACTACTCGTTCGTATATTCCTCCACAACCGTGGCGCCCAGCTCGCGCACGATGAGGTCGTGACCGGAGAGCGCGGAGTCCACGAGGTCCGGGTCGTCGTCCTCGGGCATGTCGTCCTCCGGCGGGACCGGGGGCGGGCTGTACGCGTGCGCCGGGGCGGCGGCGGGCGGGGGCGCGGACGGCTGCGGGGCGGACGGCGCCGGGGGCCGGGGCGCGGCGGGCTGCGCGGGCGGCGGCGGGGACGCGGGCTGGTACGGGCGGCCGCCGCCGAAGCCGCCGGGGGCCGCGGGGGCGGGCGCTCCGGAGCCGCCGGAGGGGTCGATGATCGCCTCGATCTTCCACTGCACGTGGAACTGCTCGGCGAGGGCCTGCCGCAGCACCTCCTCGCTGCCGCTGCCGGTGAAGGTGTCACGGGCTCCGGCGTTGAGGAAGCCGAGCTGGAGCGTGGTGCCGTCGAAGCCGGCGACCTGCGAGTTCTGGCTGAGGAGGATCCAGGTGAAGCGGCGGCGGTTCTTGACGGCCTCCAGGACGTCCGGCCACATCGACCGCACCTGGGCGGCGCCCTGGGCCGCGGCGGCGGACGGGGCCTGGGCGGCGGGGGCGGCCTGCGGCTGGTGCTGCTCGGGCGCGGCGGGAGCCGGGGCCTGCTGGGGGGCAGGGCGGGGGCCCTGTCCGGGGGCGGTGGCGGTGGGCCAGCCACCGGGCCGCCGCTCGGCGGGGGCTGCGGGGGCTGCGGTCTCGGCGGGGCCGGCCGGGGGCGCGGTGGCGGCGGGCCAGGCGCCGGGCCGGGCGCCCTGGGCGGGGGGCGCGGGAGGTGCCGGAGCGGCCTCGGGCTGCGGCGCGGGAGCCGGGGCCACGGGAGCCGGCGCTGCGGGGGGTGCGGCGGACACGGGCGGGGCCACCGGCGGCGGAATCGGACCGTCCGGGCCCGGCATATGGGGAGCCGCCCCGGCACCGGGGACATATCCCATGGTGGGAGCACCGGCGGGGAAGCTGACGGCCGGTCCGGCGGCCGCCGCGCCCCGCTCCAGCCGGTCGAGCCGGGCCTGGAGGGAGCGCTCGTCGCTGAAGGCCGCGGGCAGCAGCACCCGGGCGCAGATCAGCTCCAGCTGGAGCCGGGGCGAGGTCGCGCCGCGCATCTCGGTGAGCCCCGCGTTCACCAGGTCGGCGGCCCGGCTCAGCTCGGCCGCGCCGAAAGCGGACGCCTGTGCCTGCATCCGCTCCAGCACGTCGACGGGGGCGTCGATGAGGCCCTTGTCCGCGGCGTCGGGCACGGCGGCGAGGATCACCAGGTCCCGCAGCCGCTCCAGCAGGTCCGTCACGAAGCGACGGGGGTCGTTGCCCCCCTCGATGACCCGGTCCACGACCTCGAACGCGGCCGCCCCGTCCCCGGTGGCGAACGCGTCCACGACGGAGTCCAGCAGCGAACCGTCGGTGTACCCGAGCAGGGAGGTGGCCATGGCATACGTCACACCCTCCGCGGTCGCCCCGGCGAGCAGCTGGTCCATGACCGACATGGAGTCCCGCACGGACCCCGCCCCGGCCCGCACGACCAGCGGCAGCACCCCGTCGGCCACCGGGATGTCCTCCTGGCCGCAGACCTGACCCAGGTACTCCCGCAGGGTGCTGGGCGGCACCAGCCGGAAGGGGTAGTGGTGGGTGCGCGACCGGATGGTGCCGATCACCTTCTCCGGCTCGGTGGTCGCGAAGATGAACTTCAGATGCTCCGGAGGCTCCTCGACCACCTTCAGCAGGGCGTTGAAGCCCTGCGGGGTGACCATGTGGGCCTCGTCGATGATGTAGATCTTGTACCGGCTGCTCGCGGGGCCGAAGAACGCCTTCTCGCGCAGCTCACGGGCGTCGTCCACACCACCGTGAGAGGCCGCGTCGATCTCGATCACATCGATCGAACCCGGTCCGTTGCGCGCGAGGTCCTGGCAGGACTGGCACTCCCCGCAGGGCGTCGGCGTCGGCCCCTGCTCACAGTTCAGACAGCGGGCGAGGATCCGCGCACTGGTCGTCTTCCCGCATCCGCGCGGCCCGCTGAACAGGTACGCGTGGTTGACCCGGTTGTTCCGCAGGGCCTGCTGCAACGGGTCGGTGACATGCTCCTGCCCGATGACCTCGGCGAAGGACTCGGGGCGATATCGGCGGTACAGCGCAAGGGACGACACATCTACGAGGTTATCGGCCCCCACCGACAACCGTCCCCGTCCCACTCCCCGGGCCCCACCAACGCAAGCGCCCCCCACGCACCCGCCAGAGCCGACCTACCCTTGCTGCCTTCCGGCCCTGGGGGAGTTCAGTCAGATAGCGCCACGTGAGGGGCTGCACACAGGGTACCCGATCCCCGGGGTGGGAACGAGTTCGCGAGCACTCCCCAACGTCTTGTATTGTTTGCCGCGGAGGATTCGCCTAGTGGCCTAGGGCGCACGCTTGGAAAGCGTGTTGGGGGCAACCCCTCACGAGTTCGAATCTCGTATCCTCCGCCAGTGCCTCACCGGGCACTAACGTCGAAGGCCCTCACCGCAAGGTGGGGGCCTTCGACGTTTCCCGCTCCCGGCCCCTCGTGTTCCTTCCGCCCCTCCGGGATGCCGTGAGGATCGAAGGAACGGCCGCAGCGGTATGACGTGCGCCACGGAGCCACCCCTTCCGCACCCCCGCACATCCCCCGCCGGTCTGCCGCGCCCCCGGGGCGGGCGGGGTCTTCGCGAGGTCGCCAAAGGCGTTCAAACCAGACTGCTGGCATGAAATATCGGCACTTTTCAGTCAAATTCACCTCATCCGACGGCGGAATGTCATGGACACGAACGGTATTTCTGTACAGTGCGGCTGCTCCATCGCACGACTGTTCTGCCCATCGAAATGTTCCGACCGAACGCGATTGGACAGGTGTGCCATGCAGATTTCTTCTTCGCAGCTCGCGCCCCGCAAGCCGGCCGGCAGGCTCCGGCGGCGGGTCGCCGCCCTGTTCGGCACCGCGGCATTGATCGTCACCGCCGCGTTCGCCGGGGCGGCCCCGGCCGCCGCCGCGCCCGCCGGGCCCGCCGGGGCCACCTTCGTATGGTCCTGTTCCGGGTCTCCCATCCCGGCGGGGTGGGTCCTCATCAACTACAACCCCCAGGGGTGCAGCGGCGCGGGCGCCTGGCTCCAGGTGCCCGCCCAGGACGGCCTGTGGACCTGCGGGGGATCGCCGATCCCGCCGGGGTACGTCATCATCGGCTTCAACACCAACGGATGCGCCGGCGTCGGCACCTGGTTCCAGATGATCGCCCGCCCCGGCCTGGCCATCTGCCCCGGTTCGCCGGTCCCGCCCGGGTTCCGGCCCGGAAACTGGGCCGCGCACTTCTGCAACGGGCTGGGCGGCTGGAACCTCCTCCGCGCCTGACGGAACGGCCGGGAGCCCGCACCGGGGCGCTCCGGCACCGGGCCGAGGGGTCCCACCGTGCGCGGTGGGACGCCTCGGCCATTCCGCCGGTGGACCCACCGGCCCGGAGAGACCGGCCCCGTGGGCGGCCGGGCCCAGGTCAGGCGGATGCCTCTGTCGATCGTGTTCGGCCTGCTCGTGATGATGTCGCTGGTGCTGAACTGGATCGTCGGCCCGACACGGCCACCGCCCCTGCCCCTGCCCCTGCCCCTGCCACCGCCATCGCCATCGCCACCGAAGGTCCCGCCCATGTCTGACACACCGAAGCCGTCCGTCCTCTTCGTCTGCGTCCACAACGCCGGCCGCTCCCAGATGGCCGCCGCCTTCCTCACCCGCCTCGCCGGCGACCGCGTCGAGGTCCGCTCCGCCGGATCGGCCCCCGCCGACACGGTCAACCCGGCCGTCGTCGCCGCCATGGCCGAGGCCGGCATCGACATCTCCGCCGAGACCCCGAAGATCCTCACCGTGGACGCCGTCCGGGCATCCGATGTCGTCATCACCATGGGCTGCGGCGACACCTGCCCCGTCTTCCCGGGCACGACGTATCTGGACTGGACACTGGACGACCCGGCCGGGCAGGGCACCGACGCCGTACGGCCGATCCGCGACGACATCGAACAGCGCGTCCGCGAGCTGCTCACCGGCCTCGGTATCGCGGAGGATGGCGGCGTGCGACAACCACAGGACCGCCGAACCCGGTAAAAGGTGACGGCGACGATCCCCGAGGAGACCCGAGGAGACCCGTGGAGAGGCCGGCGAACGGGGCCTCTCGGCGTATGCGGCCGAAGCCCTGCGCTTCAAGCGCGACCGCGACCGCGACCGGTTCAGCGAACTCGTCGACTGGCTGGAGGAGGAACACGGGCCGGTCACGGAACGCGAGCGCGCGGCGCTGCACGACGAGCTGGACGATCTCGACGCCGAGCACGCGCGTCGCACGGCCGGGAAGAGCCGCGCGGGAGGAGCCTCGTGACGAAGCGGCCCCGTGCCGGCCGCCTCAGTCCCAGTGCTGGGCCTCCCTGCGCGTCGGCTGCGGCGGGACGCCCGCCGTCAGCGGTGCGAACGGGCGCGGGGCTGGGCGGGCCGCGCCCTCGAAGCGGCTGGGGAAGGGGTACTTCCGTTCCAGGAAGGTGCGGATGGCGGCCTGGGCGCCCGATCTGGCCGCCGGGGCGGTGTCCACGTCGTTGAGGCAGAAGAAGTCGATGTCCTCGCCCGCCGCGAGGCGGTCCAGGCGGCGGCGCATGTCCGGGGCGCCCAGTTGGACATAGCGGAAGCGGTAGTCCTCCGCGACGGCCCGGCCGGTCGCGATCGCCCAGTGGTGGTGGAGCGTGGCGGCCGGGGCGATGTCGGAGGTGGAGCGGAAGCGGGAGTACGAGGTCCGCTCCAGTTCCTCGATGCCGAGGCCCTCCATCTCGCGCATCACCGACAGCAGCTGGGGATGCGGAGTGTGCAGCGACTTGTGGGTGATGTACCTGCCGTGGAAACGCATGATCACTTCGCGGGCGTTCTTGCCGGCGGAGTTCGGGGCCGGCTCCAGCGGGTGGGCGGCGCCGACGCCCAGTTTCAGCGGGGACAGGGGGATCCGCGCGATGCCGTTGCCGTGGAAGAAGTGTTCGGCCCGGACCGGGCGGTTGATGAACACGTCGTCGTTGAAGTAGAGGTAGTGCTCCGACAGGCCCGGTATGTGGTGCAGCCGGCTCTCGATCGCGTGCGAGTTGAAGACGGGGAGCGCGTCGGCCGGGAGGATGTCCCGGTGGTCGACCACCGTCAGGCCCTCCGCGTGCGGGTCCAGCCAGGCGGGGACCTGGGAGTCGGTCACAAGGTAGACATGCCGGACGAACCCGGCGTACATCTCCAGCGAGCGCAGCGCGTACTTCAGCTCGTCATGGCTGGTGTAGCGGGAGGCGCCGGTCTCGCGCGCGGCGATGGTGTTGTCGGAGCCGGCCTGATGGGCCCGGCGCTTCGCGGCCAGCGCCGGGTCGTCGCCGTCGACCCACGTGTACACGACGTCCACGGGGAAGAGGACCTCGTCCACGCCCGGTTCGGCGAACGGGACGAACGTCGGCACGCTGCGGCGGCGGCCCGCCACCGCCGTCGACTGCTGCGCCGCCACCGGAAGCACCTCCGAGACGGGGTTGCGGCGGGGGGCGACGAGCGCCGGGCCGAAGACGTCCGGCAGCCGGCTGCCGGGCACGGTGAGCCAGGAGGGATCGGCGCCCGGCGCGTCGCCGAAGGCCAGGCCGTACCGCCAGAACTCGATGTCGCAACCCGCCTCCAGGCCGGTGAGCACCTGCCCGCCCGGGCCCAGGCGCACCACTCCGGTACGGAGCACCGCGGCCCGCCGCAGCGCCCGCGGCAGCCTCCCGTCGGCCCACAGCACCGCCCTGGTCACGGCGCCGTCCTGGCCGACGGCGCCGACATATCCGACGGCGTCGGCGAAGCGCCGGCCCGCCCCGGTCAGGACCGCTTCGCGGTAGCGCTCCTCGACGCCGATGACCTGCCGCGGGGCGCCGTGCCCGTGGTCGACGGGGACCAGGAAGTACGGGGTGCCCAGCTCCTCCAGCAGCGAGCACACCCGTTCGAGATCGGCCTCGACGGCGTCCTCGGCGGTGTAGCCGGCGACGGTACGGCCGTACAGGCGCACCGGCCCGAAGGTGATGCCCCGCACTCCGGGGACGGCGGAGCGCAGGCGCCGCCGGGCCCGGGCCGCACGCAGCGCCCAGAGCCGGGCCGCCAGCCAGAGCCCGAGGCGTATCAGCAGGCCGCGGGCGGCCCGCAGGCCCCCGGACGCCGCGACGCGGTGACGGATGTCCATGGCCGGCCCTCGTCAGTTCTGCTTCTCGAAGGGGCTCGGGAACGGGAAGTAGTCCTCCAGGAACTCCCGCATCCGGATGTCCACCTGCTCCTGCTCCTCCGGCGGCACATCGACGTCGTTGAGGCAGAAGACGTCGAAGCGGCGGTTGCGGCGCAGATCGTTCAGGCGCCTCTCGGCGTCGGGGCGGCTGATGTTCACGTACCGGAAGTTGTACTTCCCCGGGACGCCGCGGCCGGTCATCAGCGCGTACTGGTAGAGCAGCGGCGCCGTCATCGCGATGTCCTGCGGCGAGCGGAAGCGGGACGCCGTGGTGCGGCGGATGTCCTCCGGGAACAGCTCTTCGAGCGCCCGCAGCGTCTGCCGCTGCTGCGGCAGCGGGGTGTGCATGAAGTTGTTCGTCGTCATCCGGCCGAACTTCTCCAGCAGCAGCGCGCGCACGTTCTTGCTGGCGGAGTTGGTGGCCGTCTCCTCGCCGTGCGGCTTGCCGATGCCGATCTTGAGCGGGGAGACGGGGACCTTCATCAGGCCGCTGCCGTGGAAGAAGTGCTCGGCGGTGACCCGGCGGCCGACGAACACGTCGTCGTTGAAGTAGAGGTAGTGGTCCGACAGGCCCGGTATGTGGTGCAGCCGGGTCTCGATCGCGTGCGAGTTGAACACCGGCAGGACATCGTCCGGGAAGATGTCGCGATGATCGACGACCGTGATCCCCGGGGCCTGGTCGTCGAGCCAGTGCGGCTTCTGGCCGTCGGTGACGATGTAGATGTGCCGGACGAAGTCGGCGTACATGGCGAGCGAGCGGATCGAGTACTTCAGCTCGTCCCGGCTGGTGTAGCGGGAGGCGTTGGTCTCCTTGTCCAGGATGTCGGCGATGCCGTTCTCCTGGTACCGGGCCCGCTTGGCCCGCATCTCCGGCTCCTCGCCGTCCACCCAGGTGTAGACGATGTCGACGGGGAAGGTCACGTCGTCCACGGTGGGCAGGGTGAGCGGGACGAAGCCCGGCAGCTCGCGGTCGCCGATCCGCACCGTGGCGGGCCGCTGCTCGGACGCCGGCAGGACATCGGTGACGCCGTTGTTCCGCGGCGCGATCAGGGACTCGGCGAAGACGTCCTCGGACGCCTGCGGCTGCACCTTGGCCAGTCGCCGGGGCCCGTCGTCGGTGGCGAGGATCCCGGCCCCGTCCTCCCAGAACTCGATGTCGCAGGCGAGTTCGAGACCGGCGAGCAGCTGGCCGGCGGGCCCGAGGTGGTTCTCACCGATCCGCAGGACGGGGGCGGTGCGCAGGGGGGCCGGCAGGACGCCGTCCATGAACAGCGCGGGGTGCTTGAGCTTCCCGCCCGCCACCGGCCGGCCGATGAAGACGGCCTTGCCCTCGTTCTGCGCCTCCAGGGTGGCCAGAAGACGCCCGCGGTCGGCGGCGTTCAGGCCGACCGTGTGGCGGGTGCGCGAGGTCGGCACCAGGAAGTAGGGGATGCCTTCCTGTTCGAGCGCGGCGACGACCAGGGCGAGGTTGGAGGCGGCGGCCTCGGCGGCGCTGAACCGGGTCACGACCCGGCCGTAAAGCTGCTGGCCACGTACGGTCACCGGGCGGAGCCCCGGGTCCGTGTCCGCTGCCCTGCGGCGGCGCCGCAGGGTGCGCAGCTGCCACACCTTCTCGGTGGCCTTCCGCTCGACTCGCGGTCGCATCCGCCGGGCAAAGGAACGCACGGTCACGTTCTGGACTCCTCTTTATGGACCCCTACACACATCTCTGTTGCTACCCAGACAGACACCTGTGCCGGAAGGTTGTAGAGATTCCTGAAGATTGGCGAAAAAGGGCAGTTCACACAGGCTGTCAAACACCCTTGTACGGTCCGTGGTTGCCGTCCTGGGGCCCGGGGGACGAGCCGCCGAAGGCCGTACCGGAGGGCCGGCGTCCTGCCGCCGGTAGGATCGGCACCGTGCCGCAGGAGGCCCGTGACGCCTCCGCCCCCGCACCCATCGAGGGATCCGTTCTGTGGCTTTTCAGGTATGATGCACGATTCACTTGGGCAGCGGGCAGCGGGCAGCGGGCAGCGGGCAGCGGGCAGCGGGCAGCGGGCAGCGGGCAGCGGGCAGCGGGCAGCGGGCAGCGGGCAGCGGGCAGCGGGCAGCGCCGTGCCGTCGGCAGGCAGGCAGCAGGCCGTGCTGGTCGCCGTGCGGTCGGCCGGCGCCCTGCACCGGCTCCTCGACGTCCTGCCCGTCTTCGACGGTGACGAGCGCATCGCCGTCCGGTTCACCCTCGTCCCGGGCTCCGCGTTCGACGTGGACGCCCTCGCCGCCCTGGAACGCTCCGGCGCCCGCACCGTCGGCTGGGACGAGGCCCGGGGCACCCGGCACGATCTGATCCTGACCGCCAGCACCAAGGGCGCGCTGCGCGTCCTGTCCGGCCCCCGCGTCGTCCTCCCCCACGGCGCGGGCTACAACAAGACCGTCGGCGGCGACGGTTCCCCGCACCTGCCCTCCGGTCTCGACCCCCACTATCTGCTCGCCGACGGCGAACCCTGGGCCACCCTCCACGCGCTGGCCCACGACGACCAGCTCACCCGGCTCGGCACGCACTGCCCCGCCGCCGCCGCGCGGGCGACCGTGGTGGGCGACCCCACCCTGGACCGGCTGCTCGGCTCGCTCGCCCACCGGGAGGACTACCGGTCCGCCCTGGGCACGGGCGGGCGCCGCCTCGTCGTGCTCACCTCCACCTGGGGGCCCGAGTCCCTGCTCGCCCGCCGCCCGGAGCTGCCGGGCGAACTCGTCGCCCGCCTCCCCCACGACGCGTACCAGCTCGCTCTCGTCCTCCACCCCAACGAGCACAGCAGGATCGGCACGTTCGACCTCACCCGGCACCTCGCCCCCGCGCTGACGGCCGGCCTGGTCCTGGCCGGACCGTACGAGGAGTGGGCCGCCCTGCTGGTCGCGGCCGACGCGGTGGTCACCGACCACGGCTCCACGGCCCTGTACGCCGCCGCTCTCGGCCGCCCGCTGATCGGCGCGTACGACGGCGGGTCCGAGCTGATCCCCGGCAGCCCCATGGACCGGCTGCTGGCCCGCGTCCCCCGTCTGGCCGAACCCTCCGGCCTGGAGTCCGCCCTGGACGCGGCCGCCGCGCAGGAGACCCGCGGCTTCGCCGACGCCGCCTTCGCCCTGCCCGGCCGGTGTCTGCCGCGGCTGAGGCAGGAGCTGTACCGGCTGCTGGGGCTGCGGCCCCGGGCCGTCCCGGTGGCCCCGCGCGCCCTCCCCCGGCCGGCCGCCGTTCCCCGGCGGCCCGCGGCCCTCGCCGTACGCGCCGAGGTGGACGGCCGGCGCATCCGCGTCACGCGGTTCCCCCCGTACGCGCCCGGGGGCGCGCACCACCTCTCGGCCGAGCACCCGGAGGCCGGGCCGCGCCAGACGCAGTCCGCGGCGGTGCTGTGGCGCCGGGCGCGGCCCGCCTCCGGGGCGCCGCACAGCAGCACCTGGACGGCCGCCGGGTGGACGGCCCGCGTCCTGGACGACTTCCCGTTCTGCACGGTCGCCGCCGCGGTCCTCACCCCGGAACGGTGCCTGGTGCGGCACCGCTTGGCAGGGCTGTTCAGCCTCCGTATCGAACCGGACAGGACCGGTGGCCGCATTCTGCGCGCGGATCCGGCGTGCGTGCTCTCGGCCGTCCACGCCTGGCTGGCCGCCACCCCGCGACCGCCCTCGACCGCGCCGCTCACGACGCTCACGTCACTTACGTCGCTCGTCTGCGACACCGGCCCGGTCGCGGTCCGGTTCGAGCTGCGCCCCGCCGAGGAGTCGGACCTCGGCTACGAACTCTGACCGTCCGGGGGCGGCGAACCGTCCGGAGACGGAGGCAGCGCACCGGAGCGCAGGGCCAGCGACCGCGCCGCCTCCCGGTACGCCTCCGCCTCCTCCGCCCCGGCCGGATCACCCGCATCACCCGATTCCGCGGCGAGGGCGGCCAGTTCGTTCAGGACGCGCACCTCGTCAAAGGCCGATCCGCGCGCACGCGCGCTCTCCAGCGCCGCCCGCATCAGACCGCCGGCCTCGGCGGCCCGCCCGGCACCGCGCAGCGCCCGCGCGAGTTCGAAGCCGCTGCGCGCCGTCATCCGCTCCCTGCCCTGCGCCCCCGCCATGCCGTGGGCCTCGGCCAGCAGAGCGACCGCCGCCCCGGCATCGCCCCGGTTCAGAGCGGTACGGCCCAGCAGATACGTCTGGAGGAGTACGCCGTACGCGTTGCCGATCCGCTCGTGGATCCGCCGGGACGCCTCGAAGTCGGCGGCGGCACCGGCCCAGTCGCGCCGCGCCGACTTCAGCAGCCCGCTGAACTCCACCGCCGACGCCTTCAGCTTGGTCTCCCCCGTCGACTCCCCCAGGGCCCCGGAGGCACCGACCGCCTGCCGCAGCAGCTCCTCCGCCTCGTCGTACCGCTCCTGCTCCCACAGCGGCCGGGCCAGCTGGCAGCGCATCCGGACCATCGCCGGCAGCTGTTCGAGACGGTCGGCGGCCGCCACGCCCGTACGGAAGGCGTCCATGACGTCCGCGTAGTGCCGGTGGTCGAGGAAGTGGGTCCACAGCGGTTCGCACAGCGCCCACGCGTCCTCGTACCGGCCGGAGTCGAAGGCCAGCCGGACACAGCCGTACAGGGCGAGCCGCTGCGACTCCAGCCACCGCAGCGCCTGCGCCTTGCCGGTGAAGTCGATGTCGGGCACGTCCCCGAGCGGCGGTACGACGTCCGCGAACGTCATCCGCGGGCCGGCCGCCAGATGGTCCGCGCGCGCCGCCTGCCGCCGGTACCAGCGGATCAGCCCACGGCGGGCCGCCGCGCGGTCCGTCCCCTCCGGATCGGCCTGCCGCGCCCGGCGGTCGGCGTGCCCGCGCAGCAGGTCGTGCATCCGATGGCCCTCGGGCCTGCTCTCCAGCAGGCCCGCCGTCTCCAGCTCCTCCAGCGCGTCCCCGGCCCCCACCGGGCCGGTGCCCAGCAGCGCGGCGGCGGCCGGGGCGGTGATCACTGGGGCGGGGTACTGCGGCAGCAGGCGGTACAGCCGTGCGGTCCGCTGCCCCAGCCCGGCGTACGCGGCGTCCCACACCGCCTCGACCACGGGGATGCCCCTCTCGTGCAGCTCCTCCGTCAACTCGGCGACCAGCCGGGACAGGCTGCGCCTGCGGTACTTGCGGACCCACTGGCCGGCCACCTGGAGCGCCGCGGGCAGGCCGCCGCAGGTGCGGGCCAGCTCGACCACGGCCTCCGGCTCCGCCGAGAAGCGCGGATCGTCCACGATGTGCCCGAGGAGCCGTACGGCGTCGTCCACCGCCAGGGGGTTCACCGGCACCTCGACCGCGGCGACGCCGTCGAGGTCGTACAGCACTCCCTGGCTGGTCACGATCGCCAGACTCCCGGCGGACGCGGGGAGCAGCGGCGCCGCCTCGCCGCCGTACCGCGCGTTGTCCACGACCACGATGAGCCGCTTGTCCCGGGTCCGGGTCCAGTACTGCTTGGAGCGGCCCGCGAACGACGGCTCCAGCCAGTCCGGGGCGACGCCGAGGCCCGTCAGCAGCTCCCCGACCGCGTCCGCCAGCTCCACCGTCCCGTCCCGGCGCAGGTCGTCGAGGTCGACGTAGAGCACCCCGTCGGGAAACCGCTCGCTGAGGGTGCGCGCCACCTGGAATCCGAGGGCGGTCTTGCCGATGCCGCCGATCCCCGTCAGCGCCACGACCAGCGGGCCGGCCCGGCCCTCGCGCGCCCCGGTCGCCCGCTCGATGGTCTCCTGCTCGGCCCGCCGGTCCTCGAAGTGTCCGAGTGCCGGAGGCAGCTGGAAGGGCACCGGCGGCGCGGCGGGAGGCGCTCCGTGCAGATGCTGGTGCAGCTCTCCGATCCGCCCGGCCTGGACGACGGCCTCGGCCCGCCCGTCCAGCCTGTTGTGCGTCTCCTCGGCCATTCCCCAACACTACGTTCTCCGGGCCCTGATGGCGGGCTTTCCCGCAGGTCCGGCACGGCCCTGCCGGGCAGGCCACGGCCCGGTCCGGCCCCTTTTCCGGCACGTTCCGGTCCCTTTCCGGCCCGTCTGGCCGACAGCCACCGTTGGCCGGGGAACGCCCCGGCGTCCAGGGTGGGGTCATGAGCGACGATTTCCGCCTCGGCGGTGACCTTCCGATCAACCGGCTCGGTCTCGGCGCCATGCGCCTGCCCACGAACGGCTTCCGCGGCCCCGCCCGCGACCCCGCCGTGGGCCGTGCCGTCCTGCGGCGCGCCGTGGAGCTGGGCGTGAACCACATCGACACGGCGGGCTTCTACGCCGACGGCAGCGGCACGGTCCGGGCCAACGACCTCATCCGCGAGGCCCTCCACCCCTACCGGCCCGGGCTGGTCGTCGCCACCAAGGTCGGCCCGCTCTTCGGCGCCGGCGGTGTCACCGAGGCGGGCCCCGGGGAGCTGCGCGGCCTGGTCGAGAGCGACCGCGACTCCCTGGGCGTGGACCGGCTGGATCTGGTCTATCTGCGGGTCGGGGGCCCGGCGGGGACGGGCCCCGGCTCCGTCGCCGCGCGGTTCGAGGCGCTGGCCGCACTGCGCGAGGAGGGCCTGATCCGGCATCTCGGCCTGAGCAACGTCACCGCCGCCCAGCTCGCCGAGGCCCGCGCGATCGCCCCGGTCGCGGCCGTCCAGAACCACTTCAACACCGCCCGGCGCGGCGACGCGGACCTCCTGGCCGTCTGCGCGGACGCCGGGATCGGCTTCGCCCCGTTCTTCCCGCTGGGCGGCGGTACGGCCGGTGCCTCCGATGCCGCTGGCGGTGCCCTGGCCCCGGTCGCGGCCCGGCACGGCGCCACCGTCCCCCAGATCGCCCTCGCCTGGCTGCTGGCCCTCTCACCAGTGACCCTCGCCATCGCCGGCACCGGCTCCGTCGCCCATCTGGAGGAGAACATGGCGGCCGGGACAATCGCCCTCACCGCCCGGGATCTCGCCGAACTCTCCTGACTTCCCCTGACTCCCTGACTCTCCCGACTCCCCCGACTCTCCTGAACGGCCGGCGCACCGGCCGGCGCGGGGGGCCCCTCGCCCCCGCGAACGCGTCGATCCCGGGCGCCCGTGGGCGGCCGGGATCGACGCGTTCGTGGGGGGGCGGAGGCGGTACGCGGGCTACAGATCACCCTTGATGTAGGCGCGGGCGGCCGCCATCACGTCCTTGTGCCGGTCGTCGGCGATGGCGCGGATCGGCGAGTCGTCCTCCAGCTGGGGATTCATCCCGATCATCCAGGCGCGGGCGGTGTGGTCGTTCTCGGCGAGGGTGATCATTCGGAAAACCTGGTACGCGGCTCGCAGCCGCAGTTCGGAGTCGACGCGCGGGCTGTTCTGACCGCTGCTCCACTTGCCGACCTGCTTCGGGTCCTCGATATCCGCGATGAACGCGGCCAGCTTCTGGCCGAAGTTCTCCTGGAGGAAGCGGGCGATGTCGGCGACCTTCGTCTTGACCGTGTCGGCGTGGGCCTCGGTCTCGACACGCTGCACTGTCAGGGTTCCCATGATCTCCTCGGTTCTCCTCCTCACCGACGGCCGTCGGGGACGGTGCGGCGAGGGGTGATCGTGGTACTGCCTGCCCGAGCGTGACTCGGCTGCGTGAGCGGTCGGGGGACGCGAGTCCGTCGCGACGGGGCACTCAAGCCCGCGCGGGGCGAGTGACCGGCCGGCTCCGGCAGGCCGTACGAAAGGCGGATGGTCACGGACGCCAGAGAGCTATGCGGTCGCCCTGTCCATGACACACGCCCACCACAACGGGGCCGGGCGCGCGGACGCACCAGAGGAGATCGCGGTGACTCGGGGCCGCCGCTGCCAGGGCGCGCGCACCGGTGACCGGCGGGGGGCCCAGATCTAAGTGGCCGAGTGTCAACATCGCTGCTCCTCTGCTCTGTTGACGAGAGTCTACCCCTGCCCACCCAGATCACTCCACCCTTTTCCCACCGGAAATCACCCCGTAAACCCCTCCCTCCAGCCCGCCTCGATCCTCGTGGCCTGGTCACCGCGTACGGGCCCGCCGATCTGTGACGCACATCGCCGCCGGGCGCGGCGGACGGACCGCCCGATCGGGCGACGGCCGGGCGGTCCAACCACCGCGGGACAGGAGGAAAAGCGATGGAAGGGAGAGAAGGGTGAGAAAGGGGAGAAGGGGGAGAAGGGGGAGAAGGGGGAGAAGTCCGGCCCGGGGTCAGAAGAGCCGGAGGCCGTACTCCCTCGCCACGTCCTGCAACGCCCCGTCCTCCAGCCGGATGGGGTGTGTCTCCGCCCGCACCAGGTCCACATCGCTCAGGACGGCCCAGCACTGCCTGCCCCCGTAGCCGGAGCGGTAGGCGATGCCCTGCGCCAGCCGGTGGCCGTCGCCGTTGCGCTGGGCCACGGTCCAGGCCGCGATCTGACGGGCGATCTGCCGGTTCCTGCCGTGGATGTCGTCGTCACCGAGGACGCCCTGGACGTCCCATGCCTTCAGCTCGTGGTGCAGCTCCTTGGTGAGCCACTCGCGGGTGGCCGGCGAGTCGACGTCGAGGAAGCGCGCGTCCCCGGCCGGGACCAGCCGGACCAGGGAGTGGTTCTGCCGCCAGCCCTGGGGCAGATGACCCGGTTTCATCAGATGTGCGGGCCAGTCGGCGTAGTCGGGGCCGGACGTCGCGCGCACCTCCGGGCCGACGCGGAAGTACGCCAGGGCCTCCGCGTAGCAGCCGTCCGGGTCGCTCGCGCAGTAGAGCATTCCGTAGGTGGCGAGGCTGAACCGGCCGGCGCTGGAACCCTCGCTGGTCGCCGGCTCCAGCAGGTTGTACTCGACCGGGTTGCTCCGTTTGCCCAGACGCCAGACGCCGCGCTCCGGCGGCGAGAGGAGCGTCACGGGCGGTTCGCCGGTTGTGGACATCACGCACCCGCCTTCCCCTGGTCCGCACCGGCGCGGGCCTCGGCCGGGACGGCGGGGCGGACCGTACGGGCACGGGTGCGACCGGTGTGACCGGTGCGGGTCTCGTGGTCGGCGCCGAAGGATAAGCGGGCGGCTCTCACTGCCGCCGGGGCACTGCTCATACGTCCTCGCTGCTGGGCCGATGGTTGCTGTCATGGGTGTGGGGCGGCCGGCCGGGTGGGCCGGGCCCTCGGGCGGTGACGCTCCGCGTCCTCGGCGACTCCCCCGGACCGATGCGGGGGGAGGGATCATTGTCCCGAAGGGCGGGGCGGGGGGTGACCGGTTGCCCGGGCATGGGCAGGCGCATGCGGGGAGTGCGGAGGCACACGGGCGGCGCATGGTCATCTCAACCACGCTCCAGGTGCACACCGAGCACACAGACCCCCGCCTGTCCCGCCGCCAACAGCACCGGAGTGCCGTCGTGACCGGACGGGGCCCCGTCGTCCCACCGCACCGCGAGCACGCTCAGCGGATTGCCCGTCACCAGCCGCAGCAGGGGCCTGCGCGCGGCGACGTCCCACAGCTGGACCGTGCCGCCCGGACCCGCCGCCGCCAGAACGGTCCGGCCCGCCGGGGTACGGAAGGCCACCAGCGCCGTCACCGGACCGTCGGCGGCGTCCAGGGCGTCCCCCGACGGCGCGAGGGTCACGGCGTCCCAGAGCCGTACGGTGCCGTCCTCGCCGCCCGACGCGAGCAGCGCGCCCTCCCCGTCCCCCGGCTCCACCACCGCCAGCGCGTGCACGCCCCGCTGACCGCAGTGGACCACCGGGCCGGCGGCGGACGCGCCAGCGGCGGGATCCCAGAACCGCAGCGCCCCGTCCGCGCCGGCCGATACGACGAGGGTGCCCCCGGCGCCGGTGAGCACGGTGACATCCCGGACACTCAGCCGGTGGCCGGTCCAGCGGCGCAGCAGCTCCCGCCCGGCCAGGTCCCACAGACAGACCCAGCCATCCGCGCCGGCCGTGGCCAAAAGGGATCGGTCGTCGGCGGGGAAGGCCACCATGGCCTGTACGGGGAGACTGTGCCGCAGCAGTTCACCGGCGGGCACCGGGGCCCGGGTGCCGCCGCCGGCGTCCAGGGACCACAGCCGTACCGCGCTGTCGGTGTGCGCCGTCGCGAGCAGCGGGCCCTCGTCGGGCCGGACCGCTGCGGCCCAGGCGAAGGCCGTCACCGGGCTCTTGCGGACGGGGAGGGGGCGGCCGCGTCCCGTCTCCGCGTCCCACAGCGTCGCCCCGGTCCGGTCGGCGACGGCGACGAGGAGTCCCGGACCCGCGATCTCCCGGCCGGGCAGGGCCGCCGCCGTGACGGGGCGGCGCAGCGGCGGGCGCGGGCGGCTGCCGTGCCCGGCGAGCCGCCAGCGGCGCAGTGTCCCGTCGCCGCTCGCGGAGACGATGTACGCGTCGGTGGCGCCCGGGAGCGCGGCCAGGGCCACGGGAGGGGCGGTGTGGCCCGCCAGCGGGGCGCCGACGGGGCTGCCCGTCGCGGCGTCCCACACCCGCAGGGTGTGGTCGATGCCCGCCGCGACCACAGCTTCCCGGCCGTCCACGGTCACGGGCGCGACGGCGATGACCGCACCGGCGGGGGACTGCGCCGCTGCCGCCGTCTCCCGGCCGGCGGCCGCGTCCCAGATCCGGACCGCCCCGGAGTCGTCGCAGGTCGCGAACCGGCCGGGGGTGGTCAGCGGGACGACGGCCCGGACCTCGTCCCGGTGCTCCGCCAGGTGGACCGGCTTCCGGCCCGGCCGGTGGAGGGTGACGCGCCGCCCCTGCGCGAGAACCAGCGCCGTGCCCTGCCCCTCTGTCCCCTCCCACCTCTCCGGCCTCTCTGGCCTCTCTGGCCTCTCGCACCCCTCCTGCCCCTCCTGCCCCTCCTGCCCCTCGCATGCGACGGCCGCGACGACGACCGGTGCCCCGTCGGCGGCGGGCAGCGGCAGCGCGATGTCCACCGGGGCGAGGCGCACCGCGTCCAGCGCCACGAGAGCGCCGTCCCCGTACGCGACGACCACGCACGGCGGCGACTGCGGCGGGGTGTGCAGCGCGAGCGCGCTGACCCAGGTGTGCGGGCGGTGCACGGGCGCCGCGAGCGGCAGACCGCGTTCGCCGTGCCACAGCCGTACCGCCCCGTCCGCGCCGCCGGACACCAGCCGGCCGTCCCCCAGCGGCAGCAGATGGCGGATCGCACCGCCGCCCGTGCGCAGCGGCGTCCCGAACGGGACACCGTGCCGCTCCCACCGGCGGATGGTCCCCTCGCTGTCCCCGCCGGCCAGCAGGGTCCTGCCGTCGGCGGTGGTGAGGCACGCCAGGGACTCGACCGGGACACCGCAGACGGCGAGGACGTTGTCCTGTGCCGTCCAGTCGCTCCACAGCGGGGTGATCCGGGAGCCCGGTGTGCGCCCGCGGGCCCCGGGCCGCGCCGCCAGCGGCACCCGGCGGCCGCTCGCGGCGAAGTGGGCCAGCTGAAGGCTGGTCAGCCGGGACTCGGGGTCGGCGTCCCGGGCGAAGGGCTCGATCCGGGCCCACGCCCGCAGCCACTCCTGATGGTCGCCGGGACCGGACCGCCGCAGCAGCGCGCGGACGTTGTTGCCGCTCTCCCAGGGGAGCAGCGCGGGCGGTACGTGGTCGTCGTCCAGGACGTCGCCCCGGGCAGCGTGGTCGGCGAGGTGCCGGCTGATGTACGGGTGCGGCGGTACGGCGGGGTCGTCCGCGACCAGCTCCGCCAGGGCCTTCGCGATGAGCCGGTGGGCCTCTCCCGGGGCGTCCCACAGCGGTGTGTCGTTCATGCCGCGTCCCCCCTCTCCTCGGCGGGCCGCAGCCCGCGGGCCGTGGCGTCCGCGGAGGCTCGCGTGCCGTGTTCCCCGTTCCGTGCGGCGGGAACCCCGTCGCCGCCGACCTCCGCGCCGTCGAACCCACCGGCGTCCCCGGCGTCCCCGGCGGGTTCGGCGATTTCAGCGGGTTCGACGGCTTCGGCGAGCAGGGAGCGGCGCGGGTCCTGGAGGACGTCCGCGAGCGTCTGGTGGGCCGGCCGGTACACCAGGCGGTCGTCCTCGTGGCCGTGGGCGAGATACCCGGCGAGCCTGCTGCCCAGGAGGGTGCCGATCGCCTGGTCCGGGTCCGTCAGCGGGCGCCCCAGCAGGGCCCCGGCGACCGTGGGCCACACATTCGACCACGGGATGCCGGCGCCCAGCGCGAAGGCACTGGCCCGCAGCAGCGCCAGGGCCACGTCGGCGGGCAGCCCCTCCGCCGCGACCAGCGCCAGATCGCGGCGGAGCAGCCCCTGCGTGCCCTCCGACAGCAGCGCGAGCCACCCGGGGTCGCTGACGAGCGCGGCCGGGTCGGCGGCGTCCCGCAGCTGCTCGCCCGCGAGCCGGGCGTCCAGGAACGAGGGCCACACCCGGTCCGCGACCACATCGGCCGGGGAGCCGTCGGGCTCCGCCTGTGCCGGGGCCGGTTCGTCGCCCATCAGCGCGCGGATGTAGTCGGCGATGTCCCGGCGGCTGTCGTCGCCGTCGGTGCGCACGACCTCGGCCGCCGGGAGGACCGCGCGCAACTCGGCCAGCAGGCCCGGTTCGTCGGGGGCGCCGGGGCCTTTGGGGGATGCGAGGGCTCCCGTACCGGGTGGGCGGCTGCCGCGTACGCCGACGAGCAGCCGCAGCCGCCCCGGGCCGGTGCCGGGGGCGCAGTGGGCCGCGAGCGGGGCGAGGACGCCGCGGACGACGGGGAAGGGGTCCGCGGCCTCGTCCAGGCCGTCCACGACCACCGTGACGGGCTCCCCCGGCGCCCGCAGCAGCGCGTCGAGCTGCCCGCTCCACCGCTCCACCGGATCGTCCCCGGGGCCCGTCGGCAGCGGCTCGGCGTCCAGCCCGCGCAGGATGTCCCGCAGCAGGTCGGCGGCTGCGCGGCGGCGGGCCAGGACGGCGACGGACACCGCCCCCACCGGCGGTACGGTCCCCGGCGGCGCGGAGGTGACGGCCCCGGGGGCGCGGGGGTCGGCGCGGAACGCCGGGTCGCTGAGGGTCACCGCCCGGCCCAGCACGGCCGATTTGCCGCTGCCGGCCGTACCGGTCAGCAGCAGCGCCCCGGGCGGCCCGGTGAGGAAGGCGGTCAGCCGCTCGTTGAGGAGCCGCCGCCCGCTGAAGTACCAGCCGGGGTCGGAGTCCTCGGTGCGCCCGCTGGCGCGGTCGAGCCACACGTCCGTGTCGTCGGCGGGGGTGGCGACCTGCCGGCGCGCGGGCGCCACCAGGGCCCGTGCGGGGCGGTAGCCGGGGTTCGGCAGACAGGGTGTCGGCGTGGTCAGCCCGCTGCCGTCGACGACGCGGTGCAGCCGGTGGCGCCTCCGGTCCTCGCCGGACCCCAGCTCGTTCTCGAACTCCGCCATCAGCTGCCCGACGCTCAGCCACTCCGTGGTGATCTGCGCGGTGGTGCGCAGCCGGGTGAGGACCCGGCGCATCACCGACGGGAACCGCCGTACGTGGACCAGCTGGTCGTGGTCGCAGGTGGCGATGACGTCCAGGCTGCCGCCGCCGCGGCGGGCCGCCCCGATGTCCTGCCGGAGCCGGTCCAGCTCGTCGGCGATGCCCCGGGCGTAACAGGTGTTGATGACGACCAGGACGTGCCGGGCGCGGCAGTCGAGGGCGGCGGCCACGATCTCACTGGTGCGGAAGGCCGTCGCGAGCTGGCGCCGGCTCTGCGTGCACGGCAGTTGCAGATAGTGGGTTCCGGACGCGCCCCGCTTCCCATGGCCGGTAATGAACAGGACCAGTGCCTCTCCCCCGATCTCGCGCACCCGTGCCTCATGCAGATGGCGCTCCACGTCGTGCCGTTCGAGCAGGTCCGGCTGAGGCACCCGGTGGAAGGAGCGGGGCGCTTCGGGGTCGCACCACCAGTCCGCGAGCAGGTCGAGCTGTTCGTCGATGCCGTCCGCGAACTCCGGGTCGCCGTCGGGATAGTCGCGGACCGCCACGGTCACCAGGGTCAGGGCGTCCTCCGCCTCCCGCACGTCCTCCGCTTCCCGCACGCCGTCCGGCAACCTGCCCTCGATCATGGCGATTTCACCCCCCGGCCGTGCCATGGTCCCTATTCTTCTCGTCATGTCCGAGCCGACGCAGCCCGATGCGACGATCCCGTACGATCCGCCGGTCCCCGTGATACCCCCCGGCACCACCCAGGACGCGGTGGTCGTGGTCCCCGGCATCATGGGGAGCGAGCTGTACGACACGGAGAAGGACCGGGTGGCCTGGGGCCTGGCCGACGCGGGGTGGCTGCTGCGGGCGTGGACGACGCCCGGCGGCCTCGGCGCGCTGCACGTACGGCCGGAGGAGCGCGAGGGGCGGCTGGGCCGGATCCGCGCCACCCGGCTGCTGCGCGTCCCCGGGTGGAGCCCGGTGCTGCGCGGGGTGGAGCCCTACTCCGCCCTGCTGGACACCGTCGCCCGGAACGTGGCCGTGCCGCAGGCGGTGCGCGAGTTCCCGTACGACTGGCGGCTGCCGGTGGCCGTGAACGCGCGCCTGCTGGCGCGTGCGGCGCGGGAACACCTGGAGTGGTGGCGCGGGACCGCCGCGCACACGGCGGCCCGCCGGCAGCGCGTCGACGAACGCGAGGGCCGGCTCGTCTTCGTCGCGCACTCCATGGGCGGGCTGCTCACCCTGGCGGCGCTCCTCGACGGCGGCGACGGCGACCTGGCGGGCGACACCCGGGGGGTGCTGACCCTCGGTACGCCCTTCCGGGGCTCCGTGGCGGCGACGGTCATCCTCAACTCGGGCCGCGGGGCGCCGGTTCCGCTGCCGCACCGCAGGCTGCGGCGGCTGGCGGCGACGATGCCGGGGCTGCACGACCTGCTGCCGACCTTCGTCTGTCTGGACGAGGGCCGGGACGTGCGGGCGCTGACCCCGTCGGACGTCGCGTCGCTCGGCGGGGACGCGGAGCTGGCGCGGGAGTCGCGGAACTTCCACGCGCGGATCGGCGGGGCCGCCCTGCCGGGGCACCGGGCGGTCGTCGGCATCAGCCAGCGCACCGCGCAGTCGCTGACCCTGCGGGACGGTGTCGTGGCCGACCACACCTACTGCTGGCGGCCCCACAGCGACGGCAAGGTGATCCGGGGCGCCGACGGCCTGCCGCTGCGGTTCAACGCCGGGGGCGACGGGACGGTGCACACCGAGTCCGCGTCACCGACCCGGGTGCGGGTGCCGTTCGCCCTGCACCACGGCGCCCTGGCGAAGGGGAAGGCCGCGCTGGACGCGGTGGCGTCGTTCCTCGCGGAGGACGAGCACCTGGGCCCGACGATGGCCCCGGGGACGCTGGGGCTCCGGGTCCCGGACCTCGTGACGCCCGGCGTCCCGTGGACGCTGCGGGTGGACGGGGCGGAGGGTCTGGGGCAACTGGAGTGCTCCGTCGAGAAGGTGGGTACGAAGGGGCCCGGTGTCGAGGCGCGGCTGTACGGGGACGGGGACGCGCTCGCGGCACGGGTCACCGTGCCCTCGGAGGGGCTGTACCGGGTCGTCCTGGACACGGACGACGGGATGCCGCTGACGCAGCTGGTGCTGGCGGGGGCGACCACCGCCGCGTACTCCGACGACGACCCGGATCCCGCGGACTGATCCCGACCCCGCGGACCGGTCACGGTCACCGTGACCGTCACCGTCACCGTCACCGCCACCGTCACGAGAGGGGTACGGGGCCGCTGCTGGCCCCGTACCGTGTCGGGCGGTGACGGGATCAGGCGAAGCCGTCCGCCGCCGCCGGAGTGCCGTTGCCGTCGTCCCCTGCCACTGGACGGTTCTCGGCCGCCGACGGGACCGCCGTCGCCGACGACGGGATGCATATGGCGGTGCCCATGACGACCGCCGACATCACGACGAGCACGGCCCCCGTCTTTCCGGCGGCCCGCACCACAGAGCTTTCGAACATGTTTTTCTTTTGCCCATTTCTTACGCCTCGGACAGGCGGGCGCATTCACCCGCCCCGGCGAATATCTACCCCAACTGGATCATGGACGCAACCGGCCTCCGGATTTCCCGGGAAACGCCCCCTCACCGGCCCTCTTCTGGTAATGCGGAATGCTTCAGGCGGGGCATTCCCGGGGGCGGTCGGCGGCTCCGGCGGCATCGGCGGCATCGCCGGCGCGGGCGGTCAGCCCGCTCAGGGCCGCGCGGGCCCTGGCCGCCTCCCGGGCCGCTCCGGCCCGCTCCGCGGCCTCGACGGCGGCGGTGAGGTGCACGACGGCGGCCCCGGTGCGGCCGAGCCCCGCCTCGGCGAGACCCAGCCCGTACAGCGCCTGCATCTCCTCATGGGCCGCGCCGATGCCCCGGGCCACGTCCAGGGCGCGCAGATGGTGATGGGACGCCACCCGGTACTCGCCCGCCGCGTGCATGGCGCAGCCCATCTTCTGGAGGGTGATCGAGACATTGCGCTGATCGCCCAGCCGGCGAAAGGTACCGAGGGATTCCTGATAGAGATCGACCATGGTGTGCAGCTCGGCCGGGGACGTCATGGTGCCGGCGAGATTCACGCGGGCGATGGCCAGCTCCGAGCCGCTGCCCGATTCGACGAAGAGGTCCACGGCCCGGTGCAGGAAATCCCGGGCGGCGGCCAGGTTCCCGGTGCGCTCGTTCAACTCGGAGAGGTTGTTCAGCACCCGGGCCGACTCATGGGTCTCGCCGGCGGCGCCGAACGCGGCGAGCGCCGCGTCGAAGTACTCCTGGGCGTCCTCGAAGTCGCCGAGATACAGGTGCGTGATGCCCAGGTTGTTGCGGCAGCGGGCGACCTGGACGGGGTCGCCGGCGCGCAGCCGCAGCGCCAGCACCTCGCGCTGGCGCTCCAGGGCCTCGGGTAACCGGCCGAGGTGCCACAGCACCACGCCGATGCGGTGGACGACCTCGGTGCCCACGGCGGTGTCGCCCAGCTCCCGGGCGCCGCTCAGGGCCTGTTCGTGGATGCGGAGCGCGTCCTCGTACCCGGCCCGGGAGGACAGGGCGGTGGCCAGTTCGACGAGGGAGTGGGTGCGGGCGCGCGGGTCGCCGGCGGCCTGCCAGTGCCGGGCGGCGGCCCGGTGCATCTCCTGCGCCTCCGTCGCCGCCCCCTCCTCGATGAGGAAGCCCGCCAGGGAGTCGGCGAGCAGGGCCGCCTCCCGGTCGCGGCCGTGCTCCCGGCAGTGGCGCTCCGCCGCGACGAGTCCGGCGCGTTCCGCCGCGTACCAGCGGCGGGCGGCGGACGGGCCGTCCCAGTCGGGCACCGGGACGGCGGACGGGGGCCGGGTCAGCCCGGGGCGCAGCCGCCGGGGGAAGACCGTCCGGTCCGCCGCGTGGGACGCCTGGACGTAGAAGTCGACCAGCCGCCGCACGGCCCGCTCGCGCACGGGCGCCGGATCGGCCGCCACCAGCTCGCGGGCGTACTCGGCGAGCAGGTCGTGCAGGGTGAAGCGGTCGGGTGCGGGCTCCTGGAGGAGATGGGCGTCGAGCAGGTGCTCCAGGGCCCGTTCGGCGCGGTCGACGCCGACGCCCGCGAGCGCGGCGGCGGCGTACGCGTCGCAGTCGGCGCCGAAGCGGAGGCCGAGGAGCCGGAACAGTTCCTGTTCCGCTTCGGGCAGGGTCCGGTAGGAGACATCGAAGGTGACGGCGACCGCCCGGTCGCCGTCGCGGAACTCGCCCAGCCGGCTGGCGCTGCGGGTGATCCGGCTCAGTAGATGGCCGGTGGTCCAGGAGGGGCGGGAGGCGAGCCGGGACGCGGCGAGTTCGATGGCGAGCGGGAGATAGCCGGAGAGCCGGACGAGGTCGAGCACCTCGCCGGTGTGCCGGGTGCGCTCCTCGCCCGCGAGGCCCCGGAAGAGGGCGATGGCGTCCTGCGGCGGCAGCACCCCGAGCCGGACGGGGACGAGACCGGGTATCCCGGTGATCCGCCGCCGGCTGGTGACGATCACCAGGGACGGCGAGGCGCCGGGCAGCAGCGGTTCCAGCTGCTGGGCGTCCACGGCGTCGTCGAGCACGATCACGGCCCGCCGGGAGCCGATGAGGGTCCGCCAGCGGCCGGTCAGGGCGGCGAGGTCGTCGGGGATGTCCGTGGGCGGCACCCCGAGGTCCCGCAGGAGCGAGGTCAGCGCCTCCCGCGCGGTGAGCGGCCGCAGGCCGGGCAGATGGGCCCGCAGATGCAGATGGAGCTGGCCGTCGGGGAAGTACGGGGCGAGGCGGCGCGCCGCGTGGCAGGCGAGCAGGGACTTGCCCACGCCCGCCATGCCGGAGACGGCCTGGAGCGCGATGACGGCGCCGCGTCCGGCCCCCGGGCCGGGAGCGGCGGCGAAGGCGAGGGTGTCGGCGGCGGTACGGGGCGCCGGTACGGTCCCGGCTCCGGTCCCGGTCCCGGCCGCCCCGGCTCCCGCTCCCGGTGGTGGTGCGCCCGCCCACGGCGCCGTCGCGGCCCGCACGATCGCCGACAGCTCCTCCTCCCGCCCCACGAGCCGCTCGGCGTGGCGCGGCAGCGTCCTGGGCGCCGCGGGCCCGGCCTCCGGGGAGCTCAGCAGCTCCCGCACCGGTGCCCCGTCCAGGATGAGGCGGTGGATCCGGGCCAGCGGCTCGCCGGGGTCGGCCCCCAGCTCCCGGCCCAGCCGTCGGCGGAGGGCCGCGTACCCGCGCAGTGCCTCCTGCTGCCGTCCGCAGCCGTACGCCGCGACCATGTACTGACCGGCGAGGGTCTAGTCGGCGGGGTACCGGCCGACCAGGGCGGTCAGTTCGGGGACGACCTCCGCGAAGTGCCCCTGGCGCAGCCGGACGGCGATCCGGCCGGTGTGCGCGGCGCGGCGCTTTCCCGTCAGCAGCGAGCGGACGGCCTCCGCCCACGCACCGGTGAGCCCGGCCAGCGGCTCGCCGCGCCACAGCGCGTCGGCCCGCCGGAACAGCTCCAGCGCCTCGGTGTCGTCGCCCGTGTCGACAAGGGCGCGGGCGCGGGCCGTCAGGGTCTGGTAGAGGTGCGAGTCGACCCGCTCGGGGGCCAGGGCCAGGGTGTACGTGTGGCGGTGGCCGTCCAGCCGGGCGCCGGGGACGGCCGCCTCCAGCCGCTTCCGCACCCGGGTCACCAGGGGGTAGAGGCTCGCGTACGGCTTGGCGGGCCGCTCCTCGTCCCACACCCGGCGGATCAGGGTGTCGCGGGGGACGGGCCGGCCGGCGTCGACGGCGAGTGCGGCGAGGACGAGCCGTTCCTTCGGCGGGCCGACGAGGTCGGCCGCCGGGCCGGCGCCGATACGGACCGGCCCCAGGAGGTGGATGTCGACGTCCGGACGGGTATCCGTGTCCCCGACGCCGGCCCCGGCACCGGCCCGGCCCCCACTCCCGGCACCTTCCATGTCCGCCCCCGTCGACCGGTCACAGCACGCCCTGGTTGACATCAGAGGATCCCATACGGTTAATGGCATTCAAACAGCGGTGTTACCTTTCTGCATTTTTGGCTTAATCAGTCGATTCGAACGCCCAAGCGGTCAGAATCGATCCGTCACCGGTCTAAACGAATCCCTGTGCGGGTAGGGAGACGGAGAGGCGTCGAATACCGGAATTACTTCCGGAGGGAGGGCCGGTGAATGGACCAGGTTAAGGCCACGGAATTGAGGGCCGCACTGATCTTGGCCACCGCCCGGCCGGGCGCCCTGGCGGAGCTGGTGGCGGCCGTGCGCGGCCGTGCCGACGACACCCTGGTCGACTCCGTCGCCCACTGGGCCGCCGCCGACCGGGGCCCCGGCGACGACGAACGTGTCCGGATCCTGACCGGCGACCTGGCCGAAGCGGCGCTGCTCCGGCCCCTGCTGGCCCGGGAGTTACGGCGCTGGCTCGGCGCCACCCTCACCGCGGCCGACCGCTCCAGCCGCCCCGACCGTCCCGGTCACATCGAGCGCGGCGACGACGGCGAGCAGGCGGACCGCAGCGACCACATCGACCGCATCGCCCGGGTGGACCGGGTGGACCGGCTGGACCGGGTGGAGAACTCGATCGGCACGTCCGCCCGGATCGACGGCCCGGTCGTCCAGGCCCACGACGTCCACGGCGGAGTCCACTTCCACGCCCCTCCCGCCGCCCCCGCGCCGCCCCGCGCGCCGACCGTCCCGCGCCAGATCCTCCCCGTACCCGAGCACTTCACCAACCGGCGGCGCGAGCTGGAGGAGCTGGAGAGCGTGCTGCGCTCCGGCGGCCGGGCCCCGGTCGTGGCGGTGATAAGCGGCCCCGCGGGCATCGGGAAGACCTCGCTGGCCTGCCGCTGCCTGCTCGATCTCGCGGACGCCTGCCCCCAGGGGCAGTTGTACGTGGATCTGCGCGCCCACTCCGACAGCGGCCCCGCCGAGCCCGGCGAGATCCTGGCGGAGCTGCTGCGGGCGCTGGGCCACGAGCAGATCCCCCTGTCGCTGAACGAGCGCGCGGCGCTGTGGCGTTCGGTCGCCGTCGACGCCCGGATCGGCCTGCTGCTCGACAACGCGCTCAGTGCCGCCCAGGTCCGTCCGCTGCTGCCCGGTTCGGCGGGGTCGCTGACCGTGGTCACCAGCCGAAGACGGCTGACCGGACTCGGACTGGACGGAGCGGTCTTCTGCCCGCTGGACGTGCTCGACACCCAGGACGCGCTGGAGATCCTGCGCCGCCGCATCGGCGCGGAGCGGGTGCACCGGGAGCCCGCCGCCGCGCTCGCCATGGTGGAGGCGAGCGCCGGGCTCCCGCTCGCGGTGAGCGTCACGGCCGCCCGGCTCGCCGCCCGCCCCCGCCAGCCGCTGTCCGTGATGGCGGCGGCGCTGCGGGACGGCGGCGAACGCGCCCTGGACGCGCTCCGGGTGGAGGGCGACTACGCGGTACGCACCGCCCTGGACGAGTCGTACCGGCTGCTCACCCCCGACCTCGCCCGGTTCTACCGGCGGCTGAGCCTGGCCCCGGTGCCCGTCCTCAGCGCCCCGGTGGCCGCCGCCGCCTGCGCCGTGCCCCCGGCCGGAGCGGATCTCCTCCTGGACGAGCTGGCCGAGGTCAGCCTCGTGGAGGACCTGGGCCCCGACCCGCGCACCGGCCTCGGCCGCTACCGCTTCCACGACCTGGTCCGCACCCACGCCCGGGGCATGGCGGCCCGGTCGGAGACCACGGCCGACGCCACCGGCGCCGTACGGAACACGGTGGAGTTCTACCTGCGGGCCGCGACCGCCGCCGAGGAGCTGCTGAGCCCCACCCACCGGACGCTCGCCCGCGACTACGAACGGCCCGCCGGGGCACCGCCGCCGTTCACCGAGGCCCCGGGGGCGCTGCGCTGGCTGGACGCGGAGCGCTCGCATCTGATGGCGGTGCTGCGGACGGCCGACGCCCGGGGCTGGGACGCGGCCTGCTGGCAGCTCGCCGACGCGATGTGGCCGCTGTTCCTGCGGCTGCGCCCGTACGAGCTGTGGATCGAGGCGCACGAGAGGGGTCTCGCCGCCGCCCGGCGCGCGGGGGACGGCGGCGCCGTGCGGCGGATGCTGACGTCCGGCGGGGCGGGGCTGCGCAACGCGGGGCAGTACGCGGAGGCGGTGGAGTGGTTCCGGGAGGCGCTGGACGCGGCCCGTGAGGACGTCGCCTCACTCGCGTCGACCGGGACGGACGGCGGGACGGGCACGGGCCCCGGCACGGGCCGTGGGGCGCTCCTGGCCGCCCGGCGGACCGAGGCACAGGCGCTGCACGGCCTCGGCCAGACCCTGCGGCTCGCGGGGCACACGGCCGAGGCCCTGGAGTACTTCGACGCGGCCCTCGTCCTGCGCGAGGAGATCGGCCACCGCCGGGGCGCCGCCCTCACCCGCCTGTGCCGGGGCGACATCGCCCTGGAGCAGGGCCGCCCCGACGACGCGCTCCCCGATCTGCGGCGGGCCCGCGACGAGCTGCTCGCCGTCGACGACCCCTACGACGCGGCCCGCGCCCTGGCCTTCCTGGGCCTCGCCCACGGGCAGGCGTCCGCCGCCGCGCGGACGGCGCCCCCCGACCGGGCGGACCGGGCGGCCGAGTCCGAGGCCCTGCTCCGCGCCGCGCTCGCCGAGTTCGAGGACACCGGCTCCGTCCACTGGCAGGGCCGTGTCCTGGCGCTGCTGGGCCGGACGGCGGAGGAGCGCGGGGACCGGGCGGCGGCCCGTGAGTGGTACGCGCTCTCCCTGGCCCGGTACGAGACGGTGGACCGCGAGGAGGCCGCCCGGGTGCGCGAGCTGTGGCAGCGGGTGGGCGCGGACCTGGGCCCGCCGGATCCCTCCTGACCACGGGCCCGCGCCTCCCGTACCCGGCCGCCGGGGCTGGGAGGCCGGGTACGGGTCGTCGCGCGGAACCTGCCGTCGCTACGCCGGGACCTCGCCCGCCGTCGCGGCGTCCCAGGGCTCCGGGAGCGGCAGCGGCGGCAGCACGGGCTCGTACGCGGGCTCGCCGAGGCCCAGCAGCCGGTACATCAGCCGGCGGGTGTTGCGGCCGGAGCGGCCGGGCTCCGAGGAGATCCGGCGGCCTATCCGCGCGTACTCGGGCGCCGCCGCCCGGGCCGCCGCCCGCGCGTACGCCAGCTGCTCGGTGAGCGGGTGGGACGGCGAGAGCGCGGGGGCGATCCGGGCCAGCTCGGCACCCGGCGACGCCGGGTCGACGTCCTCCGCCGGGAAGCGGGCCAGCAGCGGCGCCGCCCGGGTCAGCGTCGAGTACAGCGTCACCGAGCCGTGGTCCCCGACGACGTGGTCCGCCGCGATCAGCAGGGTGCGCCAGTCCGCCTCGGGCGGGACGACGGCGACGCCCTGCCGACGGGCCGCGGCGAGCCAGGACCGTACCTGCCACTCGCCGTGCCCGGACCAGACGTTGGGGTGGACGAGGACGGCGGCCCGGTACCGGTCGGGCGGGAGTTCGGTCCGCAGCCGGGGCAGCAGCGCGTCGAGCCGGTTGAAGGACGAGCCGGTGCCCCAGGTCGAGCAGAACAGCACCAGCCGCTGTCCGCGCCGCAGCCCGAGCGCCGCCCGGTAGCGCCGCCGCAGCGGCCGGCTCGCCGTGATCCGGTCGTACGTGGCGTCGCCGACGACCTCCGCGATGGGCAGCGCCTCCGGGCAGGACCGCTCCAGGGTGACGAGGTCGTCCCGGTGGGCCAGGGCCAGCGCCCTGGGCACCACCCGGCCGTCGCGGACCAGGTACTTGCGGCCGAGTCCGCCGACGGCGCGCTCCGCACCGGCCCCGGCACCGGCCTCGCCCGGGTCGCGGTCGTCCGTCAGCCGGGAGAGCTTCATGTGTCCCGCGCCGTGGGGCAGCCGGATCAGCGGTCCGCGGAGTTTGTCCACACCCTGTGAACCGGCGGCGAGCACCAGGTCGAACGTGGTCCGCAGCGCCTCCTCCCACGGCAGCACGGCGCCGCCCAGGGAGCGCAGCGAGCGCTCCGCGCCCGGGTTGAAGGCGTGCGGGGCGATGGTGAAGCCGACCTGGACCCGCAGATCGGACTCCAGCAGGGGCAGCAGGTCGCGCAGCCGCTGCCCGTAGACCTCGGTGTGCACGACGAACAGGACCTTCTTGCAGTTGGGCAGGGTCAGCCACTGGGTGGTGCCACGGCCGCCCCCGGTTCGCTCGCTGTCGGGAATGTTCTCGATCGCCACTGTCTCCCCCGGTGTTGTGTGATGTGCTCCTGACCAGAGCATCCCCGGCCGTACGGGCGAAAGCCTTGCTGTGCCCTTGTCGAAACCTTGCAGCCGCGACGTGCGCGGGAGGGGCGCGGGAGGTGCGCGGGAAGCGCCCGCGCCCGGGTGTCCGCCCGCTCCGTGAGCCGCCCGTACGGCCGCGTGCGCTGCCGCTCAGATAAACGGAAGCAAAGAGTCCACCCCGTCGGCGGGTGCCCGTCACAGCAATCTCCGCCATACTGCTCGCCGTGGAGCAGCAGCACATAGGTCAGAGCACCCCGCCGACGCACGCGGCCGGAGTCGACCCGGCGTTCATCCCCGGGCTCGTTCCCGCCCGCCCCGACCGGGGCGGCGCGGAGCGGACGGAGAGCCGCGTGACCGAGGCCGAGGCCCCGGCGGACGGCGTACCGGCGCAGGACGGCGATCCGCAGGACGACACCCCCGTGAAGGAGGTGACCGCGAAGGAACCAGGACCGGATGCGGAGCCGCATTCGGAGGCAGAGCCGGAGCCGGACTCCGAGCCGGAGCAGGAACAGGAGCGGGCCCAGGACGACGACGGGCCCGTCTTCGAGGTGAGCGACCGGCGCGGCGCGATCGTCGCCGACGGATCCGGCATCACCTTCCGGCTGGACACCGAGGAGGCCGAGTTCGGCTGGGACGAGATCAAGGCCGTCGAGATCGGCATCCCGCGGTTCGGCCGCAGATTCGGTGTCACGGTCTACACCTCGCCCCAGCGCTGGTTCGAGAACGACGTGGAGGCCCGCAGCCGGGGCCAGATCACGGAGTGGGCGGCCCAGCTGGACGCCGTCCTCGACGTCCGGTTCGACGACGGCGACAGCGGCAGCGAACCGGCGGACAGCAAGGACAGCAAGAGCGACAAGGCCGGCCAGGGCGACCGGGACAGCGGGCAGGACGTCGGCTGACCCGTAGCCGCGCACAGCCGCCGCAGCCGCCCGTACGCGACACGGCACGGCACGGCACGCACACGACGGCGCTGTGGACGCTCCCCACCGGGACCGTCCACAGCGCCGTCACGCGTACGCCGTCACGCGTACGCCGCCGCGCGTCTCACCCCCGTACCGCTCCGGCGCCTTCCGGTGCCGGCGCCGGGCCCGGGAGGGACGCCCGCCCGGCACTCGCAGCGGGCGCGGCCGGCAGCAGCGGCCACTGCCGCGCCAGCCGGGCCGCCGCCTCCGTGACCGCCGGGTCCCCGGCGGATCCGGCCACGCCGTCCAGATAGGCCGCGGCGGCCGACTCGTACAGACTCCCCACCCCGTGCAGCCGCGCCTCCTGTGCCGCCCGGCGCTCCGCCCGCCGGGCCGCCAGCGACTCCACGGCCTCCCGCGCGCGCTCCCGCTCCAGCTCACCGGCGGCGATCTCCCGTTCCAGGGCCGCCCGCCGGGCCACGAGATCCCGGTACGAACCCAGATACGGATGCTCGTCGCCCAGACCGATCAGGAACGCGATCCCGCCGGAGAGCAGCAGCAGCGCGATGAACATCACCGCGACCGTCGTCTCGTCCAGCTCCAGGGAGTGGATCGCGCTGCGCGGGGTGTACGTCCTGCCGTTGATCATCCGGGTCGGCGGGTCGGCGAAGATCAGCCGGGCCCGCATCAGGCCGAGCATCCACGCGCCGTACCCCCAGGCGGCCACCAGGACCAGCGCGGGCAGCGCCGCCAGCCGGATGGCGCCGGTGGCCGAGCGGCCGCGCAGGATCCGGGCCGCGTAGTGGGGTGCCAGGATCATCACCGTCGAGACCGCGAAGGTCAGGCTGACGGAGAGGACCTGTTCCAGCCGGCCGCCGCCGTGCAGCCGCTGGAAGACGACGTAGTAGACGGGGAGTTCGACCAGGGCCAGCAGCAACAGCACCGCGATCCGGCCGGTCCGGGAGATGCCGGGGCGGGTCCGCGCCCCCTCCCACACGGCCTGGGTGGCGCCGGATCCCGCGGCCGCCCCCGTGCCCGGGGACCCGGCCGCCGGGTCGCTGTCGGCCACCCGCTCCCAGTCGGTGCCGCCGCCCCCCGGGTCCCCCCGGCCCTGGACTCCGGAGCCGGTGCCGTCGCCACCGCCGCCGAGCAGGGCGGCCCGGCGGCGGCGCCGCTCGTACCGGCCGGCGACGCTGTCCCGGAACGCCTGCCACCGGTCGGCCCTGCGGGCGAGCCGGTCCAGCTGGGCGGTGGTGTTCACCAGCTGGGCCGTGAGCTGTTCGCGGCGCTCGTGGGCGCGCAGCAGCCGCTCGCCCGCGGCGGTGACGTCCGCGTGCAGCCTGCTCTCCGCGAGCGCGGCGTCCTCCTCGGCCTCCGCCGACGCCGCGGTGAGCCGGTCGCGCACCCGGTCGCGCTGGTGGGCGAGTTCGGCGAAGTACGGGATCCGGTCGGCGCTGCCGAGGACCCAGGGGTCGTAGACGCCCCGGGAGGCCGCCTCCCGGCCCGCCCGCCGGGCCCGCCGGACGAGCCGGTGCTCGCCGCTCTCCCGGATGGCCGTGCGCTCGACGGGGGCGGGCCGGGGCAGCGCGCCACCCGCCTGCGGGACCTGCTCGCGGCGGCCCCCGCGCGGCCTGCGGAACCGGTCGCCGCGCCGGGCGCGCAGCCGCTCCGGCAGGGGTACGGATCCGTTCCCGGCGCCGCTCCTATCGGTAGGTGGTGTGGACATCGGCCTTCAGCCTCCCCTCCAGCAACTCGGTCCAGAAGGCGTCGAACTGCTCGTAGAAGGAGGTCTTCGTCCGGTGCTTCATGCCGTAGCCGACCGGGTAGATGTCCATGCCGGCGAGGGGCGGGGAGCCGTGCGCCGCCAGCAGTTCGCCGATCGCCTTCGCGCGTCCGCCCTCGGTGCTCAGGTCCTTCTTCCCGATGCTGAACTCGGGGTCGTTCTGTTCGAAGTCGCTCACCACCAGGACGGCGAAGGAGCCCTTGCCGCTGTCCGGCCGGTGCATCGCGATCCGCGCGAGCCCGCCGACCACGTCGGAGCCGGGGCTCTGGCGCTGGGCGCAGGTGAGCAGCTTCCCGGCCTCCTTCAGGGCGTCCGCGCGCAGCTCGCCCCGGAAGTACTCGCGGTCCTCGCTGCCGGGCAGGTCAGGGTCCAGCTCCAGCTGGTTCGCCTGGCACTTGGAGGACTGGGAGACCTGGGTGATCGGGGCGAAGGCGAGGGTGCCGCAGCCGGTCCCGGTGAGGAAGCGTTCCAGGCTGCCCTTGAGCTTGGCGCGGGCGTCGAAGCCGGTCTTCGTGGTGGCGCCGGAGCCGGAGCCGTCGAGGACGACACCGCAGGCGCGGGTGTACCGCTCGGGCTCGTCGCCCTCCAGGACTCCGCAGCCGGTCGCGGCGAGGGAGCCGGTCAGGGCGAGCGCGAGCGCGAGTGCGCGCACGGCGGTCCGGGGGCGCCGCGGCGCTCCGGTCGCGGGCCCGCCCCCGTGGTGGTGTCGGCCGGAAAGAACGGTCATGTCCGGGTCCTCCGTCCCGCGTCGCCGGATTCCGTGCCGGATCCCGTGCCGACGGCGGCAGGGGGCCGCCGGGGCTCCAGGCCCTGGCTGTCGAGGAGGCACAGCGCCCGGGAGGTCGCGGAGGCCCCGCTGTCGTCGTCGTCGAGCAGCCAGACGTCCGGCAGCCGCCAGTCCACGCCCAGCTCCACCCGGCCGGGCAGCCACTCGGGCACGGGCCGCCGCTCCAGCAGGGACAGCGGCTCGTGCTCCAGCAGCACCCCGTGCCAGTAGCAGGCGAGTTGCTGGTTCGCGCGGTCCACGACCGCCTGCGCACGGGCCCGGCAGAGGTCGGTACGGGTGCGCCACTCGCCCACCCAGCGGCCGTAGCGGGCCAGCGCGGCGGGCAGCGGCTCCCGGCGGATGTCGTACTGGGTGACCACCCGCACCGACTCCGCACGGAGTTGGGCGATCCGCTTCTGCTCCCGCCGGATCAGGGCGGCCCGCATCTGTTCGGTGCTGCGACGGGCGCCCATCTGGATCGTGGTGACGTACGGAGTCACCAGCAGCTGATCGGTTTCGGCCAGGCCGGCGGCGAGCGGTACGCCGTCCCGGTGCGGCAGGCGGGGGATCCCCCGGGCGCCGTCCCGCCGGCCCCGCCGGCCGGCCAGGAAGGCCGCGGTGCGCCCCAGCCTGCCCCGGCGGGCCACCCCGTTGACACTGTCGGTACTGATCATGAATAACTTCCCCCGCATTCCTCCGGACGGGAAATCCCCTGCCCGGACGAGGTTTCACCATTTCCGCGCATGCCGAATATGCGTGCCACCCGGCACCGCGGCCCCTTTGGGCACAGCCGTGAACAGAGCTTTGAGCACAGCTTTGAGCACGGCTATGAGTACAGCTACGAGCACAGCTATGGGTACAGCTATGAGCACGGAGGACGCCGCGCAGTACGGCGGAGAAAGCACCGTGCGAGGGTGACAGTACCCAAGGCCCACCCCGCCCGTACCCGGAAAGTGCTTCTTTACCGAGCTGTTCCCGAAGCCGCCCGGAAGCCGCCCGGGAAACGCCCCGGCCGGAGGGCGCCACAAGGTCATACTGAAAAGACGGGAATGGCGACACATCAACACGGTCGCGGGGAAGGGGCGGAGGGGAATGGGCGACGACGGCACGGCGGGCGGCAGGCCGGAACTGCGCGTCAGCGGGACGCACTTCCCGGTCCGGACCCTGGGGCCGGGGTCGCGGCTCGGCGTCTGGCTCCAGGGCTGCGCCCTCGCCTGCCCCGGCTGCATGTCCCGGCACACGTGGGATCCGCGCGGCGGCTCGCCGCGGACGGTCGATTCGCTGCTGGAGCTGTGGCGGTCCGCGCTGGAGGCCGGGGCGGACGGGCTCACCGTCAGCGGCGGGGAGCCGCTGGACCAGCCGGACGGGCTCGCGGCGCTGCTCGCGGGCGCGGCCCGGCTGCGGGACGCGGCGGGTGGCGGGCCGGTGGCGGACCTGCTCCTGTACACGGGGTACGAGGACGGCGAGATCGCCGGGGAGCCGGCCCGCACGGCGGCGGTACGGTCCGCCGACGCCCTGATCACCGGGCGGTACCGGGCGGGCGAGCCCACGGCGCTGGTCTGGCGCGGCTCGGCGAACCAGCGGCTGCGGCCGCTGACGGCGCTGGGCCGGGCGCGTTACGCGGAACACCTGGGGCGGACCGACCCGACGGGTTCCCGGCTCCAGGTCGAGACGGCCGAGGGGGAGGACGATGTACGGCTCTACGGGGTGCCACGGCGCGGTGAACTGGCCGCGCTGGAGCGCCGGCTGCGGGGGGTGGGCATCCGGGTCCTGGCGGCGGGGTGGCGCCCGGAGGGCCGGCGCGGGCCGGGGGCCGATGACGGGGACGGGGGCGGGCCGGTGGGTGGGTACGAGTCCGGGCGCGGGCACGAGGCCGGAGGCCGGCACGGGGACGGGGACGGGCGCGGGCCGGTGGGTAGGTACGAGTCCGGGCGCGGGCACGAGGCCGGAGGCCGGCACGGGGACGGGGACGGGCGCGGGCAGGAGCCCGAAGGCCGGCATGAGCCCAAGGGCCCGTACGAGCCCGGAGACGGGTACGAACCGGAAGGCCGGCACAAGGCCGGAGGCCAGTACAAGGCCGAACGCGGGCCCGGAGGCCGGCCCGAGGCCGGAGGCCGACACGAGCCCCGAGGCCGGTACGAGCCCGGGTACGGGTCCTGAGCGGGCCAGGGGCGCCAGGCCCGGACGGTCGCCCGCCCGGACCGGCGGCACGGGAGCCGGAGCCGCGCGGCGGCCACGGGCCCTTGCCGGCGGCGCGGAGGCCGGTCGGCCACGGGCCCGTACCGCCGGCGTGGGACCCGCGCCGTCGCGGACCCGGACCGGCCCTGCGGGACCCGGTCGGGCACAGACCCGGACCGGCCGTGCGGGGCCCGCGCCGTCACAGGCCCCGGATCGCGTCCGCCGCCGCCCTGCTCCGTACCACCAGGTGCACCTGCCGCACCGGGTCCTTCGCCAGCTCGTCGCGGACCGCCCAGCGCAGCCACGTCGCGCTGAGCACCGGATCGAGCCCGCCCCGCCCCGCGCCGAGCAGCGGGAAGCCGATCGAGGTCAGCGGCGTCCCCTGCTGCTCGCTCTCCTGGCGGGCCAGCGCGAAACAGGCGCTGACCGCGCGGGCGATGCTCGACGGGGTGACCCGGTACCCCTCCTCGTACGGGGTGGCGACGGCCGCGTGGTAGATCCGCCGCACGCCCCGGGCCGCAAGCTCCCCCGACGAGGTGGGCACCACCGTGCCCGGCCGCACCGGCAGCCCCGGGCGGCCGTGGGTCCGCAGCCAGGCGCCCAGCTCCCGGACGAGCACGTCGTCCACGATCTCCCCGGAGGGGTCGCGCACGGCGGCGGCCAGCCGCAGCGCGCCGGAGACCGTGGGGCGGAAGGTCTTGGACATCTCCAGATAGACGTTCTCCGAGGAGACCAGGATGTCGATGTCCCGCAGGAGTTCGATGGGGGACACATGGAGCGTGACCGTGCCGTCCCCGCCGACGGCGACCGCGTCGAAGCGGCGCGGCGGATGCTGCGGCCCGCCGCCCGCGAGGTCCGGGACGGGCGGCGCGGCGGGCTCCCGCAGCACCGTCAGCACCGCCTCCGCGAGCTGCTGGAGCACCTGCGGCTCCTGGTGCTTGCGGAACCGCTCGGAGGTCACCCCGTAGACGGCGGCCGCCGACTTGCGGCGGTCGGGGGCGGGCGCTCCCCTGCGGTCGGGCAGCAGCCCGAAGGTGTGGGCCGCCGCGCGGCCGAGCAGATCGCCCTCGCCGAGCCGGCGCACGGCCTCCTTGAGGAGCGCCTCGATACCTGCGGGGATGTCGTCCGGGCCGCCGCAGAATCCGCCCGCCAGCGCGGCGGCGCGGAGCGCCGGATGGTCGGCGCCGCGCAGCCCCGCGAGACCGGGCCTGCGGATGATCCGCAGTTCCTCCAGGAGTCGGTCGTAGGCGGGCAGAGCGGCCGGCAATTGCTCCTGACTCATACCGGTCAGGCTAGCGACGGAACCCCCTCCGGTCGATGCCCCGGCCGGGACGGGGAGCGCGGATTTGGTCACGGCTTTGGTCACAGCTTTGGTCACCACGGCGACCACACCCGCCCGGAATCCCTGGAATCCCGTATTCCACGAGTCGGGGAAATCGAACGGGGCATCATCGCGTGCTTCCTGTACGGGAATTCGGGAAATCCGCGAAAACGGCCCACGGGCCGGACCGCTTCGCTACCATCGCCATTTCACCGGCAGCGGGCGCGGCCGTCTCCATGCCGAACCGGCCGTCCGGGCGGTGTTCCGCACCGTCCCGGCGGGCGGCGGCACCGGACTTCACCGCCCCGCGGCCGAACATCCGAGCGGCCGTGGAATTCCCGGCCCCGACCGGGCGGATCCGGCTCCGCCCTTCCCATCGGCCGCGCCGCCCCCGCAGCCGCCGCCGTGCCCGCGTCAGTGCTTCCGCGTACGAGGTGACCGTTGTGACCCAGCCACCGCCGTTCACCGGGGACGAGCCGTCCGAGGACGAGCCCGACGAGCCCGTCGTGCAGATCCGGACATCGACCCCCGTACCGCCGACCGACATGGAACCGGCCGACATGGAACCGGCCGGAACGCCACCGACCGACGTGGAGACGACGGGAGCGCCGCTCACCGACGTCGAGACCACCGGAGCGCCGCTCACCGATGTCGAGACCACCGGCGCACCCCTCACCGACGTCGAGACCACCGGAGCGCCGCCCACCGACGTCGAGGCATCCAGCGGCGGCGCGGGCCGCACGGAAGGCCGGTCCGCGGAGGGCCGGTCCGCGGAGGGCCGGTCCGCGGAGGGCCGGTCCGCAGGAGGCCGGTCCGTACGAGGACCGCGACCGCGCGGCGACACCGGGCGGCTGCCGCGCTCCCTGCGGGACCGCTTCCGGCTGCTGTCCGTGGTGCGCAGGCCCCAGGAACCCCACCGGGCCGCCGTCTTCCGTGTCGAGGACGCGGACGGCGGCGTCCACGTCCTCAAGTGGTACGCACACGGCCACGCCCCCGAACCCGAGGTGTGGCAGCGGCTGCGCCACCCCCACCCCCGGCTCGCGCGGCTCACCGAGACCGACCCCGCCGGCGCCGACGGCCACCCCTACGACCTCTCCCCCTCCTACGGCGAGACCGACCTCGCGACCTATCTGCGGGACAACGCGGGGCCGCGCCCGACCGCGTTCGTCACTGCCCTGGTCCGGCAGTTGCACGAGGCCCTGACCGCCCTGCACACCCTCGGCATCGTCCACCGCGACCTCAGCCCCGCCAATGTCGTCCTGGGCCGGATCGACGGCACCGACCCCGAACTGACCCTGGTCGACTTCGGGTTCTCCGCCTACGCGCCCGAGGGCCGCACCGCCCGCGGCCGGCCCTGGGTCGGCACCCAGAAGTACCTGTCCCCGCAGGCCCTCGCGTACCGGCAGCTCATCCACCCCGCCGCCGACTGGTGGGCCCTCGGCATGATCGCGGCCGAGACGGCGGGCGGCCGCCACCCCATCCGGTACAGCAGCGCCGAGTACATCCAGGAGGAGATCGCCTCCCGTCCGCCCGATCTGAGCCACGTGGCCGAATGGCGGCTGCGCACGCTCTGCCAAGGGCTGCTCACCCGCGACCCCGACCACCGCTGGGGCTCCGCCGAGGTGGCCCGGTGGCTGGCGGGCGAGGCACCCCCCGTGGCGCCCGAGGGGCCGGTCACGACCGCGCCGCCCGCCGAATCCACCGACCCGGCGGACCTCCTGGACATCCGGCCGTACGCCTTCCTCGGCCAGGAGCACACCCGGCCCCGGCTGCTGGCCCTGTCCTTCAGCGAGAACTGGGGAGCCGCCGCCAGGGCCCTGCGCAGACGGCGGGCGCGGGAGGAGTTCACCGGGTGGCTGCGGCAGTTCGAGGGCGTCCCCGGCCGGGACGACGGCGAACTGCGCGCGCTGCTGGCCCTGCTGGAGCGCGAGCCCGGACCGGCCACCCTGGTCCGGCTGATCACCTGGCTCGGGCCCCGCCTGGACGCCTCCTACCGGGGCGTTCCGCTGGACCGCCACGGGCTGCGGGAGCTGCTGCGGGCCGCCCGGCTCGGGGACGAGTCCGCGCTCTCCGTCGTCACCGACCTCAGGGAACACACCCTCCTGCCGCTGCTGGACGACCGCCCCGGCGGCGACGGGCTGAAACAGCTCGGCCAGGACTGGCTCGCCGCGCTCTCGAACTGGGAGCGGGAGGCGACGGCGCTGTTCGACGAATACCCCTCGCTGGGCCGGGCGGACACCGGCGCCCGGCGGATCTGCGCGATGACCGACACGCGCCGCGTCGCGCTGCTGGAGCTGGTCGAGTCGCCGCAGGTCCACTGGGACCGGCTGGTGGAACGCGCCGAACGCACCCTGTCCGGGCTGTACCGGCCGGTCCCCTGGTACGCCCGGCTGGTCCGCGGCCGGGACGTCACCGGCCGGATCCCGGTCCCCGACCTGGTCCGGCTCCATCTCGCCGACACCCTCGCCGGGCTCGCGGAGCTGGAGTCGGCGGCGGCCAGGGACCGGGCCGAACAGGACCGGCTCATCGGTCTCGCGACCCGGCAGGCACGGCACGAGGAGGCCATGGCGGCGCGCTGGCTGCGCCGCGAGGACATGCTGCCGACGCTCGGCTGGGCCGTCGCCGGGGCCGCGATGCTCACGCTCCCCTGGCTCTTCCTCGTCGGCCTGAGCGATCTGCTCGGCCGGCCGGACGAGCAGGCGGTGCTGACGGCCTGGCTGCTGGCGGTCCCGGCCGCCGCCGCGACCCTGGCCGTGGAGGTGTGGACCGCGTACCGGATCGGTCCGCCCGGCTACCACCCGGACCGCTCGGTCGCCGGACTGGTCATCGACCGGTCGCTGCCGTTCGCCCGGTTCGTACGGCAGCCGGGGGCGCGGTTCCCCCTGCGGGGGCTGCTGGTGCTCGTCCCCGTCCTCCTGCTGTGGCTGACGATCGCGTACGCGCCCTGGCTGTGGCCGCTTCTCACGGTGGCCGCCGTCCTGGCGTGGAGCGTGCGGCGGCTGTACGCCTGGCATCAGTACACCGCCGATCTGCGCGCGGGAATCCGTGCCACCGGCGACGGCGACGGCACCGACAGCGTCGGGAACGGGCGGCACGCACGGAACGGGGGCCGGGCATGAGTTATGGAGCGGGACTGCTGGGCGTGGACACGGTCATGCCCTCCGTGTCCTTCGGATCGATCATGTCGGGCTTCCAGGATCCGGCCGTCGGCGCCGTCCGGCCCGCGTACCCCGACACCGCCGCCGGGGCGTACACCCCGGAGCTGTCCGTCCCCGACCTGGGCAGCGCCCTCCCCGACATCTCCGTCTCCGAGGCGGGCGGGCAGGCCCTCGACGCCGTCCTCGACCAGGCGCAGGACCTGCTGGTGCCGGCCCTGATCGGACTCGGCTCCCTCAGCGGGGCACTGCTCGCCGGGCGGGCCGCGATGGCCGGCGCCCAGGCGCTCGCCGCCGCCGCGATCCGGGCCGCCGAGTCGCAGCGGACCCTGCGCACGGAACGGCTGGACGCCTGCCAGGCCGCCGAGTGCTGGCGGCAGGCCGCGTACGCCGCCGCCGCGACCAACGCGCGGATCGAGGCCCTCCACGCCCGCGTCCGGCGGGCGGCGGGCACCCTCGGCCCCCCGGATCCGGACCTTCCGCCGCCGCTCGCGCCCGTCGGCATGACCCTGGAACAGATCTGGCGACAACTCGCCGACACCGAAAAACGCCTGCGGCAGGCGGAGACCGCGCACGCCCTCCAGGTCCTCGAAGCCGCCGCGCGGCCCCCGGCGGTCACGGCCACGGCCGATCCGCACGCGAGCGCCGTCGCCGACTGGCACCGGGAACTGCGGGACCGGCGGGCCCGCGCACTCGCCGACCACCAAACGCCCGACCGGCTCCCGCCGCTGCCGGACCCGTCGGCGCTCACCCCCGCGACCGTGCTCGCCCTCGGGAAGGAACTGCTGGCCGCACTGCCGCTCCAGGCATCCGTGGCGGACCACCGGCTGATCGAGGAGAAGATCGTCACCGCCGCCGAGGAAGCCACCGCGGGGCGCGCCGCCGCCGCCCGACGCCATCTGCGGGAAGCCGAACACTTCACCGGCCGCGCCACACGCGCCGCCGAGCGGCGGCAGCTCGCCGACGAATGGGCCGCGCAGCAGCTGGGCTTCCTCCGGGGCACCCCGTCCGGGCCCGCCCACGAAGGCACGCCCGCGATCCCCGCCGCCACGGACGAGATCGCCCTGCTGGAACGGGCGCTGTACGGGGGAGCGCCCCTGGACGACGCCGAACGCACCCGGATCACGGCCCGCGTCGCCGAACGCACCACCACCTACCAGCGGCTGTACGCGGCCGAAATGGTGCGCACCGCCCTGCGGCAGACCCCGGACGGCGCCCGGCTCCGCGACCGGCCGGCGGCCCGCTCCGCACCCCCCGGCGGCCCGCGGCCGTCCCAGGTCATCGACTGGACCCCGCCCGGCTGGGGCGACGAGCACTGGCTGCGGCTGATCCTGGAGGACGAGAACCGGGCCCGGGTGGTCACCCTGCACCGCCCCCGGCCCGCCGGCACCGAGACCCCGGCGGACCGGGAGCTGGACCGGGTGCGCTGCGCCGAGGCGCCCCGGCATCTGCGCACGCTGGAACGGCTCCTCGGGGACGCGAAGGTGACGATGCGGCTCGCTTTCGCCCCGCAGCCGGAGGAGGCGGCTCCGGTCTCCGCGGCGGCTGCGACGGAGCCGCGGCGGGGCGAGGCGCCGCGGGTGCGGCGGCGGGGTGACCGCCCATGACGCGCCGGCCTGGCGCTGCGGGGCCCGCGCCGATGCGGGCGGGGTGCGCTCGTCCGGGGCCCGGCCCTGTCCGGCCCGTGTCGGTACGAGTTCCTCGCGCTCGTCCGGGGTCCGGGCCGCCGGGCCCGCGTCGACGGGGTGGCCCACGCCCTTCCCCGGCTCGGGGTACCGGCCACCCGCACCTGTACGAGGGTGGCCTCGCGCTGCGGGGCCCGCGTCGATACGGGCGGGGTGCGCTCGTCCGGGCTCCCGCCCTGCTGGCCCGCGTCGGTACGGGGTCCCGCACCCTTCTTCCCCCCGGCGGGGGTACCGGCCACCTTCGCGTGGTCCGTGGGCGGGGGTGCAGGGTCGCCCCCGCAGGGGATCGGCGGAGCCCGACCCGCACTCAACCTGGTGAGTACGCTCGCCGACCCCGAGGAGGTGAGCCCGGAGGCCCCGCCAACCCGCACCACTACCCGGTCCCGGGCCGACCCGCACAAAACCCGCCTCGCCACCGTCGCCCCGCACACAACCCGCCTCGCCGACGATCACCCGAGCAAAACTCAGCCTCGCCGGCGATTGAGGCGCGGAGGTTCGGGGGCTGGCCCCCGACACGGGGCCGCACATGCCATGTGCCCGGAAACCTGTCCGCCCCTGCGGCAACCCGGAAAACTCAGCCTCGCCGACGACGACCCGAGCACATCCAGCCGGTCCGGCGATTGAGGACGGACCAGGACCCTGCCCCGCCGCACAGGCGAACGTCCCGCAGTGTGCGGGCCATCGTCGGGGACCAGTCCCCGAACCCCTGCGCCTCAATCGCCGGCGGGGCTGATTTTTGTCCAGCTCGCCGCAGGGGCGGACAGGTTCCCGGGCACACGGTGTGTGCGGGCTCTCGTCGAGGGCCAGCCCCCGAGCCCCCGCGCCTCAATCTCCCCCAGACTTCGTCCGGGGGGACCCCCAAGAGGCTGGATTTGTTCGGGTGGTCCCGGGGCCGGGTGTGGTGCGGGTTGGTGGTGGCCTCCGGGCTCACCTCCTCGGGGTCGGCGGACCGAAGGCCTACCGTCAACGCACGCCGGACTTACCGCCGATCCCCTGCGGGGGCGACCCTGCACCCCCCACCCACGAAGCCAGCACAGCAGACCGGTACCCCAAGCCGGGGGAAAAAGGGTGCGGGCCACCCCATCGACGCGGGCCAGGCAGGGCGGAACCCCGGACGGGGAGAAGGGTGCGGGACCCCGTACCGACACGGCCCGGCAGGCCCGAGACCCCGGACGGGAGGCCGAGGCACCCGTACCGACGCGGCCCGGCCACCGCGCCCCCGGACGAGCGCACCGCACACGTACCGACGCGGGCGGCCACCGCGAGGCCGCCCGCGTACCGCACGGGACAGTCGTCACCACTACGCAGAGGCCCCGCCCATGACACGCGACCGCCGCCTCCCCCCTTTCGTCGAAGAGCTGACCGGCACCCTCGGCGTCCACTCCCAGTACGTCCTGCACGGCAACATCCGCGACATCCACCTCGTCCGCCACAACAGCGCCCCCGACGAGGGCGGCGCCCGCCACCCCCGGGACCGTACGCACCCGCTCACCGAGGTGCTGTGGAACGCCCTGCGGCCCGAGGGCTACGAGGCGCTGATCCGCTACAACGTGCTGGACGGCTTCACCGTGGTGTCCGGACGGTCGGCCGAGGAGGTCCGTGAACTGCTGCCCGCGCGCGGCCCGGTGGGCGGCGGCGCGGCCCATCAGGGCGGCCGGGGCGGCGGCGAGGCCACGGGCCCGGCGCCCGGGGTCGAGCGGGTGCTGCGGTCGATCGCCACCGGCTGGCAGCAGCACCGACCCCAGCAGCAGCCGCAGGCCGGGCGGGCGCCGGGGCCGCAGCCACGGCGGCAGGACCCGTACCGGGTGGTGCTGTTGATCGACTACGCGGCCCGGATCCCCACCGACGTGAGCCGCCTCAGCGACCAGGAGCGCGATTTTTTCCTCGGCTGTCTGAAACTCGCCGAGGAGGTCCGTCCGCTGCCCGCGCCGGACGGCGGCGGCCGCGCACTGTTCAATCCGGTCATCTGGCTCGCCGACGGCGAACGCGACCTGCCGACGTGGCTGGTCGCGGGCAGCGAGCGGATCCGCACGATCGGCATCCCGATGCCCGACTTCGGGGCCCGGCAGCGGATGGCCCGGCTGCTGGCGGAGGACCACGCGGCGGAGGGCCACGTACAGGAAGCGCCCGCGCAGCCCGCCGCCTCCGTACGGCTGGAGAAGAGCCCGCGTCCGGAGGCAGATCCGCACGACGTGGACACCTTCGCCCGGTCCACCGCGGGGCTCACCCTGCGGGCCATGCGGGAGAGCGCCCGGATGGCGCTCGACCGGGGGCTGCCCTTCTCCTCGATGCGGGACGCCGTCCGCGTCTACCAGCTCGGCGTCGAGGACAACCCCTGGCAGCGCAGCTATGTCCGGGACCAGATCAGGAGGAGCGAGACGTACATCCGGGGCCGGGTGAAGGGCCAGGAGAAGGCGGTCGCCAAGACGCTCGACATCCTCAAGCGGGCGGCCCTCGGGCTCTCCGGCGCGCAGGCGTCCCACCCGGGGAGCCGGCCGCGCGGTGTGCTCTTCTTCGCCGGGCCGACCGGGACCGGCAAGACGGAGCTGGCGAAGTCGGTGGCCACGGTGCTGTTCGGCTCCGAGGACGCCTGTCTCCGCTTCGACATGAGCGAGTTCTCGGCGGCCCACTCGGTGGACCGGCTGGTGGGTGCGCCACCCGGGTATGTGGGGTACGAGGCGGGCGGCGAGCTGACGACAGCCGTGCGCACCGACCCGTTCCGCGTGGTGCTGTTCGACGAGATCGACAAGGCCGACAAGGGCGTACTCGACAAGTTCCTCCAGGTCCTGGAGGACGGCCGGCTCACCGACGGCCAGGGTGTGACCACCTATTTCAGCGAGTGTGTCCTGATCTTCACCTCGAATCTGGGGGTACGGGGCAGGCCGGACGGGCCGGATCGGGGCGGGCGGGTGGCGCGGCCCGGGATGCCGTACCACGAGCTGGAGGAGATCATCCTGAGCAATGTGAAGCACCACTTCGTGGAGGAGATCGGCCGGCCGGAGCTGATGAACCGGCTCGGCGGCAACGTGGTCGTCTTCGACTACATCTCGGACGCGGTGGCGACGGAGATCTTTGATTCGCAGATCGCCAATATCCAGCGGGTGCTGCGGGAGGAGCAGGGGGTGCTGCTGACGCTGGCCGACGACGCCCGGCGGACGCTCTGCGAGCACTGCACGGCGGACTCCGACAACGGCGGCCGGGGCATCGGGATGCTGCTGGAGACGCTGCTCATCAATCCGCTGGCACGGGAGCTTTTCGGCCAGGATGTCCTGTCCGGGACGGCGGTGACGGTGACCGGGGTAAGCGTCGCGGAGGACGGGACTCCCGCGCTGGAGCTGCGGGTCGCCCCGGTGGAGCGGGGAGAGACACGCTGATGGCGGCCGACGAGGGCTGGGAAGAGATCGCCGACGGAGGGCACAGCGACACAGAGGAAGGGGAGGAGGAGCCAGGGTACGAGGAGTTCCTGGAGTGCCACCACTGCCACGAGTCCGTGGGCGCCACCGAACCCCGCTGCCCGTCCTGCGGCAGCTCCCGTGCCCAGGTCGTGCTGAGCTGCGCCGCGCTCGCGCTGGAGCTGGCGCACGGCCCCGGCGCCCCGCTCCGGCTGGGCCGGGACCCCGACTGGGCGCCCCGGACCGCCGCCGCCTTCGACGAGCTGCGGCGGATCTCCCGGCGGCAGGCGGAGATCTCCATGGACCCGGACGGCACCGTGTGGGTCTCCGAGCCGGACCGTCCCAGCACCAACCGCACCTTCGTCAACGGCGAACCGGTCGCCCCCGGCGGCCGGACCCGGCTGCGGGACGGCGACGAACTCCGCTTCGGGCAGCGGATCGCCCGTTTCACGGTACGGATCACCGCGCCTCCGGTGCCCTGACCGGCGCGGGCGGATACGCGGGCGGGGTGCCGGACCGACCCCCGTACGGCCCGGCACCCCGCCCGTGCACCCACCCTCGTCACCGCGCAACCGCCCGGGCGACCGCCCGCCCGGTCAGGTCCGCATGCCGGGTGGCAGCAGGAACGCCCGCAGCGGGGCGAGCAGCTGGTTGGCCCTCTCGGCCCCCTCGAAGGTCCCGAGGGCGTACGAATCCTCCGGTACGGCCTTCAGCGGCTCGTCCCCGCAGCGGTCGCCGAAGAGCACCAGCGCGTGGTGGGGCCGGTTCCGGCGGGACTGCCAGACCATCCCCTGGGCGTCCGGGGCGTGCCGCCGGATCTCCTGCGCCCAGTAGCGGGTCAGGCCGTAGCGGTCGTCGCCCCCTTCCAGCAGCCAGGTGTCCTGGAAGACGGCGGCCAGGTCGGCCTGCGACACCAGCCGTACCAGCCGCAGGTCCTCGGTGACCCGCGCCTTGGACAGCGACCGGGACGAGGCCGTCACCCAGGGCACCGGGCGCACCCCCGTCTCCCCGTACGGGATGTCCCGCAGCAGGGTCTCGGCGAGCGCCGTCAGCGGCTCGAAGGCCGCGTAGAGGAAGCGGTACCGGTCGTCGTCCGCGCCGTCGAAGCGGCCGCCGCCGACGTGGCGGTGGGAGGGCACCGGGTTGAAGTCGGTGACCGGGCGGCTGGTGGCGTGGCACCGCCACAGCTCGGCACCGGCCGGGAGTACGGTCGTGACCGGCCGCATCGGCACGTCGGGCGGAACCTGCCTCACCACGCCACCTCCCCGCCGTCGGTCAGCGCGCGGGCGGCGGCGGTCAGGGTGTCGTCGGGTACGCGGCCGAGGAGTTCGGCGGGGACACCGGCCAGTTGGACGCTCCTGCCGAGCCACCAGCCGGCCGCGCCCCAGGGGTCCTGGTCGGCGAGGATCATCCGGTTGACGTGCTGTACCACCGGCAGTGGATCCCCGGTGTCGGGGGCGAACTGGAAGTCCGGGTACTGCTCCCGTCCGTCGGTGCCGGTCAGCCGGATCAGCCCGGCGGCGACCGGGTCGGCGGCGCTCACCGGGTCGAGCCGGTCGGATCCGCGCGCGGGCACGGCGAGCAGTTCGCGCCGCAGCTCCCGGAAGAGTTCCGCGCTCGCGTCGGCGAGGGAGGGCCACTCGACCGAGTCCAGCAGCCGCAGCAGCGCAGCGAGTTCGTCCGCGTCGGGCAGGACACTGGTCGTCCCCGCGGTGCGGAACTGGGTGAGCCGCCGGTACAGCTCGCTGCCCGGCGGCAGCGGGTCCAGGCTCACCCGTACCCGCCGCAACGCGATGCGGACCGCGCGGACGTCGCTGCCCGCCGTCCGCAGGGCGCGTACGGCGTCCTGGTAGCGGGCGAACTCGTCGGGAGTGAAAGAGGCATTGATCACGCCCTGGTGGCGGCGCAGCAGTCGCAGCAGGTCGTCGGTTTTCATGAGGTCCGTCCTCGGGTGGGTGCCGGGTTGCCCTGGTGGATGAAGGCGGCCCAGGAGGTGAGGGCCTCGGGCCCGGCCGGGTTGCGCTGGACGGCGGCGAGGAGGGTGCCGTCGAGACCGGGCACGGGGCGCCGGCCGGGGTCGATCATCCACAGCTGGGCGGCGCGCAGCGCGTCCGGCGGGGCGAGCCGTCCGGTGACGAGATGGTGGTGGAGCACGACCATCAGCGCGGCGGACGCGGGGCTGTCGGGGACCTCCCAGCGGGAGCCGATGACGTCGGCGGCGCCGCGCGCGAGCAGGGCGGTGGTGGGGGTCAGGGCCTCGTCGTGGTCGCGGCTGCTCAGGTCCGTCTCGCAGGCGCTGAGCACGATCAGGGGGCCGCTCGCCGGCGGCGGGCCGGGGGGTGTGTCGAGGATGCGGGTGACGGTGAGCCGTCCCGGGCCGGGTGTGCCGTGGGGCGCGGCACTGTCGGATTCGGTGTCGGTGTCGGAGCCGGTGGCGTCGCCGGAGTCGCAGTGCAGCACCGAATCGGTGGGGCGTACGGCGGCGGTCCCGTGGACGGCGAGGTGGAGCAGCGTGGCGGGCGGCTCCGCGCCGGGCCCGGCACCGGGCAGCTGGTCGAGGACGTCCTCGGGGGTGCCGGTGCCGGCGGCGTCCAGTTCGTCGAGGCAGCCGAGGAGCACCGCGCCGGGGTAGAAGGCCCGGTACAGGGAGGCCACTTCGTCCTGCGCCCACAGCAGCTCGCCGCCGGGGTCGGCGACGAGCACGGCCCGCTCGGCCACGGGCATCCGCTCGCGCCGGACGGAACGCAGGAACTCGCTGCCGGAGGCGGCGTACGAGACCACTGCCCGCTCGCACAGATACCGGTAGGGGCGTCCTGCGGTGGCGTCGGTGGCGTCGGCGGCGTCGGCGGGAAGCCGGGCGGCGTGCCAGGGCACGGCGCCGAGGTTGCCGCAGGGGACGAGGACGAGCCGGCGGGGACGCTCCCCGCCGCCGGGCACCGTGCTGTCGGCGCCGGCACCGGACCCGTCCGCCCCGGCACCGGACCCGTCCGCCCCGGTGGCAGACGCGTCCGCCCCCACACCACGCTCCCCGCCGCCGGACCCCCCGGCCCCCCTCTCCCCCACCGGCTCCTCCAGTGCCGCCAGCACCGGGCCGATCACCTCCGCCCCCGCCCAGTCCGCGAGGCCGTCCAGGGCCTCCTCCCAGTGGGCGTGGGCCCGGTGCCAGGCGGCGTTGTCCTCGTTCCGGGCGGCGGAGCGGCGGGCGCCCGCGTCCAGATAGCGTTCGAGGGGGAGCCGTCCGAGCGTGCCGAGGCCCGGCAGCCAGCGGGCCACCGGGTCGGCGTCGGGACGCACCAGGACGGCCAGTCCTTCGGCGGTGCCCTGCCCGGGGACCAGGTAGACCAGGGCGTCCGCGCCCGCGGCCCGCAGTCCTTCGCCCAGTTCCGCCACGCCCGGGCCGTCGAGCAGTTCGCGCAGGGGCTCCCCGTCCCCGTCGGCGCGGCGCAGGGTGTCGAGGGCCCGGCGGCGCAGGGTGCTGGGGATGGCGTTGTCGCCGTCCCAGCCCAGCTGGAGGAGGTGTTCGGCCGCCGCCAGCGGGCTCTGCCCGTCCTCCCCCGGGCCGGGCGCGGAGACGGTGGACCGCCGCAGCAGGGGCCCGGCGTTCGTCCACTGGGCGGCCAGTTCCGGTTCGCCCAGGGCGACGAGTTGTTCCGCGACCCCGGCGGAGGCCGCCGCCGACCGCAGCACCAGCGCCCGCCCGGCCTCCAGGGACTCCACGGCCGGGCCGATGTCCGCCCCGGCCGCCGCCCAGGAGGCGGCGAGCAGGCCCCGGCTCGCGGCGGCCCGCGCGGCTTCCAGGCCGTGTTCGGCGCCGAGTTGCAGCAGGACGTCCTCGGCGAGGATCCGCAGCGATTCCTGGGCGGCGGTGACGGCGGCCGCCGCGTCGCCCCGGTCCGTGTCGCCGCGCTGCCGGTACGCCTCGGCCAGCGACCAGGCCACCTGCTGGGCCGTCTCCGCCACGCTGATCGCGGCCAGCTCCCGGCGGGCCGTCTCCAGCTCCGTGATCCGCTCGTCCAGCAGGGCGGGTTCGCCGGTGGTCCCGTGGACGGTGTGGAGGCAGATCGCGATGAGGTGGCGGGTCCGCGCGTGCTGGCCGGCCACCATCTCGGGGACGGCCAGGACGCGCCGGGCCCGTGCGATCTCCTCGGTGAGCCGTACGGGATCGGGGTCGATCATCGAGGAGAGTCCGAGGCCGGCGAGGCGCCCGAGTTCGAGGAGGGGCCGCAGCGGCGGTGGCACGGATCCCGCCCGGTCCGCCGCCTCCTCCAGGTAGGAGCAGGCCGTACGGATGGAACTCGTCCCGCCGCCGAGGATGGCGAGGGACATGTGGACCTGGCCGAGCAGATAGGAGGTCATGCAGAGGACATCGCTGTCCCCGCCGTCCTGGTGGAGGTCGAGCAGTTCGTCCAGCAGGTCTTCGAGGCGGTCGATGTCGCGGGCCTCGTGGGCCTCGGTCACCTGGAGCTGGTGGTGCAGGACCCGGTTGATCAGGAGCAGATCGGCGATGTTCCGGGAGTCGGGCGCGTTCTCGTGGCCCGCGCCGGGGCTCAGCAGGGAGTCGAGGACGTCCCGGAGCCGGTCGCGGTCGGCGAGGCTGCCGCCGGTGGCGGTGGCCGCGCTGAGCAGTCCGGGTGAGAACAGCTCGGAGACGCGGGCCAGCCGGCCGTCGTCGGCCCGGCCCCCCTTGGCCAGGAGTTCGGCCGCTCCGGCGAGGGCGTCGGGGTCGGCGGAGCGGATACCGAGGGACATCCGTCCCATGGCGGCGATGAGGGTGTCGGCGTCGTCCCGGGGCTGCTCGGTGAGCTGCCGGAGCAGCCCGTCCATGTCGCCGGGGCTGATGACCCCGGGGGCGAACATCTCCATCGTGGCCGCCGCCATCGGGAAGTGCTCCATCATGCCCGCCAGCTGGGCGGGGTCGAACACGGTGTCCGGCGGCGTCTCGCCCCCCATGAGGGAGAGTCCGGCGCTCATCATGGAGACGCCGGGGTCGTACGGGTCGGTCCGCTCGGCCTCCCGGACCAGACCGGTCAGCCGCTCCATCGCGACGGCGCCCCCGCCCGAGGTGATGTCGAGCAGCTGGTCGAAGAAGCGCATCCGGACGGCGACGTCCTCGGGGACCTCGCCGCGGAACCGGTTCAGCAGCGTGCGCAGTTCCGCCATGTCCGCGCGGAGTGCGGAGTCCCCCGACGCCAGGTACTGCACCAGTTCGAAGGCCTGCCGCAGCCGGTCCAGGGTGCCGTCGTGCCCGCCGAGCATGGCGGGGAGCATCAGCAGACCGATGAGGCGGCGGGCGGAGAGCTGCTCCTCGGTCTCGTCGAGGACGCCGGGGGCGCGGGCGGCGCGCATGGCCCGCAGTCCCCGTTCCCGGTCCGCGGGGGCGTGGGGCTCGTCGAGGTAGCGCAGGGCGTACAGGCCGCCGAGGCGGGCGCGGACCAGGGCGAGCCGGGGGTCGTCGCCGGGGGCGCCGGCGTCGGTGAACGCCGATTCCAGTTCCTCCAGTTCGCCGATCAGCCGGTCCCGGTCCGCCGGAGGGGCGGGCGCCGGGGGCGGGTCCCCGTCGGCGCGGGCCGTCCTGGCGTTCCTGATCCACTCGAAGGCCTCGGTCAGGACGGGCGCGGCCCGCTCCAGCAGCTCCTGCCACCCCGTGCCGTCGTGTCGGCTCCGCTCGTTCCCCCGGCTCATGCGTTCCGCTCCCCTGTCGCCGTACCGCCGTGCCCGTCCATCATCGGACCGGCGGGGCCCGTACGGAGGCGAATCGGCGCGCTCGCCGGAATCCGCCCGGAAGACAGCCGGACCGCGACCGCGACCGCGAATCGGAGCGCGACCATGACCGCGAATCGGAGCGGTACGGGCCGCACCCCCGACGCGGCGAGGCCCGTACGGCGCTTTCGCACCGTACGGGCCCCTGTCCGTCCCGCGCCCCCGGCTCAGCCGACGGGAGCGGCTTCCCGGGCGGTCCCCTCCGCCGGGGACGCGGCCTCGGCGGCCGCTTCGGCGGCGGCCGCCCGCTCCTGCTCGCGGCCGCTCATCAGGACCGAGGCGAGGACCGCGGCGACGACCACACCGGCGGCACCGGCCCAGAAGCTGGTGGACATGGCCGAGGTGAAGGCGGACCGGGCGGCCTCGGCGACGGATCCGTCGCCCAGGGCCAGGGCGTCGGCTATGGAGGAACGCGCGCCCTCGGGGGCGGAGTCCATCCGGTCGGTGTAGGTGCCGGAGAGGACCGCGCCGAGGATCGCCACGCCGAGGGCGGCACCGGCCTGCTGGATGGTGTCGTTGAGGGCGGAGCCCACTCCGGCGTGCTCGGTGGGGACCGCGCCCATCAGGGCCGAGATCACGGCGGGCATCGCCAGGCCGCCGCCGGCGCCCATCAGCAGCATCGCGGTGGCGAGCAGGCCCCAGCCGTCGCCCTCGGAGAGGGTCGCCAGGGCGGCGAACCCGGCGGCGATGACGAGGAGTCCGGCGACGGCCATGAAGCGGTTGCCCGTCCGGGGGAGCAGGGCGGCGCCGATGCTGTTGAAGACGATGACCGCGACGGCCATGGGGGCGAAGGCGAAACCGGTCTCGGTGGGGGTGTAGCCCATGACGAACTGGAGGTACTGGGTCAGGATCAGCAGCAGACCGCCGTTGGCGAAGGTCAGCAGGACCAGGGAGAAGCTGGCGCCGGTGAAGGTCTTGTTCCGGAAGAGGGAGAGGGGGACCATCGGCGCGTCGCAGCGCGTCTCCCAGATCGCGAAGCCGGCCAGGGAGGCGACGGCGACGGCCAGGGAGAGCTGGGTGCCGGTGTGGTCCAGGCCGGCCTTGGGCAGCTCGATGATGGTCCAGACGAGGGCGGTCATGCCGGCCATGGAGAGGACCATGCCGACCGGGTCGGCCTTGCGCCAGGGGCCCTTGGACTCCGGCATCAGCACCAGCGCGGCGACGATGGCGAGGATCGCGATCGGCACATTGATCAGGAAGACGACGCCCCAGGAGAAGTGGGCGATGAGCGCGCCGCCGAGGACGGGGCCGCCGACCAGGCCGACCATCGCGACCGCGCTCCACGCGGCGATCGCCTTGGGCCGCTCGTCCTCGTCGAAGACGGTGATGAGGATCGACAGGGTGCTGGGCATGATCAGCGCGCCGCCGATGCCCATCAGGGTGCGGCCGAGGATGAGCTGGTCCGGGCTGGTGGCGTAGGTCGCGAGCACCGAGGCGGCGCCGAAGAGCACCAGTCCGACGATCATCGTCTTCCGGCGGCCGAACTTGTCGGAGAGGCTTCCCGCCGTCAGCAGCAGCCCGGCGAAGACCAGGATGTACGAGTCGATGATCCACTGAATGTCCTGCGCGGTGGCGCCCAGGTCCGCCGTGATGGAGGGGATCGCCACGGTGAGGACCATGTTGTCGATCACCAGGACCAGGGTGCTGAGGCAGAGCACCACCAGGATGAGCCAGCGCCGCGGGTTGCGTTCCATGACCGGACCTTTCGGAGCACGGGGGACAGGGTGACCCGTACACCGTTCGGAACGGTGTGCGGCTCTTCGAACACTGTACGGTCGCCGCACAGTGTTCGCAAGGCCGTACATCGTTCGTTCGCCTGGGTTAGGGTGGTCGTCACGGCGGCACGGAGCACCTCCACGGCCCGCCTCGCAACCACGTCGCAGCACGTCGCACCACGTCGCACCACGTCACGGAGACGCAACGCGTCACGGAGAGAAGAGGAGGGCGGCCCCATGGCAGCCAAGGGCCAGCCGTACCCGTCCGTATGGGCCAGGCCGGAGCGCCGGCGGCGGGAGCAGCCCGCGCTGAGCCGGGAGCAGATCGTGGCCGAGGCGCTCGCCATCCTCGACGCCGAGGGCCTGGAGGCGCTGAGCATGCGCAAGCTGGGCACCCGGCTGAACGCGGGCGCGACCTCCATGTACTCGCACGTCACCAACAAGGACGAGCTGATCGAACTGGTCCTGGACGAGGTGTACGGGGAGATCCGCATCCCGCTGCCCGAGGGCCCCGACGGCTGGCGGGAGGCCGCCCGCTCCAGCGCCCACGCCGTCCGGGCCGCGGTCCTGCGGCACCCGTGGATGGCGTCCGTGCTCGGCGACATCGCCCTGGCCTCGCTGGGGCCGAACGTGCTGCGCATGTCCGAGGACATGCTCACGCTCTTCGAGACCTCCGGCTTCACCCCGGAGCACGCCGGCACGGCGATGAACACGCTCATCGCCTTCGTCATGGGCGGGACCCTGAGCGAGGCCGCCTGGCTGGCCGGCCTCGCCCGCAGCGACCAGGACGAGGAGCAGTGGATGGCCCGGATGATGCCCGCCGCCGAGGCCGCCGTGCTGCCCTACCCCCGGGTGCGCCGGCAGTTCGACGCGCTGAAGGAGACCGGGTCGGAGCAGAGCCGCGGATCGGAGTTCGACCTCGGTCTGGACGTCCTCCTCGACGGCCTGGCGCTGCTGCGCACCCCCGCCGCGGGCTGACCCCACATCCCTGGTGCCGGCGGGTCAGCGCGGCCGGCGGGGGTCGGCGAGGACGCCCCGGCGGGCCGCCTGGAGACCTGCCTGGAGCCGGGTACGGGCGCCGAGGGCATCCATGATCCGGCGCATCCGGCGCTCCACCGTCCGCTGGGCGACCCCCAGCCGGCGGGCGATGGCCCGGTCGGTGAGGCCCGAGGCGGAGAGCGCGAGCAGATGCTCCTCGTCCCCGGAGAGCACGGAAGGACCGGGGGCACAGCCGCCGGCCGCACCCCCGTCGGCGCCCGCGCCCCCGGGCCAGAGCGGCACCGACCGCTGCCACAGCAGCTCGTACAGGATCACCAGCCCTTCCAGCAGCGCGGGCACGTTCAGGACCAGCACGTCCCCCTCGCCCGTCCCGGGCCGCCCCGTGGGCACCAGGGCCGTCCGCCGGTCGGAGACCACCAGGGTCAGCGGCACCTCGGCCAGCACCCGGCTCTCCGCGCCGAGCCGGGCCAGCTCCCGGCAGCGGCCGAGCTGCTCGGGGGTCTCCAGCGAGCCGTGGGCGTAGATCGCGCGGCAGCGCACCCCGCCGGTCAGCAGCTCCCGCTGGGCCGGGCACGGCGCCCGGTCCAGGACGAGGAGTTCGTCCCGGGTGGTCCGCTGGACCCGGGAGAAGCAGCGGTCGACGGCCTCCCGGCCGCTGAGGGTCTCGCACGCCTGCCCCTGCTGGCGCACCGCGCGGAACTCCTGGCCGAGGAGGACCGCCGCGACCCGGGCGCGTTCGATCTCCGCCCGCCGCTGGAGGGCCAGCAGCTCGATCGCGACCTCGGGGGGCGCGGGCGCGTAGCGGGCGGGGCGGCCGGGGGCGCGGGTGAGCAGCCCGCGCCGCTCCAGCGCGCCGGTGCGGCGGCGGACCCGGGCGGTGTCCCAGCCGGTGGCCCCGGCGAGTTCGGCGGCGGTGGCGCGGGGGTGGGCGAGCAGGGCCCGGTAGAGGAACTCCTCGTCGGGCGGGACCCCGAGCGCGCCGAGCCGCTGCCCGGCCCGGTCCGCCCCCGCTCCGATTCCGGTTCCGGCTCCGGCTCCCGTTCCGGTTCCCTTTCCGGTCGCCGGCCGGCCGGGGGCCCGGTCCCGCCGGATCGGTCCCGCCGTGTCCCGGTGTCCGGGCCGTCCGTCCCGGTGGGCGTGTCCGGCCGGTTGACTGTCCGTCATTCCGCCTCTCCCGCCCCGCCGGTTCCGGCCACCGACGCTAGAACGGTAGAGCGGAACCGGGCCGGAGGTACAGACCTTTGCCTGCCACCGAACCCGCCGGGGCCCTGGCGGAATGCCGACAGTGACGGGAACCCCGCGCTCCCGGCGACCGGTGCGCTCCGGCGGCACGCCGTAATTTGGCTGTCATATGCGTGGCGGCGACGGCGGTCCCGTGAGCCCGGGCCCAGAACCGTACCCGCCCTCATCCACAGGAACAGCGCACGCACCACCGCACGGACGAGCACGGTCGCCCACCCCCTACCCCCTCAGGGAGCGCCATGTTCACCCGACGCCCACACCGCGGACCCCACCGACCCGATCGGCCACGGAGCCCCGGCGGCACACGGTCCCGGCGGACACTCGCCACCCTGCTCGCCCTGGCCCTGCTGCCGCTCGCGGCGCTCGCGGGCCTCGCCTCCCCCGCCCAGGCGGCGGGCACGCTCACCGCCGCGTTCACCACCCAGAACAACGGCTCCTGGTGGAAGGGCACGTACACCGTCCGCAACACCGGGACCGCGCCCGTCACCGGCTGGACGCTGGAGTTCGACCTGCCGGCCGGGGTCACGCTCACCGGCCACTACCACGGCGAGGCCACCGTCACCGGCTCCCGGGTGACGGTGAAGAACGCCTACTACAACGCGACCGTCCCGGCGGGCGGCACCACCGAGCCCTGGAGCTACTGGTTCGTCGCGAACGGGCCGATCACCCCGCCCACGCGGTGCACCGTCAACGGCGACAAGTGCGACGGCACCCCCGATGTGCCACCGGGCCCGCCGGGTGCCCCGCAGGCGACCGCCGTCACCGCCCGTACGGTGGCGCTGGCCTGGTCGGCGGCGGTCCCCGGCGACCACCCCGTGGCCTCGTACGAGGTGCTGGACGGCGGCGCCCCGGTCGCGACCGCGAGCACCACGTCCGCGATCGTCACCGGTCTCGCGCCCGCGTCCCGGCACACGTTCACCGTGCGCGCCCGCGATGTCCGGGGCAACACCGGGCCGCCGGGCCCGCCGCTGGCCCTGACGACCGTCGACCCGGCCACCGACCCGGTGCCGCCGTCCGTCCCCCAGGGGCTGCGCGTCACCGCGCGGACCGCCTCGTCGCTCTCCCTGGCGTGGACGGCGTCGGCGGACAACGTCGCGGTCGCGGTGTACGAGGTGTTCCGCTCGGGCGTGCTCGTGGCCACGGTGACCGGCACGTCCGTCACGGTCGACCGGCTGTCGCCCGTGACCTCGTACAGCTTCACGGTCCGCGCCCGGGACACCGCCGACAACGTCTCCGCGCACTCCACCCCGGCCGTCGCCGTCACCGACGACGTCGCCGGGCCGGGGAACCACCACAAGGTCGGCTACTTCATCCAGTGGGGGCTCTACGGCCGCCAGTACTTCGTGAAGAACCTGGACACCTCGGGCTCCGCCGCGAAGCTCGACGTGATCAACTACGCGTTCGAGAACATCGACCCGGTCAATCTGACCTGTCAGGCCGGGGTCACCAAGGGGGTGTCCGGCAACCCCCAGGACCCGGACGAGGGCACCGGCGCGGGCGACGCGGACGCCGACTACGCGCGGCCGATATCGGCGGCCCAGTCCGTCGACGGGGTGGCCGACGACGGCTGGGGCAAGCTCCGGGGCAACTTCAACCAGATCAAGAAGCTCAAGGCCAAGCATCCGCATCTGCGGGTGGTGGTCTCGCTCGGCGGCTGGACCTTCTCCAAGTTCTTCTCGGACGCGGCCGCCACCCCGGCCTCGCGGGAGAAGTTCGTCCGCTCCTGCGTCGACGTCTGGATCAAGGGCAATCTGCCCGTGTACAACGGCGCCGGCGGCCCCGGCACGGGCGCGGGCGTCTTCGACGGCATCGACATCGACTGGGAGTGGCCGGGCGCGGAGGGCCACCCGGGCAACCGCTGGAACGCCGCCGACAAGAACAACCTCACCGCACTGCTCGCGGAGTTCCGACGCCAGCTGGACGAACTGCCCGGCGAGCGGCGGCTGCTGACCGCCTTCACCCCGGCGGATCCGGCCAAGATCCAGGCTGGCTGGGACCTTTCGCGGATCTTCGACTATCTGGACTTCGCCAACGTCCAGGGGTACGACTTCCACGGCTCCGGGAGCGACGACTCCTGGGAGCCCGCGCGCACCGGCCACCAGGCCAATCTCCACCGGGACGCGCAGGACCCGTACCCCTTCGACTTCAGTGTCGAACGGGCCGTCCAGACCTATCTGGACGCCGGGGTCCCGGCACGGAAGCTGACCGTCGGCTTCCCGTTCTACGGGCGTGGCTGGAAGAACGTGGCCAGTGGCGGCACGGCGGCCGGGGAGTGGCAGTCCGCGAACGGCGCGGCCCCGGGACAGTTCCCGACCGAAGCGGGCATCCGCGGCTACCACAATCTGATCACCAGCACGCCGAACATGACCGTCCACCATGACGCCCAGTCGGTGTCCACCTTCGGCTACACCGGCGAGAACGGGCAGTGGTGGAGCTTCGACGACCCCTGGTCGATCGAGCGCAAGACCGCCTGGATCCGGTCTAAGGGCCTGCTTGGCGCGATGATCTGGGAAATGTCGGGAGACACTCCGAATGGCACCCTGATGAACGCTCTGCACACCGGGCTGCCCTAGGACCTGTCGCCGCCGGCGCGTTTCCGGGGTACTCCGGAGCGCGCCGGCCGCCGGGGCGGCGCCCCCGGCCGGCGCCCAAAGCGACACCGTCGTCAACACGGCGCCCGCGCGCACCCCGGAATAGCCACCCGGAGGAGTGAAGAAGGCACCAAAGCAGTACAGCGCCGGGAGCCGTGGACGCTATGAACCGGTCATGACCAGTCATGCGGGGCGGACTCTGGCCGCCCTCTCCCTCGCGCTCGTCCCTCTCTCGCTCTCCCTGTCCGCGCCCGCCCAGGCCGCCCCGGCACCGCCCGCGGCGCCCGCCCCCGCGCCCGTGGCGGCCCCCGCTCCGGCCGCGCCCGCGCCGCCCGCCGAGCCGGCCGAGATCCACCAGCTGGAGGACGCCATCTCGCTGCTGGTGGAGACCGAGGAGGACCGGACGGGGTACACGCCCGCGGCCTTCCGGCACTGGAACGAGGGCCGGGACCCCGCCGACGGCTGCGCCACCGACCGGGAGGTCCTGCTCGCGGAGGCCGTCGACGAGGCCGCGCACTCCGCCGGGTGCGCGGTCACGGGCGGGCGCTGGGTCTCGTACTACGACAACCAGTCGAGCAACCGGGTCTCCAGCATGACCGTGGACCACGTGGTGCCGCTGGCCGAGGCGTGGGGCTCGGGCGCCTCCCAGTGGACGGCGGAGCGCCGGGAGGCCTACGCCAACGACCAGGACTCCCCGGCCACGCTGGCCGCCGTGACCAAGCGGGTCGCGCGGGAGAAGGGCGACCAGGACATCACCCACTGGCTGCCGCCGGAGACCTCGGCGATCTGCCGCTACGTCGGCGACTGGGTGGGCACCAAGCTGCGCTGGGGGCTGACCCCGGACAAGGCGGAGCTGGAGGCGCTGAAGCTGTTCGCGGACAACTCCTGCGAGACGACGATCGTCCGCTTCACCCGCGTTCCCTGATGCACCTGCGTCCACCGACCGACCACCGGTGACCGGTGACCTTTACTGACCGGCGCCGGGCGGAAACCACTCGAACGGGTGAATGCATCCGGCCGAGCGGGATCAGGCGTGACCTCCGGGTCGGCCGACCGGATAGACCGGCTGCCGGAGTCCGCGACAACGACCGTACTCACCGTACAGATGGACGAAGAAGAGGATATGAAGGCGAAAATAGCCCTTACCGCTCTGGGCGCGCTGGCCCTCGGCGCCCTGCTCCCCGCCGCCCCGGCGGCGGCGGACGAGATCCACGAGAACTCCCACAACGGCATCACGCTGATCCACATCGGTCAGATCGATGATCCGCTGGAGGACGTCCTGGAGCACTCGGTGATCCTGAGCAGGGACTCCAGCAGCGACGGCTGACCTTCCGGCCCCCGTCCGCCACCCGGCGGCCGGGGGCCCCGCCGTGCGGCCGGGGCGCGGCCGGGCGACCATCGGACCATGAGCCCCGAGATCCGTCTCGCCCAGCAGCCCGACGCCGACGCGCTGCTCGGCCGCAGCCCGCTCGCCGCGCTGGTGGGGATGCTGCTCGATCAGCAGGTCCCGATGGAATGGGCCTTCTCGGGCCCGTACACGATCGCCCGGCGGATGGGCGAGGACGACCTCGACGCGGCCCGGATCGCCGCGTACGACCCGGAGGCGTTCGCCGGTCTGCTGAAGGAGAAGCCGGCCGTCCACCGCTACCCCGGGAACATGGCCAAGCGGATCCAGGTGCTCTGCCGGTATCTCGTGGACGAGTACGGCGGGGACGCGGCCGCCGTCTGGAACGACGCCCCGGACGGCGCGACCCTGCTGGCCCGCCTCAAGGCGCTGCCGGGCTTCGGCGAGCAGAAGGCGAAGATCTTCCTCGCGCTCCTCGGCAAGCAGTACGGAGTCCACCCCTCCGGCTGGCGCGAGGCGGCGGGCGCCTACGGCGAAAAGGGTTCGTACCGCTCGGCGGCGGACATCACCGGACCGGAATCACTCGCAAAAGTACGCGCGTACAAGCAAGAGATGAAACGCGCGGAAAAGGCTAAAAAGAGCGAGTAGAACGACCGAAATCCGGTCATTGAAGCGGACGTTCCTGCTCCTGGAATGTCAATGACATAAACAAACCCGGGAGTTGGCGCACAGGCGTTCCCCTGGCCGTGCCGATGTCGCTAACTTCCCTTCAACTTGTCTTGTCCACGCCGGGAAGGAACTCTGTGAAGGCATCCCGCCGCAGAGCGGTGGCCACGATGGCCGCCGCCGCACTCGTGACCCCGCTGCTGCTCGCCTCCGCCCCCTCGTCCGCCTCCGGGGCAGCGGCCCAGGACCCGGGACAGCAGGCGAGGAAGCTCGCCCAAAAACTGGTGAAGAGCGCGTCCGTCGACGACGCCCACAAGCATCTGAAGCGCTTCCAGCGGATAGCCGACAGCGCGGGCGGCAACCGCGCCGCCGGCACCATCGGGTACGACGCCTCCGCCGGGTATGTCTACAACCAGCTGAAGAAGTACGGATACGACGTCCGGTACGAGCCGTTCACCTTCCGCTACATCGAGACGCAGGCCGAGAAGCTCTCCGTCCTCTCCCCGACGGCCCGGGACATCGAGATCAACGCGCTCGACTACACCCCGTCGACCCCGGTGGGCGGGATCAGCGCCGACCTCGCGGCGGTGCCCGTGGACGACACCCCCGGCTGCGAGCCCGGCGACTTCGCCTCCGGGACCTTCACCGGGAAGATAGCCCTGATCAAGCGCGGCTCCTGCACCTTCCTCCAGAAGCAGGAGAACGCGGCGGCGGCCGGCGCGGTCGGCGTGATCGTGTGGAACAACGCGCCCGGCGCGATGGGCGGCACCCTCAGCGAGAACACCTCGCCCCGGATCCCCGTCGGCGGGATCACCCAGGCGGAGGGCGAGTCGCTGGCCGCTGCGGCGGCCGCCGGACCGGTGAAGGTCTCCTTCGAGGTCCGCCAGCTCCAGCAGATCCGCACCACCCACAATGTGATCGCCGAGACGAAGCACGGCAACGCGGCCAACACCGTGATGCTCGGCGCCCACCTCGACGGCGCCCAGGAGGGCCCCGGCATCAACGACAACGGCAGCGGCTCCGCCGGTCTGCTGGAGGTCGCCCAGGAGCTGGCCAAGGCCGAGAAGCGGCCCACCAACAAGGTCCGGCTCGCCTGGTGGGGCGCCGAGGAGAGCGGACTGCTCGGCTCCAGGGCGTATGTCGCCGGGCTCAGCTCGCTGGGCAAGAAGGAGATCAAGCTCTATCTGAACTTCGACATGATCGCCTCGCCCAACTACGGCATCTTCGTCTACGACGGGGACAACTCGGACGGCGTGGGCGCGGGCCCCGGCCCCGAGGGCTCGGCCCAGCTGGAGCGCGACATCACGAAGTACCTCGACGGGAAGCGCACCCCGCACGAGGGCACCGACTTCACGGGCCGCTCCGACTACGGTCCGTTCATCGCGGTGGGCATCCCCTCCGGTGGCACCTTCACCGGCGCCGAGGTGATCAAGACGCCCGCCCAGGCGGCGAAGTTCGGCGGCACGGCGGGAGCGCCGTACGACCCGAACTACCACCAGAAGGGCGACGACATCAAGAACATCAGCCTCAAGGCGTTCAAGGTGAACATCGGCGTCATCGCGAACGCGGCGGGCACCTACGCCCACGACATCAGCACCCTGCGCACGCCGGTGGCGAAGTCCGCGCCGACCGTCCAGGGCACGCCGAAGACGGGTCACGCGGAGGCCACCCGCTGATCCCCCGGACGGTGTGACCGGGCCCCGCTCCCGCCTTCCCGGGGAGCGGGGCCCGGCCGCGTCCGGACACCGTCCCGGCGGGCGTCAGCGCCGGCGGCGGGCCGTGCCGAAGAGCGAACGGGTGATCTCCCGGCCCAGCTGGGTGCCGACGGAGCGGGCGAGGGAGCGGAAGACGCCGCTGCCGGCCACCTGCTCCATCAGGGACCGGTCCCGCTCCGGCGGGGGCGGGGCCTCCTGGACCGGCGGTGCCGGGGCCGGGGCGGTCAGCTTCTCGTACGCCGACTCCCGGTCCACGGCCGTCGCGTACCGCGGATACCGGGCCGACGCCGCCACCGCCGCCGCCAGCGCCCCCGCGTCGAGCGGCCCCATCAGCGAGACGGGCGCCCGCAGCCGGACCGCCGCGACCGGCGTCGGCGCCCCGCTCTCGCTCAGCACCGTCACCACCGCCTCCCCCGTACCGAGCCCGGTCAGCACCTCCTCCAGGTCGTACGCCGACCGGGGAAAGGTCCGCACCGTCGCCGTCAGCGCCTTCGCGTCCTCGGGCGTGAAGGCCCGCAGCGCGTGCTGCACCCGGTTGCCCAGCTGGCCGAGCACCTCGGCGGGCACGTCCCGGGGCGTCTGGGTCACGAAGAAGACCCCGACCCCTTTCGAGCGAATCAGCCGCACCGTCTGGGTGATCGACTCCAGGAACGCCTTGCTCGCGCCCGTGAACAGCAGATGCGCCTCGTCCAGGAAGAAGACCAGCTTCGGCTTCTCCACGTCGCCCACCTCGGGCAGATCGTGGAAGAGATCCGCCAGCAGCCACATCAGGAAGGTCGAGAAGAGCCGGGGCCGCTCCCGCACCGCCGACAGCTCCAGCACGGAGACGGTCCCCCGCCCGTCGGCGGCGACCGCCAGCAGCTCCGCCGTGTCGAACTCCGGCTCCCCGAAGAAGGGCGCCGCCCCCTGCTGCTCGAACGCCGTCAGCGAGCGCAGGATCACCCCGGCCGTCGCCGCCGAGAGACCGCCCACGCCCTTCAGCTCCGCCCGCCCCTCGTCCGAGACGAGGAAAGCGACCACCGCCCGCAGATCCTTGAGGTCGATCAGCTCCAGGCCCTTGCTGTCGGCGTAGTGGAAGATCAGCCCCAGCGACTGCTCCTGGGTCGGGTTGAGATCGAGCACCTTGGCCAGCAGGACGGGGCCGAAATCCGTCACCGTCGCCCGGACCGGGACCCCGGGGCCGACGCCCCCGAGCGCGTAGAACTCGCAGGGGAAGCCCTCCGCCACCCACTCCTGCCCCACCGCCGCCGCCCGCTCCGCGACCCGCCCGCCCGGCTCCCCCGGGGCGGCGACCCCGGACAGATCGCCCTTCATGTCGGCGAGGAAGACCGGCACCCCCTGCGCGGACAGCTGCTCGGCGATCAGCTGGAGCGTCTTGGTCTTGCCGGTGCCGGTGGCGCCCGCGACCAGACCGTGCCGGTTGAGCTGCGCCAGCGGAATCCGGACCGGCGCGGCGGGCAGCGGCTCCCCTTCCCACAACAGCGCCCCGAGGTCCAGCGCGGGGCCCGTGAAGGCGTATCCCGAGGCGATATCACGGGCCTGCGGCGGCATGCTCTCGGCCATGAGGAACCCCTGATTCTCCGGGTCTGAGGAGTTTTGCCCAGGATCGCACTCGGTCGTCATGGCTGCGCCCGGACGTCTCTGCCCGGTAGGCTTTCCGTGTGATCTTCAAGCGCATCGGAAACGGACGGCCTTACCCCGACCATGGCCGGGAAAGCACCCGCCAGTGGGCGGATGTCGCGCCGCGCCCGGTCCGCCTCGATCAGCTCGTCACCACCAAGGGCCAGCTCGACCTGGAGACGCTGCTCGCCGAGGACTCCACCTTCTACGGCGACCTCTTCGCGCATGTCGTGAAGTGGCAGGGCGACCTCTATCTGGAGGACGGCCTGCACCGCGCGGTGCGCGCGGCGCTCCAGCAGCGGCAGGTTCTGCACGCCCGGGTGCTGGAGCTGAGCTGAGGAAACGGCCGGCGCCCGCCCCGGCCGGCCCGGCCGACTGACCCTTTCGGGCCCTTTACGGCACCGTACGGACGCAGTCCGCCGATCATCTTGTAGGAACGGGCACCGGGCGGCACTACGCTGCGCCCATGAGCATGCTGACTCCTCCCGGCATGGGCGGAAAGTACCGTGTCACGGGCGATCGGTACCCGAGGATGCGACGCCCCCGCCATCGGCGCAGGATCGTCACGGCGATGACCGTCGGGGCGGTCGTGCTCGGGCTGGCCGGCTGGGGGACCGCACAGCTCGTGGACGTCTACACCGGCGACGACCGCCGCTCCGAGCGGGCCGCCGGCCGCAAGGGCGACTGCAAACCGGTGCCCGCCGCCTCCGCCGCCGGTGCCGCCGGGGCCGCACGGCTCCAGCCCCGGCAGATCACGGTGAACGTCTACAACGCGACCCCGCGCGGCGGACTGGCCAAGTCCGCCGCCGACGAGCTGAAGAAGCGCGGCTTCACGATCGGCAAGGTGGGCAACGCCTCCCCCGCGTACGACAAGAAGGTCAAGCAGGCGGGGGTGCTGGTGGGCTCCCGGGCGGCGGCGACCGGACCGCTGCGGATCCTGGGCACCCAGCTCGCGAACGCGCCGGTCAAGGCGGACGCGCGGAAGACCGCCGACGTGGATCTGATCATCGGTACGGCGTACTCGGCGCTGACGCCGAAGCCGAAGGCCGACGCGGCCCTGGCCGCGCTGGCGAAGCCGGCGCCCGCCGCGAAGGGCAAGTGCTGAACACTCACCGCCGCCAGGGTCTGTCCGACGGATCCTGTCGGGCTCCAGCCTGATCCGTCGGATGGGCCCCTCGGGCACGAAAGAGCGGTCCGGCCCCGGACACCGCACAGGCCCGGGCCCGGACCGCTCATTCCGCTGATCGAACGTCTGTCTACTCGGCCGTGCCGTACATCCGGTCACCGGCGTCACCGAGGCCGGGCACGATGTACCCGTGCTCGTTCAGCCGCTCGTCCACGGCGGCGGTGACCACGGTCACGGGCGCACCCGCGAGTTCCCGCTCCATCACCTCGACGCCCTCCGGCGCCGCCAGCAGCACGACGGCCGTCACATCGTCCGCGCCGCGCCGGATCAGCTCCCGGATCGCCGCGACCAGCGTGCCGCCGGTCGCCAGCATCGGGTCCAGCACATAGACCTGGCGGCCGGACAGGTCCTCCGGCATCCGGGTGGCGTACGTGGACGCCTCCAGGGTCTCCTCGTTGCGGATCATCCCCAGGAAGCCGACCTCGGCGGTGGGCAGCAGCCGCACCATCCCGTCGAGCATGCCCAGGCCGGCCCGGAGGATCGGCACCACCAGCGGGCGCGGGTGCGACAGCTTGACGCCGGTGGTCCGCACCACCGGGGTGTCGATGTCCACCTGCTCGGTGCGCACGTCCCGGGTCGCCTCGTACGCGAGGAGGGTGACCAGTTCGTCGGCGAGCCGCCGGAAGGTCGGGGAGTCGGTGCGCCGGTCGCGCAGCGTGGTGAGTTTGTGCGCCACCAGCGGGTGGTCGACGACATGGATCCGCATGACGTCAACACTAGCCCGGCTCGCTTCAACGGGGCCTCCGGAGGGAAGGTGGAGGCAAACGTCAGCCATGGGGTGGTGAGGCCGGTGCCGGAACCCGAGCATCCCGAGCAGAAACGCGATGAGGAGCAACACGCCGTGGAACGCGCCCTGGAAGGCCCGGCGGCCGAGGGTGGGAACGAGAGCGACGACGACGCCGAGCGCAGAAGGCGCCGGGCGCAGTTCCTCCGAGAGCTGAACGAGGCGAAGGCCCTCCGGGAGAGGGTGCAGCCCCGCCGGGCGCGCGCGGCGAGAATGCGCCAGCAGATGCGTATGCGCACCTTCCGCTGGTGAGCCGGAGCGGCGCGGGCCCGGGCGGCGTTTACGTTGAGGCGTGAAAGGCCCAGTTGAGAACTGATGGACGACGCAACGACGGAAGACCTCTCGCAAAGCGCCGGTTTCTGCCACGATTCCGAGTGGGCGGGGCACGCACCTGGGCTCCGTCAGTCGTCACACCTCTGATCAGTGGGAGAGTCACGGTGTACTTCGCCGCACTGCTCGCGCGCACTCAAGACGGGTGGGAAGCGAGCGACACAGAGCTAGACGATGTGGAGACCCTGTCGGATCTGGCCGATCTGGCCCGGGAGGCCTCGCCGGACGAGGACACGGTGCTCGTCTTCATCGAGCAGGAGGACGCCTGGTTCGGCATCGTCCGGATCGAGGGCGAGGAGGATCCTCGTATCTATGTCTCCAACGGGGCCGCGGCGGCGCGTTCCTCGTACGGGGAGATGCTCACCCATGAACTGCTCGGCGGGGACGAGGACGACCCGGCCGAGGATCTGGACGCACTGGACCTCGACGGCACGGAGGACGGGGAGCCGGCCGGGAACGACGACGACAGCGACCAGGACCGGGACCATGACCCGGCCGCCGACCCGGGGGCGGCGCCCGCGGGCCCGGTGGGCGACCGTCATATCCTGGCCGACCTGGGCATGACGGAGAGGGAGCTGCTGGCACTGGACACCGACGCCCTGGGAGAGATCGCGGACGCCCTGGGCGCGTCGGACGTACTGGAGACCGTCCGTTAGGGTCGTCCGTCCGGATCGTGCCGGGCCCGGCACGTCCGTTCGGGAAGACAGCGGCGACGGAAGCGGTACGGCAGTGACAGATCCGGTACGGGAGCCGTGGGCGGCGCCGATGCGCCTCGCCCTGGCCGAGGCCGAGCGGGCGGCGCTGTCCGGCGATGTGCCGGTCGGCGCCGTCGTGCTGGCCCCCGACGGCACGACGCTCGCGACCGGCCACAACGAACGGGAGCTGACCGGCGACCCCACCGCCCACGCGGAGGTCCTGGCGATCCGCCGCGCCGCCGCCCGGACCGGCGGCTGGCGGCTGACCGACTGCACGCTGGTGGTCACCCTGGAGCCGTGCACGATGTGCGCGGGGACGATCACCCAGTCCCGGGTGGGCCGGGTCGTCTTCGGCGCGCGCGACGAGAAGGCGGGCGCGGTGGGCTCGCTCTGGGACGTGGTCCGCGACCGCCGGCTGAACCACCGGCCCGAGGTGATCGCCGGCGTCCTGGAAGAGGAGTGCGCGAAGGCTCTGACGGCCTTCTTCCGCACCCGCTGAGCCCTGCCAGGACGGCTCCGCCGCCGCCTCCCGGCCCTCTTCCGGGCATCTCCCGGATATGGATTTCGGCGCAGGGGCCACCTTGGGCTAAGCTCTCTCCCGGTAGCGTGTCCGAGCGGCCGAAGGAGCTCGCCTCGAAAGCGAGTGTGGCGCAAGTCACCGAGGGTTCAAATCCCTCCGCTACCGCTTCTAACACCCCTCTGATCTGCGGAGACGCGATCAGGGGGGTGTTTTGCGCATGGCCCCCGTTTTCCCCTCCACCGACGTGACCCGACGGCCGTCCCGCCTCCTCTGCTCCCTTTGTTCACGGACGAGGCCGGTACCGCACCCGGATGGATCACCTTCTGCGGTCGGTCACCGGAAGGCGCCTACAGCGCCAGGCTCACAGCCCGCCGACCTTGGGCAGCATTGATGAACTCCAGTGTGACGGAATCTGTCGAAGTAGACTTATACAGAATCCGTCTAGTCGATGTACTGGAGGTCCGGTGAAGAGCAACCTGCTGGCCAAGCCGGATGATGTCGTGGACCGGGACCGGGAGTGGGCTCTGCTCACCGAGTTCCTTGCTGATCCGGATCCCGCGATGCGGCTCGGCATCGTGTCCGGGCGGCGGCGGTACGGGAAGTCGTACCTGTTGCAGGCCCTGTCCGAGCGGGTCGGCGGTCTGTACGTGACGGCGGTCCGGGAGGAGGGGCGACTGCCCGCGATCCACCGGTTCAGTGACGCGATCGCCGCCCACGCCGGCCTGCGGTCGGGGAGCCTGCGGCTGACGGACTGGCGCGATGTGCTGTCCAACGCCCTTGATGTGACGGCCCGCTCGCCGCACCCACTGCTGGTGATCGACGAGCTGCCGTATCTGCTCCAGCACTCACCTGAGATTCCTGGGCTGCTTCAGCAGCTCTACGACGAGCGTCAGCGCGGGACCCGGCCCGGGGCCGGACCCGGGCCGCGCCTGGTCCTGTGCGGCTCCGCGATGAGCGTCATGCACGAACTGCTCTCGGGGACGAAACCACTGCGCGGCCGGGCTGTCGTCGACTTGCGCCTCGGCCCCTTCGGCTACCGGGACAGCCGGGCCTTCTGGCAGATCGAAGACCCGCTGACCGCGCTGAAAGTGCACGCGGTCCTCGGCGGGGCGCCCGGCTACCGGCCGGTGGCCGCCCGTCCGCACCCTGACGACGGGTTCGACGGGTGGCTCACCCGAACGCTCCTCGACCCGGGCCGGGCGGTGCACTCGCGCACCGAGACCGAGTACCTGCTGCGTGAGGATCCGAGGATCACCCAGCACACGCTGTACTACGACATCCTCACCGCGATCGCGAACGGGGCCACCACCCCCAGCAAGATCGGTGCGGCTCTGGAACGCCCGCGCACTGCCGTCGCGCACCCGCTCGGCGTACTGGAGTCCACCGGCTACATCCAGCGGGAACAGGACATCCTCCGCGCCCGGCATCCGATCATCACCCTTGCCGACCCGGTCATCCGCTTCAACCAGCTGATCACCCTGCCGCAGGCAGCCGCCGTGGAGCAGGGCTTCGCCGAGCAGGTGTGGCAGCAGGCCGCTCCGACCTTCAACTCCAAGATCCTCGGGCCGCATTTCGAGGACCTGGCCCGCGACTTCACCCGCCGTTACGCCCACACCCTCCTGCCCGGTGGACTGACCGGCCCGGTGGGCACGACCGAGGTCGCCGACCAGGCCGCCCGGACCAAACACGAGGTCGATGTCATCGCCCTGGCCGCCGGTGAGCGTCCACAGGCACCCCGGGCGAGGATCGCGCTCCTCGGCGAGGCCAAGGCGACCGCCGCCCGCCGGGGGACCGGCGACCTACAGCGCCTGGAACACATCCGCACCCTCCTTGCCGAGCAGGGGTACGACATCGACGGCACCACTCTGGCCCTGTACTCCCTGCACGGCTTCTCTCCCGATCTGGCCGAGCTCGCCGCCCAGCGCGACGATGTCCTCCTGGTCGATCTGCCTGCCCTCTACGGAGGGTGACACCTCCGCTCCCCTTTCTAAAAGCCCACTCTGACCTGGTAAAACAAGCGTGTCGGCCGGTTGTCGTCCGCCGATTCGCCCAGCTCCCGGGGACAGAGGCCACCTCCGTGGGCCCCGCGGCCGAGGGCCGACGGCGGGGTCGTCGTCATCGGAGCGGGCCGACAAACCGACAGGACGACGGGGGAAGCGGATGAGGTCACGTATCACCGGAAGAGCGATGACCGGCGCGGTGGCGGCGGGGGTCGCGGGCCTGGTGCTGGTGCTGGTGGGGTGTCAGGGCGGGGACGGGGAAGCGGCGCCCCGGAAGGAGAGCGCGCCCCGGAAGGAGGCCGCCGCGGTGGTCTCGGCGTCCCCGGCGGTCTGTGCCGATGGGGTCGTCCGCTGGAGCGAGGTGCGGCAGAAGCCACGGCTGGTGGCCTTCTCGGAGCCCGTCGAGGACACCCCGGAGCGGAAGGGCACGTTCGTCGCGTACGCGTTCACCCCCGTCGAGGATGTGCGCTCGGCCGTGACGGTGGACGCGCCCGTGGACACCGAGAGGTTGCTGACCTCATTGGAGGAGCGGCTGCGAACCGGCGGGAACGCCCTGGCCCGGCCCGGGGCGAAGGTGGGTCTGCCCGGGGACGAGCAGGACTCCGGGGGGTCGAAGTTCACGGTCGAGTTCACCGGCAGCGGCAAGGAGTTCGCCTCCGGTGTGGGAGTGACGGCCGTCGAGGCCGGCTTCACCTACGAGTGCGACGGCGCGGCGCCGGTGCGCGGCACGGTCGCGACCTGGCACAAGCGCTCCACCGTGCTGCTCGAATGCGGGGTCGTCCCGCCTGCGTCGCGTGCGCACGCGACGGCGGCGTACCGCATGGCCTGCGGGGGCCGGGCGGCCGCCCGGGGCTGAGCGGGTCCGCAGACGAAGGAGCCCCGTCCGGTGAGGGGGACGGGGCTCCTTCGGGTCAGGGCGGGGGAAGCGGCGCGGTGGCCGCTCCCCCCGGCGTGGGAGACCTCTCCACAAGCCCATTTCCGCAGTCGGGGGTACATACGGAAGCTGGGCCCCGCAGCGTGGGTCCGGTCCCCGGTCCGCCGGGCTCCTGCCAGATCCCCGCGGACTTCGCCTCCCATCGTGCTCCCCCGGAGGCCTCGGTACGGGCGGCGAACGGCCCCCTTCCCCGGGCCCTTGGTCCTTAAAGGCTCGGTTAGACTTCCGCGACTCTCCGGGGTCCCGCCGGGATCGGGGAGCGGCAGGGGCCGGCGAGACCAGCGGGACAGCGGGGACAGCAGGGACAGCGGGGAGGACGCACATCCATGGCGCAGGCGAAGAAGGTGGCGGTCTATGTCGTGGGGGCCTTCCTCCTCTATATCGTGATCACCGCCCCGGACAAGGCGGCGGACCTGGTCCAGATAGGCTTCGAGGGCATATCCAGCGCCGCGAAGAGCGTCGGCGACTTCCTGTCCGAGCTGGTCGAATAGGCCCGGACGAGCCCGCCCCGGGCCCCGGCGACCGGCCGGGCCACGACCGAGGAGTGTCCCTTGATCCGTCATCTGGTCCTCTTCAAGCTGAATGACGGCGTCGCCCGGGACGAGCCCCGTGTGGCCGCCGGCGTGCGGGCCTTCGAGGAACTGGACGGACTCGTACCCGAACTGGAGTTCTGGGAGTGCGCCTGGAACATCAGCGACCGGCCCATCGCCTATGACTTCGCGATCAACTCGGCCGTCGCCGACCGGGAGGCGCTGACGCGCTATCTCCAGCACCCCGCCCACCAGGCCGCCGCCGAGCGCTGGCGCGAGTTCGCCACCTGGGTGATCGCCGACTACGAGGTCTGAGCCGCACACCCTCGCCTCGTCCCCTCGCCGCCGCACCCTCTCGTCGCCGCACCCTCTCGTCGCACGTCAGTACGTACGCACACACGTCCCTGCTCCGTACATGCGTACGAAGTTCGGCCGGATGGAGCACCCCGGGACCCCTCGCCCTCAGGGCGGGGGGTCCTTTTGCGTCGGGACCTCAACTTGCCTACAACACGGTGTTATCGGGTGCTTGCACACAGTGGACATGTCTTGTGATGCTATGACCGCTTTTGATGGATGAGTTCCGCTGATGACCGCAAAGGGGTGGCGTGACCGTGCCGGCCAGTACCGCGCCTGAAGCGCTGCCCCAGAACGAGCGCCCGGACGAGCAGCCCGCCACCGCCACCGTCACCCCCGCCCGGCGGAACGGCAAGGACGATACGGACGACACCCCGGACGAGGCCGCCACGGACCCCCCGGAGGGCGCAGCCGGGGCCGCGGCGGGCGCGGAGAGTGCGGCGGGCGCAGGCGAGGAGGCGGACGGCGAGCCGCCGGGGGACGGGGACGAGAGCGGGAACGGGGACGGAGACGGGGACAGCGGCGCACGGCCCGGGGGCCGGGGGGCCGACACCCGTGCCCTCACCCAGGTGCTCTTCGCCGAGCTGAAGCAGCTCGAACCGGGGACCCCCGAGCACACCCGGGTGCGGGGCGCCCTGATCGAGGCGAATCTGCCGCTGGTGCGGTACGCGGCGGCCCGGTTCCGCAGCCGCAACGAGCCCATGGAGGACGTGGTCCAGGTCGGCACGATCGGTCTGATCAACGCGATCGACCGCTTCGATCCGGACCGGGGCGTCCAGTTCCCGACCTTCGCCATGCCCACCGTCGTCGGCGAGATCAAACGCTACTTTCGCGACAACGTCCGTACCGTCCACGTACCCCGCCGACTCCATGAACTGTGGGTCCAGGTCAACGGCGCGACCGAGGATCTGACCACGGCGCATGGCCGGATCCCGACCACCGCCGAGATCGCCGAGCGGCTGCGCATCGGCGAGGACGAGGTGCTCGCGTGCATCGAGGCCGGGCGTTCCTATCACGCCACCTCGCTGGAGGCCGCGCAGGAGGGCGACGGGCTGCCCGGCCTGCTCGACCGGCTCGGTTACGAGGACCCCGCGCTGGCCGGCGTCGAGCACCGTGACCTCGTCCGTCATCTGCTCGTGCAACTGCCCGAGCGGGAGCAACGGATTCTCATGCTCCGCTACTACAGCAATCTGACGCAGTCACAGATCAGCCAGGAACTGGGGGTCTCCCAGATGCATGTGTCAAGACTGTTGGCCCGCAGCTTCGCCCGATTGCGATCCGCAAACAGGATCGAAGCGTAGCCGGAACGGGTAGACCGAGAAGGGGCGGACAGCTGGGGACGGAACGTCCCGCACCCCCCGCACGCTGCGGCGTTTCTCCAGGACAGTGTCGACTTATCTCTTCGACGTGTTGCCGACATGTGACATTCTGCGGAAGACGCGTTTGCCGCAGCCTTGTGGCCGGTATTTCAGGTGCAGGCTGCGTTCCTCCGTTGGTCGCGGCCACCCGCGACCGTACGCGACCTCAAAGGGGGTGGCATGTCCGAAGAACAGGGCAGCTCGAAGGTGCTCACGCTCTCGCCCGTACCGACTGGCACGGTGCCGATCACGTCCGGCGGCCCGGAGGCCGCCCTCGACACCCGGACCCTCTCCCGCTCCCTGTTCCTGCGGCTGCGCGCACTGGACGCCGAGGCGGCCCCGGGCCCGGACGGCCCCGTCGCCAGCCCGGAACGCACCTATGTGCGGGACACCCTGATCGAGCTGAACCTGCCCCTGGTGCGCTACGCGGCGGCCCGTTTCCGCAGCCGCAACGAGCCCATGGAGGACATCGTCCAGGTCGGCACGATCGGCCTGATCAAGGCGATCGACCGCTTCGACTGCGAACGCGGCGTGGAGTTCCCGACCTTCGCCATGCCGACCGTCGTCGGCGAGATCAAGCGCTTCTTCCGGGACACCTCCTGGTCGGTGCGGGTGCCGCGCCGGCTCCAGGAGCTGCGGCTCGCGCTCACCAAGGCCAGTGACGAGCTGGCGCAGCGCCTGGACCGCTCGCCGACCGTGCCCGAACTCGCCGCCGTGCTGGGCGTGTCGGAGGAGGACGTCGTCGACGGGCTCGCCGTCGGCAACGCGTACACGGCGTCCTCGCTGGACTCCCCCTCCCCGGAGGACGACGGCGGCGAGGGCTCGCTCGCGGACCGGCTGGGGTACGAGGACACGGCCCTGGAGGGCGTGGAGTACCGCGAGTCGCTGAAGCCGCTGCTGGCCAAACTGCCGCCCAGGGAGCGGCAGATCATCATGCTGCGCTTCTTCGCCAACATGACGCAGTCGCAGATCGGCGAGGAGGTCGGCATCTCGCAGATGCACGTCTCCCGGCTGCTGACCCGTACGCTCGCGCAGCTGCGGGACGGGCTGCTGATCTCCGACTGAGCGGGCCGGGCCGACCGGGTCTCCCCCGGTTGCCGCGCGGTCTGACCGGGTCGCGGTGACGGCGCTCCGCCTCGGCGGGGCGCCGTCCGCGTGTGGATGGATGCGTACGGACCCGTACGGGCAGCCGGCGGGTGTGGCCGTGGGTTACGCGAACGCCAGCCAGGCCACCGCGCCGAGGACGACGATCCCCGCGATGACGCCGGCGATCAGTCCGACCCGGGGGCCGGCCGGTGCGGGGGCCGACCTGCGGCCACCGCCGCCCTGGGGCGCTCCCTCGTCGACGAACGCGCGGAACATCTGGGTGCTGCCGGCGGGGTCGTGGCCCTGCGGGTGCCCGCCCTGGGGGGCATGGGGGTTGTGTGCCATGGGGCACGACCCTAGCGAACCCCGGAAGGCGGCCCAACTCGGGTCGGCCCGGGCGCCGGTGGCACCGCGCCCCGCCCCCGTCGCCGCCACCCCTCGCCATTAATTTGCTTACAGCAACCATCTACCTCTATCGTGCAATCTATCGTTGCCCTAAGCAATGATTTTTCGCTGTCGTTCTCCGGGGGGACCCACGTGGCCGCACCGAGCCTGTACGCGGAGCTGGCCCGTCAGCTCAGTTCGATCGGCGCCCTGCGGCGCGGTCTCGCCCGTTCGCTGCCGGTCGAGTGCCCCTCCGGGCCGTCCGCCGTGCTGGCCCTCCTCGGCCGCCACGGCGAGCTGCGGCTGAGCCGGCTCGCCGAGCTGCTGGCCGTCGACACCTCGGTCTCCAGCCGGCATGTCACCCATGTCGTCGAACGGGGCTGGGTGGAGCGGGCCCCCGACCCCCACGACCGGCGGTCCCGCATCCTGCGGCTGACCCCGGCGGGCCGGGGGATGCTCACCGAACTGCACGGGCGGACCACCGAACTCTTCGCCCGCAATCTCCATGACTGGACCGATGACGAGGTCGGCGAGCTGATCACGATGCTCGCCCGGCTGCGCGACTCCTTCGGGGACTGCCGCACGCTCCCCCTCGACGGACCCGAGAGCTGAACCCGAGAGCTGAAGGAGACCCACCCCGATGGCCTCGACCCCATCCGCCGACGGAGCCGTGAGCGGTTCCGGCGGTGCCGCCGCTTCCCCCCTTTCCACCGGACCCGCCGCTTCCGCCGACGACGCCACGTCCCCCGCGCCCCCGATGACGCACCGCCAGATCATGAAGGCGCTCTCCGGGCTGCTGCTCGGCATGTTCGTCGCCATGCTCTCGTCCACGATCGTCTCCAACGCCCTGCCGCAGATGATCAACGATCTCGGCGGCGGGCAGAGCGCGTACACCTGGGTGGTCACGGCCGCGCTGCTGGCGATGACGGCGACCACCCCGCTCTGGGGGAAGCTCGCCGATCTCTTCAGCAAGAAGCTGCTGGTGCAGATATCCCTGCTGATCTACATAGCCGGTTCGGTGGTGGCGGGGCTCGCGCAGTCCACCGGCATGCTGATCGCCTGCCGGGTGGTCCAGGGCATCGGCGTCGGCGGACTCACCGCCCTCTCCCAGGTGATCATGGCCGCGATGATCGCGCCCCGCGAGCGCGGCCGCTACAGCGGCTACCTCGGGGCGACCTTCGCGGTCGCGACGGTCGGCGGGCCGGTCCTCGGCGGCCTCGTCACGGACACCGACTGGCTGGGCTGGCGCTGGTGCTTCTACATCGGGGTGCCGTTCGCGGCGATCGCGCTGGTCGTGTTGCAGCGGACGCTCGACCTGCCGGTGATCAAGCGCCGGGTGAAGGTCGACTGGACGGGCGCGGTGCTGCTCAGCGCGGCGGTCTCGCTGCTGCTGATCTGGGTCACCTTCGCGGGTGACCGCTACGACTGGATCTCCTGGCACACGGCCGCCATGGTCGCCGGCTCGGTGCTCCTCGGCGCCGCGTTCCTGGTCACCGAGACCAGGGCGAGCGAGCCGATCATCCCGCTGCGGCTGTTCCGGAACCGGACCATCGCGCTGTCGTCGCTGGCCTCGCTCTTCGTCGGCGTGGCGATGTTCGCGGGCACGGTCTTCTTCAGCCAGTACTTCCAGCTGGCCCGGGGCCTCTCGCCGACGATGTCGGGGCTGATGACCATCCCGATGATCGCGGGGCTCTTCCTCTCCTCGACCGTCTCCGGATGGATCATCACCCGTACGGGCCGCTGGAAGGTCTGGCTGGTCGGCGGCGGGGTGCTGCTGACGGCCGGTCTGTCGCTGCTGGGCGGGATCCGGTACGACACGGAGTACTGGCAGCTCGCCGCCTCCATGGCGGTGATGGGGCTCGGGCTCGGCATGATGATGCAGAACCTGGTGCTGTGCACCCAGAACCAGGTCTCCGCGCGGGACCTGGGTGCCGCCTCCTCGATGGTGGTCTTCTTCCGTTCGCTGGGCGGCGCGATCGGCGTCTCCGCGCTGGGGGCGGTCCTCGCGACGAGGGTCGGCGGCCATGTCGAGGACGGGCTCGCCGAGCTGGGTCCCGAGGGGACGGCCCTGGTGCAGTCCGGCGCCGGCGGCGGAGGGATCCCGGACATGGCCGCGCTGCCGGAGCCGCTGCGGACGGTGACGGAGGCGGCGTACGGGCACGGGGTCGCGGACGTCTTCCTCTACTCCGCGCCGTTCGCGCTGGTCGCGCTGGTGGTGACCCTCTTCATCAAGGAGGTCGCGCTGAAGAACGACACCGGCGACGACAGCGGGGACCGGGAAGCCGGCCTCCCGTCCGGTGCCGCACGGGAGACAGCGGCCAGGGGTTCCTGAACGCCCGGTCTTTCTGGCCAGATAACCTGCGCCGGAGCCGTGCGCTCCGCTGCCGGGGGCGAGGCCCGGCGTTAGGCTGCGGCCCATGTCACCCCACATCGCCACCAACACCACGGTGGACCTCGACGCGTTGCTGGAGTTCGTCCGCCCGCGCCACCGGGCGATCCTGCTGACCACCCGGGCGGACGGCAGCCCGCAGGGCTCCCCGCTGACCTGCGGCGTCGATGACTCGGGCCGGATCGTGATCTCCACGTACCCGGCACGGGCGAAGACCCGCAACGCCCGCCGGGAGCCCCGGGTGAGCGTGATCGTGCTCTCCGACGAGTGGGACGGGCCCTGGGTGCAGATCGACGGCGACGCGGAGGTCATCGACGCACCGGAGTCGGTCGAACCGCTCGTGGAGTACTTCCGGGTGATCGCCGGGGAGCACCCGGACTGGGCCGAGTACCGGGAGGCCATGGTCCGGCAGGGGAAGTCCCTGATCCGGGTCACACCGAGGCGTTGGGGGCCGGTGGCGACGGGCGGGTTCCCGGCGGGGTCGGGGGACGGCGGCTGAGGCCGGGGTACGGCGCGCAGGCCCCTGCACCCTCCGCCCGTACGGGCGTTCCCCGGCGCACCGTCCTGACCACCCCACGGGACGTGCCGTTTCTTCGCTGAGCGCGGTGTACTCCCGGGCGTCGTGCGCGGCGAAGACCCTGATCAGACCGGGGGCGGTACGGCGCAGCTCCCGCGAGCCCCCCGCGTCCCGCACCACTGACTCGGGCCGGGTCGACCCGCGCAAGTCGAGCCTCGTGGGGGTCCCCCCGGGGCTGAATTGCTCGGGTCGTCGTCGGGGGCCAGCCCCCGAGGCCCCCGCGCCTCAATCGCCGGCGAGGCTGGTTTTTGCTCGGGTCGACGGCGAGGCGGGATTTGTGCGGCCTGTTCCGGGCCCGGGTGGTGGTGCGGGTTGGCGGGGCCTCCGGGCTCACCTCCTCGGGGTCGGCGAGCGTACTCACCAGGTCCGGTGCGGGCGAGCCTCCGCCGATCCCCTGCGGGGGCGACCCTGCACCCCCGCCCACGGAGTCAGCGGAGGTGGCCGGTACCCCAGGCGGGGGAAAGAAAGGCGCGGGACCCCGTACCGACACGGGCCGGACAGCCGGGACCCCGGACGAGCGCACCCCACCCGCATCGACGCGGGCCGACAGGGTGGAACTCCCGACGAGCGCGACGTCCTCGTATCGACGCGGGCGGGTAGCGCGAGGCCGGGCTCGTACAGGTGTGGGGCGGGGCGCCACCCGAGTTATCCACAGGGGCGCGGGGGCGCGGGCGGAATCGGCGAGACTGGTGTGCGAAGAGGTCGTACGCGGCGGGTGCGTACGGTGTCGTGACGTCGTTTCAGCCGGAGGCTGCCGTGGACCGCTCCCCCACCATCGAGGACACCGGGCCGGAGGCCGCGCCCGGGCCGGGGCCGGGGGCGTCCCGGACCGAGGAGCAGGTGCGGGCCGCGCTGCGGTGGCGGTCGCGGCGGGCGCGGGTGGCGTCCTGGTTCGCGGGGCTGCTGCTCGTCGTGCCCACCGTGGTCGTGGCCTGCCGGGCGGCCGACACGGACGGGGTCACGCCCGTGCCGCAGCTGCTGGCCTTCCTGCCCTGGCTGCTCGTGCCCGCCGGGGTCGCGCTGGTGCTGGCGTTGCTCGCCCGGTGGCGGGTGGGGCTGGTGTGGTCGGTGGTGGTGCTGGCGGTCACGGCGTGGTTCGTCCGGCCGTACGACACCGGTCTCGCGGACGAGCCCTCAGGGCGGACCCTGGCCCGTATCGACGTGCTCACGTCCAATGTGGAGTACGGGCAGGGCACGGACGCCCTCGTCGCGACGGTCGAGCGGGAGCGGCCCGATCTGGTCTTCGTCCAGGAGTGCGATGTGCCCTGCGCGCGGGCTCTCGGTGGGCGGCTCTCCCGCGCGGAGTATCCGCACCGCGAGGTGGTGGAGGGGTACGGCGCGGACGGCTCGGCGATCCTCAGCAGGTATCCGCTGCGGAAGGCGCCCGGTATCGAGGGCAGTCTCGCCATGCCGGCGGCGGTCGCCGAGATCGCGGGCCGTGAGGTGCGGGTGCAGCTGGTGCATCCGCTGCCGCCGATCCCCGGCATGGTGGGGGACTGGCGCCGCGAGCTGGACCGCATACGGGACCGGGTCGCCGGGATGAAGGACACCCCGGCGATCGTCGCCGGCGACTTCAACGCGACCCCCGACCACGCCGGGTTCCGCCGCATCCTGGACGCGGGCGATCTGCGCAGCAGCGCCACCCTCGCCGGGGCGTCCCGGACCCCGTCCTGGCCGTCGATGGTCGGCCGGCCGCTCGGCGCGCAGATCGACCATGTGCTGGTCAGCCCGGACTTCTCGGTCCGCTCCGCCCGCTTCCTGGAGCTGGCCGACACCGACCACCGCGCGCTGCTGGTCCGGCTGGACCTGCACGACGGGCGGTGACCGGGGTGAGGGGCGGCTCAGCGCGGGTGCTGCTGGAGCCGCTCCAGCTCGCGGCGGTCCCGCTTGGTCGGGCGGCCGGCGCCCCGGTCCCGGACGGCGACCGGCGCGGCGAACTCCCTCGGCGGGGGCGGCGGGCTGTTGTCGACGTAGCACTCGGCGGCGGCCGGAGCCCCCACCCGCTTGCTGATGACCTTGGTGACGGCGACGATCCGCTCCCGGCCCGCGTGAAAGACACGGACCTGGTCACCGGGCTTGACGGTCTGCGACGCCTTGACGCGGGTGCCGTTGACCCGGACATGCCCGGCCTTGCAGGCCGCCGACGCCTGGGACCGGCTCTTCGTCAGCCGCACCGACCAGATCCAGGAGTCGACCCGTACCGGCTCCGCTGTCCCTTCGTTGCTCATGCTCCCGACTGTAAGGCCCCGGCGCGGCCCGGTGGCGGGGAATTTCCGGGTGGGCCGCGCCGGGGGGTCAGGGGGAGCGAAGGGGGAGTGTCAGACGCCGATGTCCCGGCCGTCCCGGCGCCAGACCGCGACCACGGCGGGGCGGACCAGCCGGCCGGGGCCGTCCGGCCAGGTGCTCGCGGGCTTCTCCACCGAGGCCCCGTCCACCTCGCCCGGGTGCTGGACCGCGACCAGCACCCGGCGCTCCTGGATGACCGGACCGCAGGTCTCCGCCCCCGTCGGCACGGTCAGGAACTGCTTCAGCTCACCGCGCCGCTCCCCGTGGGTCGCCACCCCGAAGAGGCCGTCGTGCGAGCCCAGCTTGTTGCCGTCCGTGGAGATCCACAGATTGCCGTGCGGGTCGAAGGCGACATTGTCCGGGCAGGAGATGGGGCTGACCTTCTCCTTCGGGAAGCCGGCGAAGTACGTCGAGGGGTCCTTCGGGTCGCCCGCGACCAGGAAGAGCCGCCAGGCGAACCCGTCGGACGTGGGGTCGTCCCAGTTCTCCGCCAGTTCCAGGATCTGGCCGTGCTTGTTCGCATTGCGCGGGTTGGCCTCGTCCGCGCCGGGCTTGCCCGGCTTGCCCCGGTCGGTGTTGTTGGTCAGCGCGACATAGACCCGGCCGGTGCGCGGCGAGGGCTCCACGTCCTCGGGGCGGTCCATCTTGGTCGCCCCGACCTTGTCGGCGGCGGCGCGCGTGAACACGTACACCTCGTCCGCCGTCATCCCCGGCACATGCGACACATCGCCGGTCGCCAGCGGGATCCACACCCCCGAGCCGTCGAACTCGCCGTCGGCCGGGAGCCGGCCCGAGCCGTCGACCTCCTGCGGGCTGTCGCCCGACAGCTTCGCCACGTACAGCGTGCCCTCGTCCAGCAGGGTGCGGTTGTGCTCCCGGGCGGCCCGCGAGTCACCGCGCTTCATCCGGCGGGACGACACGAACTTGTAGAAGTAGTCAAAGCGTTCGTCGTCGCCCATGTAGACCACCGGACGGCCGTCGTCGGTGAGGCGCGGCTGCGCCGCCTCGTGCTTGAACCGGCCCAGCGCCGTCCGCTTGCGGGGGGTCCAGTCCGGGTCGTACGGGTCCAGCTCGACCACCCAGCCGAAGCGGTGCGACTCGTTCGGCTCCCGCGCCACGTCGAAGCGCTTGTCGAACCGCTCCCACTTGCGCTCCGACGCCCCCGCACCGATGCCGTAGCGCCGGTCGGTGGCGCTGGAGCCGTTCGCGAAGTACTGGTTGAAGTTCTCCTCGCCGTGGAGCGTCGTCCCCCACGGGGTCTCCCCGCCGGCGCAGTTGTTGAGGGTGCCCAGCACCCGCGTTCCCGTCGGATCGGCCGACGTCCGCAGCAGCGGGCTGCCCGCCGCCGGACCCGTCACCTTGAAGAGGCTGGTCGCCGTGAGCCGCCGGTTGAGACGGTGCCGGGGCACCGGGGTGAGCCGGCCCGACCGGTGCTCCTCCTGGACGACCACAACGGACAGGCCGTGCGCCGCCCACGCGATCTCCACCTGCTCCCGCGTCGGGTTCTCCGGGTCGTACCCCCGGAACATCAGCACCTCGTCGGTGTACTCGTGATTGGCGACGAGGACCTGGCGGCCGCGCTCGCCCCGCAGCGGGAGCAGGGAGAGGAAGTCGTTGTTGTAGCCGAACTGGCCCGCCTGCGCCCTGGCCGACTGCCGGTCCGGATGGAACGCGGGTGCTCCCCGCAGAATCGGGTCGCCCCAGCGGATCACCACGTCCTGGGTATAGCCGGCGGGGACGGTGACCTTGTCGTCCGTGTTCGGCGCGACCGGCGAGAAGCGCAGGCCACGGGCTCCGTCCGGGCCCGGGTGGCGACCGTGGCCCCGACCACCGTGGGTGACGGGCGCCGCGACCGCCTCGCCCGCCCCGGGGCCGCCCAGGACACCCGTGGTGCCCGCCGCGGCCGCGACCGTCACGACAGCGGCGGCGCGCACCATCGAACGGCGCGAGAGGGCACGGGCGATGATGTCGCCCGCGTACTCGTTGTCACTGGTGTTGGGCACCTCCTGGAAGCAGGCGTCACCGCAGCGGTAGCGGCAGGTGAGCGCGGAACGCCCGCCCGCGTGCGGGGTGGTGCTCAGCAGCGGCAGCAGTCTGCGCACGTGGTCCTCCTCCGGCGCGCTCCGCGCCGACAGTCTGTCGGAATCTCTCCGAGCGAGACGTTAGGGGTGAACCCGGGCGAAGTGGCGGACGCGGGATGAACGGCGAATGAATCCCCGGATGAGGTGGGGGTTCCCGGCCCACGGGGTGTCGGACGCGGCCCGGGGGAGAGCCCCACAGGGGGTGTCGGGCGGAGCATTGTCCGGCGGTGCGCGTGACGGTGTGTGCGACGCGGAACGTCCGTCGGGCACGGCCGGAGCCGGGCGGGCCGCCCCTGCGGGGGATTGCGACGGGTGGCGGCTAACCTTACGTGTCCGCCCTGGCCAGGACACACCACGGAGAACCTGGTGCAAGTGCGGAGAAAACTCCACACAGCACACAACTCATGCGAAAGGCCTAGCACATGGGCATTCGGAGCTTGCTGCGCAAGGTATTCGGCCGCGATCGTTCGGAGTCCACAGAGGCGGGGGCGGCCCCCTCCGTACCGCCCCAGTCGTCCGAGCGCGCCGAACCCGCCGCCCGCACGGAACCGGCGGCCCCGGCCGAGGCGGCACCGGAGCCGGCGGAGTCATCGGCGGATGCCCCGGCGAAGTCCACGGTGACGGCACCCGTGACGACCCCGGCGGCCCCGAGCGCGTCGGCCGCCGCACCGTCGGCGCCCTCGTCGCCGGCTTCGTCACCGGCCTCGCCCGAGGACCGGGCGGCGGACCTGGTGTCGGCCGCGTTCGACCGGCCCGAGGCCCGCCCGCGTACCGCGTCGGTGCCGGCCCAGGCCCGTACCGAGCCGTCCCCGGAGACCACCGACGAGCCGCAGGCCACGGTCCCGGCGCAGAAGGGCGCGTCCGAGGAGACCGCCGGGGGCGGCCCCGACAACCCGGCGACGGCGCCCGAGCCCGATACCGAGCCTGATACGAAGGTCGTCGCGGAGACGGCGACGCCCGAGCCCGAGGCCGAGCCCGAGGCCGAGCCCGCGCCTGCGCCCGCGCCGGTCGCGGAGGCCACTGTCGCGGAGACGGTGGCCGACACCGAAGTGCCGCCGGTCAACGAGGAGAAGACCGCTTCCCCCGAGGCACCGTCGGACGAGGCGTCCGGTGTGGGCGCCGAAGCGACCCCAGCAGCCGTGTCCGAACCGGCGCCGCAGGCCCTCACGGAGACGGAGAGCGACACCGGGGCTCCGGCGGCCGCCGCCGCGCCCGACGCAGAAGCGGAAGCAGAGGCGGACACCGACACCGCAGCGCCGTCGGCAACCGGTCCGGAGGCCGTCGCCCCCGAAGCCGAGACCCGTCTCGAAGCGGAGGCTGCTCCAGAGGCCAGCACGGAGCCGGAGGCCGAGACCGTTCAGGCAGCGGTCATGCCCGAAACGGAAATCGGCACCGGCACCGAACCCGACCGGGCACCCGAGCCCGACACGGACACCGTCCAGGCCGCTGTCGCGCCCGAGGCGGAGATCGGCACCGGCACCGAACCCACCGGCGCTCCCGCCTCCGACACCGAGACCGCCCAAGCAGCGGTAACGGCCGAGGCAGAGACCCACGCCGAGCCCGGCACCCGGGACGAGCAGGCCACGGACACCACCCTCGCGCCCCAGGCTCAGCCGCAGGTCGAAGCCAGCCTCACGTCCGAGCCGGACGCGGAGGCGGAACCGGAGACCGGGACCGGGACCGGGACCGCTCAGGCGACCGTCGATCCTGAGGCGGAGTCCAGCACCGAACCCGGCGCCCAGCCCGAGCCTGATGCAGAACCCGAGACCGAGGCTGAGACCGCCCAGGCCACCGTCACCCCCGAGACCGAGACCAGCACCGAGCCCGAGGCAGAACCGGAGACCGGGACCGGGACCGCCCAGGCGGCCGTGACGCCCGAGGCAGAGACCCACGCCGAGCCCGACGCCCGGGACGAATCAGACACGGACACCACCCCCGCGCCCCAGCCGCAGCCGCAGGCCGAAGCGGGCCCCACGTCCGAGCCCGACGCGGAACCGGAGAGCGGGACCGAGGCCGGGGCCGCTCAGGCGACCGTGACGGCCGAGGCACAGACCAGCACCGGCACCGCACCGCAGCCGCAGGCCGAAGTCCCGTCGGGCAGCGAGCCCACGCCGGACGCACCCGAAACCGGCTCCGGGACCGAGACCGTCCAGGATGTCGACGTCGAACCCGTCGCCGCAGCCGGTGTTCCCGACGCGCTCGTGGCGCGGCACGCCGCCGCCGGGGACGCGCTGAAGCGGAACGAGGTCCCGGGCGGGGCCGAGGCGCGGGTGTACCTCGTGCTCGACCGGTCCGGGTCGATGCGGCCGTACTACAAGGACGGCAGCGCCCAGGACCTCGGCGAGCGGGCGCTCGCCCTCGCCGCGCACCTCGGTGCGGAGCCCCGCGTCGACGTCGTGTTCTTCTCCACCGAGATCGACGGCACCGGTGAGCTGACCGCCGACGCCCACGAGGGCCGCGTCGACGAGCTGCACGCCTCGCTCGGGCGGATGGGCCGGACCAACTACCACCTCGCCGTCGAGGAGGTCGTGGCCCGCCACACCAAGGCCGCGCCCGGCACCCCCGCGCTGGTGATCTTCCAGACGGACGGTGCGCCCGAGTCGAAGACCGCCGCCACCGCCGCCCTCGCCGCGGCGGCCGAGGCCGAGCCCCGGATCCACTGGCGGTTCGTGGCCTTCGGCGAGCACGACGCCAAGGCGTTCGACTACCTCCGCAAGCTCTCCGCGCCCAACGCCGGCTTCTTCCACGCCGGCCCCGCGCCCCGTGGGCTCACGGACGCCGAGCTGTACGACGGGGTCCTCAGCGGTTGGCGGCCCCAGGCTCTTTAAAAGGGCCTGGACGGCAGCGCCACGGTGACGGCCAGGCCCCCCTGCGGGCCGGGCCCGGCCGTCACCCGGCCGTCGTGGGCCTCGGCGATCGAGCGGACGATCGACAGGCCGAGGCCGGAGCCGGACCCCGTGCGGTCCCGCCCCTCCCCCCGCCGGAACGGTTCGAACAGCGCCGGGATCTCCTCCTCGGAGATCACCGGACCGGTGTTCACCACGGTGAGGACCCCGCCCGTGACCTGGACGTCGACCGTCCCGCCGGGCACGTTGTAGGCCACGGCGTTGGCCACCAGATTCCCCACGAGACGGCCCAGCAGCTCCCGGTTGCCCCGGACCGTGCCGCCGCCGGGGGCCCTGTCCGCGCCCCTGGCCGTCACCCCATACCGCGCGGCCTCCTCCGCCGCGACCCGGCCCAGGTCGACGTCCTCCCGGTCGTCCTCGCCGGTGCCGAGTCCGCGTTCGCCGCGTGCCAGCGTCAGCAGCCCGTCGATCAGGCGCTCGCTGCGGCGGTTCGCCTCCAGCAGGATGTCCCGGGTCGCCGCGACGTCCTCCGGGCACCCGGGGTCGAGCCCCACCTGGATCGCGGCCCGCTGGGTGGCGAGCGGGGTGCGCAGCTCGTGGGAGGCGTTCGCGATGAACCGCCGCTGGCTGTCCATGGCGCCCTCCAGCCGGGCGAGGAGCGCGTCCAGGGTGTCCCCCAGCTCCTTCAGCTCGTCGTCGGGGCCGCTCACCGCGATCCGTTCGCCGAGATTCCGTTCGGAGAGCCGGCGGGCCCGCGCGGTCATCGTGTGGACGGGCCGCAGCACCCGGCCGGCGGTCCACCACCCCACGACCACCGCGCACAACGCCATGACCAGCAGCCCGGTGAAGGACCAGAAGAGCAGTTGCGCGGCGGCGGCGTCGCTGACGGTCGCGGTGATCCAGGTCGGGTCGCCGAACACCACCGGGGCCGAACCCACCACCACCGGGGCCGAACCCACCACCACCGAACCCGAATCCTCCGGTACGGACGCGGCACGGGCGATCTCGGCCGCGTCCTGGGCCGTGCCCGCGCTGGACAGCAGATACACCAGCGCCAGCAGCACCCCGCCGAGGACGAGGAAGACCGCCCCGTACACCAGCGCGATCCGCAGCCGGATCGTGGATCCGGGCCCCAGCCGGCCAGGACCCATGTGCGGCGGCCGCGACGAGCGGGGGCTCACAGCCGGTACCCCACACCCTGGACGGTGTCGATCAGCGCCGGCTCCCCCAGCTTCGCGCGCAGCTTGCTCATGCAGACCCGTACCGCCCCGGTGAAGGGGTCGGCGTGCGCGTCCCACGCCCGTTCCAGCAGTTCCTCCGCCGACACGGTCGCGCCGTCGGCCTCCAGCAGCAGCTGGAGCACGGAGAACTCCTTCGGCGACAGGCCCAGCTCCCGGCCGTCCCGCGCGGCGGTGCGCCGCGCCGTGTCCAGCCGTACGCCCCGGCGCTCCAGCAGCGGCGGCACCGGCCGGGCGCTGCGCCGGCGCAGGGCGCGGACCCGGGAGACCAGCTCGGGGAAGTCGAAGGGCTTGCCGAGGTAGTCGTCGGCGCCGAGGTCGAGGCCCCGCACCCGCTCCGCCGTGGCCGTCGCCGCCGTCAGCATCAGGATCCGGGTCCGCGCACCGGCGGCGACGAGGGCGCGGGCCACCTCGTCGCCGTGGACGCCGGGGAGGTCCCGGTCGAGGACGAGGACGTCGTAGTCGTACAGGTCCAGCCGCTCCAGCGCGTCGTCCCCCCGGTGGGTGGTGTCGACGGCGAAACCCGCCCGGCGCAGCCCGGTGGCGATCAGGCCGGCGAGCGCCCGTTCGTCCTCGGCGACCAGTACCCGCATCCGTCCGTCCTTCCCCGTACCCCTGAACCGTCCGCACCGCGTCCTCCGGCCGGAAGGACAGAATCCACTACCGGGTGTTCCGTGGATCTCTCCGGGCCCGCACCCGCCCATCGCGGGTGATTCGCGCTTCCCGGGGCCAGTAGGATTTCGACCATGGCGGCCACTGGATCCGAGAAGCAGGGGGCGGCGGCGTACTACGTCACGACCCCCATTTACTACGTCAACGACGCTCCTCACCTGGGCCACGCCTACACGACCGTCGCAGGCGACGTGCTCACCCGCTGGCACCGTCAGCGCGGCGAGAAGGTGTGGTACCTCACCGGCACGGACGAGCACGGTCAGAAGATCATGCGCACTGCCGAGGCACACGGGGTCACCCCCCAGGAGTGGTGCGACAAGCTCGTCGGGGAGGCGTGGAAGCCGCTCTGGGAGCACCTGAACATCGCGAACGACGATTTCATCCGGACCACCGAGAAGCGGCACACGGACCGGGTGCAGGAGTTCGTCCAGGATCTCTACGACAAGGGCGAGATCTACCAGGGCGGCTACGAGGGCCCGTACTGCGTCGGCTGTGAGGAGTACAAGCTCCCCGGCGATCTGATCGACGGCGAGGGCGAGTACGCGGGGCAGAAGCTCTGCCCGATCCACAAGAAGCCGGTGGAGCTGCTGAAGGAGGAGAACTACTTCTTCAAGCTCAGCGAGTACGGCCCGAAGCTGCTGGAGCTGTACGAGGCCAACCCGGGCTTCATCCAGCCCGAGTCCGCCCGCAACGAGGTCGTGAACTTCGTCAAGCAGGGGCTCCAGGACCTGTCCATCTCCCGGTCGACCTTCGACTGGGGCGTGAAGGTGCCGTGGGACGAGAAGCACGTCATCTATGTGTGGATCGACGCGCTGCTCAACTACGCCACCGCCGTCGGCTACAACGAGAACCCGGAGAAGTTCGCCTCGACCTTCCCGGCCGATGTGCACCTCGTCGGCAAGGACATCCTGCGCTTCCACGCGATCATCTGGCCCGCGATGCTGATGGCGAACGGGCTGCCGGTGCCGGGGCGCATCGCCGCGAACGGCTGGCTGATGGTCGGCGGCGAGAAGATGTCGAAGTCCAATCTGACCGGCATCAAGCCGCAGGACCTGACCTCGCACTTCGGCGTGGACGCCTACCGCTGGTACTTCCTGCGGGCCATCGCGTTCGGCCAGGACGGCTCGTTCTCCTGGGAGGACTTCACCGCCCGCTACACCAGCGAGCTGGCCAACGACTACGGCAATCTGGCCTCGCGGGTCGCCGCCATGGTCGGCAAGTACTTCGGCGGCGCGCTGCCGGAGGCGAGTGCCGACGGCGAGGCCGAGCAGGCGGTCCGTGCGGCGATGGCCGTCGCCGTCGCGGAGGCGGACCGGAAGATCGGCGACGAGGTCGACTTCCAGGGCGGCATCCTGGCGATCTTCGACTTCGTCAAGCAGGTCAACGGCTATCTGACCGAGCAGGAGCCCTGGAAGGTCGCCAAGGACACCTCGCCGGAGGGCCAGGCCCGGCTGGCGACGATCCTGTACACCGCCGCCGAGTCGCTGCGGGCCGTCGCGGTGCTGCTGAACCCGGTGATGCCCGAGACCTCGCAGGCGCTGTGGGAGTCCCTGGGCGCCGGGGCGTCGCTGGGCGAGCTGGCGGAGCAGCGGGTGCAGGACGCCGGTACGTGGGGTCTGCTGCCCGCCGGGTCGACGGTGACCAAGGGCGCGGTGCTCTTCCCCCGCCTGGAGGAGCCGAAGAAGGAGCAGTAGTCGGTTCCCGTCAGGCGTGACGGAACGGAAAGGGGCCGTGCGGCCCGGGGAACACGTCCCCGGGCCGCACGGCCCCTTTCCCGTCGCGTCAACGGGCGAGGAATTCCTCCGGGCCCATCGCGACCACCGGCCGGGCCGCCGGGTCGAGACGCCGCAGGAGTTCGGCGACCCGGGGCCGGGCCAGGCTCACACAGCCCTGGGTGCCGCTGCCGTGGTCGACGTGGATCCAGATGCCCCGGCCCCGGTCGATGCCGAGCGGGGTCTCCCAGTCGAGCGGGGTCCGGCCGGGGACTCGGTTGTAGTTGATCGCGACGACGTGGTCGAAGGCGCCCCGCAGCGGCTCCCCCTCGGCGTTCTCCCCCCGGATGTCGAACGCCGGTCCCCGGTCGTACGGGAGCCGGGTGCCGGGGTCGGGCCGCAGGCCGCCCGCGTCGGTGAGGCCGTAGACGCCGGTGGGGGTGCGCAGGTCGTTCATGCGGTGGTCGTCGGTCCAGCCCTTGCGGCCGTTACGGGTGGGCCAGGGCCCGGCGGTGCGCTGCCAGCCCTGGGTGGGGTGGCGTTCGTAGAGGGCGGCGGTGGCACGGTTGGCGTCGGGTCCTTCGGCGCCGACCACGAACACCTGGCGGGCGTCGCCGATCCGGGCCAGGGTGCGGGGGCCGAGTCCGGGTATGCCCCGGCGGGCCTCCCGGCGGGAGGCACCCGCGCCGGAACGATTCTCCGCGTCCGGGCCTGAGCCCGTGTCCTTGTCGGCGCCCGGCTCGCGCGCCCCGGACGAAGCCGCCGTGGAGCCGCCCCGCCCGTCGTCACCGCCCTCGTCGCCTCCCTCGTCCCCGCCGACGGTGCAGCCGGTGAGCAGCACCACGGCGGCGAGCGCGGCGGCCACGAGCGGCCGGATCCGGTGGCGGGCCTGGTTGCGAGCCTGGTCGCGGGACTGGTCGCGGGACTGGTCGCGGGCCTGGTTGCGGGCCTGGCGGTGGTGCGTACGCGGGGACACGGCCCGGTTTCCTCTCATCGTGCGGGGGTCCCGCCGGCGGCGCCGACCTCGGCAGCCGCAGTGGCCCCCGTACCGGCCGTCGTCTTCTTCCCTGCCGGAGGCGGCACCCGCGGCGCGGGCGTCGCGTTCTCGGTACCGAAACGGGCGCTGTCGACCACCGCGCGGACGGCGCCCAGCGTCGCCGTGGACGCCTCCGGGCCCATGCAGACCTCGATGTTCGCCGCCAGGTCGTCGGGCTTCCGTTCGACGGCGAAGTCCGCGGCGTACGAGGCGCCGCCGCCGATCTGTTCGCAGAACCCGGCGATGTACTGACTGCGCGCGAACGCCCGGGTGTCCCAGGTGGAGGCGTCGGCGGCCCGGTCCCCCTCCACCCTGATCAGTACGTCGCGCGGGCCGATCCGCTGGAGCGGCGGGCAGGCCCCCTCGTCCACCGGAACGCACGACGACGGCCTGGCGCTCAGCGCCTGGGTGCCGATGAAGCCGCCGGGCGGGGACAGCGGCTGGTGGTCCCGGCCGATCTCCAGGGTGTGCCAGGCGGTGGGCACCGTCACCGTGAGCCCGTACAGGTCCGCGAAGCGCACATCGCTCTCCGTCGGCGAGGTCAGCGGGGGCGGGGCGGCCGGCCGGGTCGCTGACCGCCCCTCCTCGCGCAGCGCGTCCGGCACCAGGGTCCCGCCGACCGCCAGCACGGTCGCCGTGAGGACGGCCGCCCCGGCCCGGTAGCGCCTGCGGCGGGCGACGCGGCCCCTGATCTGCCCGATGCGTCCGTCGGGGGCGGTCAGCCGGGGTGTCCCCAGCTCCAGCAGGGTGCGCAGCTCACCCTCGCCGTACTCGTGGTGGTCATGCGGATCGTGCGTAGAAGCAGTCATTCGTCCCCTCCTCCGACTGGATTCCCGGAAGTCGTTCCCGCAGGGTGCGCAGGGCCTTGGCGGCCTGGCTCTTGACCGTGCCGGGGGCGCAGCCGAGGGTGGCGGCGGTCTCCTCGACGCTCAGGTCCTCGAAGTAGCGCAGCACGACGACGGCGCGCTGCCGCACGGGCAGGGCGCGGACGGCGACGGCGAGGCTCTGTTCGAGGTCGACGCCGGCGTAGGCGTCGGCGGCGCCGATCCGGTCGGGCAGCTCGCCGTGGGGCACCTCGCCCCGCCAGCGTCTGCGCCACCAGCTGGCGTGGGTGTGCACCAGGGCCTTGCGGACGTACGCCTCCGGGCTCTCGCCGCGGATGCGGTGCCACTTGGGCCACACCTTCGCCAGCACCGTCTGGAGCAGATCCTCCGCCAGGTGGGCGTCGCCGGTCAGCAGCCAGGCCACCCGCAGCAGCCGGGGGCCGCGCACGGCGACGAAGGTCTCGAAGTCGCCGGCGCCGCCGCTGTCGCCGCCACCGCCTATGGAGCCCATCCCATCGCCCCCACCTCTGTCCCTCTGTCGGTCACGTCTGGAGAACGCGGTGGGGTGGGGAACGGGTTGCCCGCGCGGCAAGGAGTTTCCGGCCCGGCCCGTGGAAGGCCGCCGCAAACGCCCCCGGGCCCGTACCGGAGTGGCGGTACGGGCCCGGGGGCGTCGACGGGTGCGGCGGAGGTCACTCCGCGGCGGGCTGCTTCGCGGCCGGCGGCTTGCGCAGGGAGATGTTCAGCTCGCGCAGGCGGGCCTCCTCCAGCACGGTCGGCGCGCCCATCATCAGATCCTGGGCGTTGCCGTTGAGCGGGAAGGCGATCGTCTCGCGGATGTTGGGCTCGTCGGCGAGCAGCATCACGATGCGGTCGACGCCGGGGGCGATGCCGCCGTGCGGCGGGGCGCCCAGCCGGAAGGCGCGGAGCATGCCCGCGAACTCCTGCTCGACGGTCTCGCGCTCGTAACCGGCGATCTCGAAGGCCTTGAGCATCAGCTCGGGCTCGTGGTTCCGGATGGCGCCGGAGGACAGCTCGATGCCGTTGCAGACGATGTCGTACTGCCAGGCGAGGATGTCCAGCGGGTCCTTCTCCTCCAGGTCCCGCATCCCGCCCTGCGGCATGGAGAAGGGGTTGTGGGAGAAGTCGATCCGCCCGGTCTCCTCGTCCTTCTCGTACATCGGGAAGTCCACGATCCAGCAGAAGCGGAACTCGCCGTCCACGAAGTGGCCGGCGCGCTTGGCGGCCTCGACCCGGACGCCGCCCATGATCTTGGAGACCTCGTCGACCTCACCCGCGCCGAAGAAGACGGCGTGTCCGGCGGCGAGGCCGAGGCGCTCGGTGAGGACCTTGACGTTCTCCTCGGTGAGGAACTTGGCGATCGGGCCGGAGAGCGAGCCGTCCTCGGCGACCCGGACCCAGGCCAGGCCCTTCGCGCCGAGGGAGACGGCGAAGTCGCCGAGGCCGTCGAAGAACTTGCGCGGCTGGGCGGAGACGTCCGGCACGGGCAGCGCGCGGACGTGCTTGCCGGCGAACGCCTTGAACTCGGAGCCCTCGAAGACATCGGTGATGTCCACCAGCTCCAGCTCGGCCCGCAGGTCGGGCTTGTCGCTGCCGTACTTCAGCATCGCCTCGCGGAACGGGATCCGCGGGAACGGCGAGGTGACGTGGCGGCCGCCGCCGAACTCCTCGAACAGCTCGGTCATCAGCCGCTCGATGGGCCGGAAGACGTCCTCCTGCTCGACAAAGCTCATCTCGACGTCGAGCTGGTAGAACTCGCCGGGCGAGCGGTCGGCGCGGGCGTCCTCGTCGCGGAAGCAGGGCGCGATCTGGAAGTACCGGTCGAAGCCGGCGATCATCAGCAGCTGCTTGAACTGCTGCGGGGCCTGCGGCAGGGCGTAGAACTTGCCCGGGTTGAGCCGGGAGGGGACCACGAAGTCGCGCGCGCCCTCGGGAGAGGTCGCGGTGAGGATCGGGGTCGCCATCTCGTTGAAGCCGAGGGCGGTCATCTTGTGCCGGATGGCGGAGATGACGGCGGTGCGCAGCATGATGTTGCGGTGCATGCGCTCGCGGCGGAGGTCGAGGAAGCGGTACTCCAGGCGCCGCTCCTCGTTGACGCCGTCGTCGGCGTTGATGGTGAAGGGGATCTGCTGGGCCGCGCCCAGGATCTCCACGGCGGCGACCTCGACCTCGATCTCGCCGGTGGGCAGCTCGGGGTTGACGTTCTCCGCGCCACGGCTGGTGACCTTGCCGTCGATACGGACGACGGTCTCCTTGGTCAGGTGGCTCAGGGCCTCGTTGGCGGCGGTGCCCGGACGGGCGACCAGCTGGGTGATGCCGTAGTGGTCGCGGAGATCGATGAAGAGGATGCCGCCCAGGTCTCGGCGATTGTGCAGCCAGCCGCTCAGCCGGACGTCGGTGGAGACGTCAGCGGCGCGGAGCTCGCCGCAGGTGTGTGACCTGTACCGATGCATCGTCGTTCATCCAGTCTTGGTGATTTTGGGAGTGGCGGGCCCATCCAGATTACCGCCCGCCCCCGATCCGGCTCATTGTCATATTCATGCCACACTCTCCCTCTCTTCCCGTCACAGCCCGTCCCCCGTGGGTGGTACCGGGAGGGAGCCCCGCCACGGATCGGAATAAAGTGAGGCAATGCGCACCGAGGATGTCCTGGCCGCGATCGCAACCGGCCTGTGGCGGTGGGACAACGCGGCCGGCGCGGTCACCCTCGACGCCGAGGCGGCTCGCCTGCTCGAACTGCCCGCCGGCTCCCCCACCTTCCCGGAGTCCGTGATCCGGGCCCGGTTCCACCCCGTCGACTGGAACGAGATCAACGGCGTGGTCTCGCTGGCCATCGCCGAGGGCACCCTCGCCGAGGGCCGGCTGCGGGTCGTCGACGACGAGGGCCGGGTGCTGCGGACCGTCCGCAGCCGCTCCAAGCCCGTCCTGAAGGACGGCTCGTACCTGCTCCACGGGACCCTCCAGGAGGTCGCCGAGCAGACCGAGGGCACCGCCGCGCGCACCCCGATCACCGGCGACTGGCGGCGCTCCCGGGAGGCGTTCCTGCTGGACGCCGGGCGGGCGCTGGCGGAGGCGCGCTCCACGGCCGAGGTGCTGCGGGTGGCGGCCTCGCTGTCGATGCCGGGCTTCTCCCCGGACGGGCTCGCGGTCTTCGGCGCGAAGGGCGACCGGCTGACGATCATCGGCCACCACGGGCACCAGAGCGCGGGCGACGACCCCTTCAGCGACATGCGCGCGGACACCGACCACCCGGCGGCGGAGGTGGTCCGCTCCGGGCGGGCCGTCTATCTGCCCAGCCCCGAGGAGTACAACCGCCGCTACCCCACCAGCTGGCCGCTGGCGCAGCGGCTCGGCCGGCAGTCCTGGGCGTATCTGCCGCTGATCGTCGCCGGCCGCACGATGGGGGCCTGGATGGCGGCCTTCCGGCACCCGGTGGCCTTCACCCCGGACGAGCGGTCCGTGCTGACGACGGTGGCCCGGATGCTGGCGCAGGCCCTCACCCGGGCGGGGGTCGCGGAGACCGAGCGGGAGCTGTCGCTGGGGCTCCAGCGGTCGATGATGCCGGTGCTCGGGCCCGCGATCCCGGGGATGGAGGTGGCGGCCCGCTATGTCCCGACCGGCGGCGGACTCCAGGTCGGCGGCGACTGGTACGACATGATCCCGCTGCCGAACGGGCGGATCGCGCTGGTCATCGGCGATGTCCAGGGGCACGACGTGCGCGCGGCCGGGCTGATGGGACAGCTGCGGATCGCGCTGCGGGCGTACGCCTCCGAGGGCCACCGGCCAGACGCGGTCCTCTCGCGCGCCTCCCGCTTCCTGCACGGCATCACCGACACCGCGCAGAACGCGGACTGCGCCGGGCCCCGCTTCGCGACCTGTCTCTATCTGGAGGTCGACCCGGCCTCCGGCGGAGTGGAGATCGCGCGCGCCGGGCACCCGGAGCCGGCGGTGCGGATGTCCGACGGCACGGTCCTGGTGCGGCCGACCGAGGGCGGGCTGCCGCTGGGCATCGACCCGGACTCGGACTATCCGACCACCCGGCTCGCCCTGGAACCCGGAGAAACGATGATGATCTGCACCGACGGTCTGCTGGAGACCGGCGGGCACGATCTGGACACCGGCTGGGACCGGCTGCGCGCGGTGCTGGAGAACCCGTCGGGGCAGTCCCTGGAGGAGCTGGCGGACGGACTCGTGCAGGCGGTGCACGGCCCGGCCTCGCACTACACCACCGGGCCGCTGGCGGACCGCCGCGAGGACGACGTGGCGCTGGTGCTGCTCTCCCGGGTGCCGGAGGGCGCGGAGGGCCTGGAGGGCCCGGCGCGCGGGGCCCGCCGGCGGACGGCCATGACCATCGCCCAGGCGGAGCCGGAGAAGATCGCCGTCGCCCGGAACCAGGTGCGCGGGCTGCTGCACGACTGGGCCGACGAGGAGCAGGTCGACTCGGCGGTCCTGATGGTCTCCGAGATGGTCACCAACGTCCTGGTGCACACCGACGGCAACGCCCTGCTGGTGGCCGAGGTCGGCAGCCGGGACGGGACCCGGCGGCTGCGGGTCGAGGTCGCGGACGGCAGCGACGACCTGCCGCACAAGCGGCGCCCCGGCGAGCTGGCGTCGTCGGGGCGGGGGCTGGTGCTGATGGAGATGCTGGCGGACGCGTGGGGGGTCGATCCCCGGGGCGAGGGCAAGTCGATCTGGTTTGAGCTGTACGAGTCGGCGGCGAAGGGCGAGGGCGAGAACGGCACGGCGTAGGGGACGGGGGTGCCTCAGGGCGGCGTCCCGTCCCCGGCAGCGGTCGGCGGTCCCGTGCTCGGGTCCGCGTACCGCTCCCTGAGCACCCCGATCACCCCGAACGCCGCCGCGACCACCGGCACCGCGAGCAGCATCCCCAGGATCCCGGCCACCCCCGCCCCCGCCGTGATCGCCAGCATCACCACCGCCGGGTGCATCTGGACCGTACGGCTCTGGATCATCGGCTGGAGCACATGCCCCTCCAGCAGCTGGACGGCGAGCACCACGCCCAGCGCCCAGAGCGCGATCACCCACCCCCGGTCGGCGAGGGCGACGAGCACCGCCACCGCGCCGGAGATGAAGGCGCCGAGGTAGGGGATGTAGGCGCCCACGAACACCAGCGCGCCCAGCCCGAACGCGCCCGGGACCCGCAGGATCAGCAGGCCCACGGTGATCAGGACCGCGTCGATGAGCGCGATGAAGGTGGTCCCGCGCATGAAGCCCTCGACGGCGGTGAAGGCCCGGCGGCCCATCTCCTCGACCATCTGTCCGCCCCGCCCCGGGGCGACGGTGTGGGCCAGGGACGCGGCCCGGTCCGAGTCCCGCAGGAAGAAGAAGATCAGCAGCAGCGCCAGGATGGCCGTGGCGATCCCCTCGCCCACCAGGCTCAGCCCGCTGAGCACGCCGGAGGCGGCCGTTCCGCCGAATTTCGCGATCAGGTCCTTCGCGTTGGCGACCATGTCGCCCAGGGCGGTCCCCGCGCCGAGGTGCCGGGTGAAGGTCTGGAAGGCGTCCCGCAGCGAGGTGAGGATCTGCGGACCGTTGTCGATCAGCGCCCGGACGATGACATAGGTCGCACCGCCGACCACGCAGAGCACGGCGACGCAGGTCAGCCCGGCCGCGAGCGAGCGGTGCACCTTCATGGCGACGAGCCGCCGGTACAGCGGGCCGAGGAGCGCGGTGCCGAGGAGCGCCAGCAGGACCGGGGTCACCGCGATCCGGAAGGTCCCCACCAGCCAGAGCCCCACCGCGCCGACGCCCGCGACCAGCAGGATGACGGCGCACCACGCGGCGAGACGCCGTACGGGCTCGGGCAGCAGGGTGTGCACGTTCCCCACCCGACCACGGCCGGGCGGGGGCGTCCCGCACAGCGCGCCCGTACGAGTGACGACGTACAGGCGAGGACGTACAGGCCAGGCAAACGCGGGAGAGACGCCCCCGGGGAGGGGGCGCCTCTCATCCGCCGTGGCCGGTCAGGTCACATGCCGTGGACCGCCGGGACGGTGCCGAGACGGCCCGCCTGGAAGTCGTCGAACGCCTGCTTCAGCTCGGCCTGCGTGTTCATCACGAACGGCCCGTAGTGCGCCATGGGCTCCCGGATGGGACGCCCGCCGAGGAGCACGACCTCCAGGTCGGGGGTGTTCGCGTCCTGGGTGTCGTCGGCGCGGACGGTCAGCGAGCCGCCCTCGCCGAAGACGGCCGTCTGCCCCTTGTGCACGGGCCGCCGGTCGGCGCCCACCGAGCCGCGCCCGGCGAGGACGTACGCGAGCCCGTTGAAGTCCTCGCGCCACGGCAGGGTGATCTGGGCGCCCGGCCGCAGGGTGGCGTGGACCATGGTGATCGGGGTGTGGGTGATGCCGGGGCCCTCGTGGCCGTCCAGCTCGCCCGCGATGACCCGCAGCAGCGCGCCGCCGTCGGGGGAGGTGAGCAGCTGGACCTGGCCGCCGCGGATGTCCTGGTAGCGCGGGTCCATCATCTTGTCGGCGGCGGGCAGGTTGACCCACAGCTGGAGCCCGTGGAAGAGCCCGCCCGACATGACCAGCTCCTCCGGCGGCGCCTCGATGTGGAGCAGCCCGGAGCCGGCGGTCATCCACTGGGTGTCGCCGTTGCGGATCGTGCCGCCACCGCCGTTGCTGTCCTGGTGGACGAAGGTGCCGTCGAGCAGATAGGTGACGGTCTCGAAGCCCCGGTGGGGGTGCCAGGGCGTGCCCTTGGGCTCGCCCGGGGCGTACTCCACCTCGCCCATCTGGTCCATCATGATGAACGGGTCGAGGTAGCGGTAGTTGATCCCGGCGAAGGCGCGGCGGACCGGGAAGCCCTCCCCTTCGAAGCCGCCGGGCGCGGTGGTCACGGCGAGCACGGGCCTCGCCACCGCCTCGGCGGGGGCGGCGACACGGGGCAGCGTGAGCGGATTCTCGACAGTCACAGCGGGCATGGTGGGACCTCCTTGTGCGACCACTTTAGTTGAATCCTTAACTTTCTGCCAGTCGCAACGCGAAGACGCCCGGAAGGTATTCCCTCCGGGCGTCCTGTTCCTAGGTCGGACGGCTCAGCCGCACACCGTGCGGATCGACCGCACCGTGCGGATCACGTGCACCGTGCGGGCCGGCTCAGCCGTACATGCGGCGCATCGCGAAGTCGACCATCTGCTCCACGGCCTTGGCGTCGAAGACCATCCGGTGGTCGCCCTCCATGTCGAGGACGAAGCCGTAGCCGGTCGGCAGCAGGTCGATCACCTCGGCACCGGTGATCACGAAGTACTTGGACTCCTTGCCCGCGTACCGCCGCAGCTCCTTCAGCGAGGTGAACATCGGGATCACCGGCTGCTGGGTGTTGTGCAGCGCCAGGAAGCCGGGGTTGTCGCCGCGCGGGCAGTACACCTTGGAGGTGGCGAAGATCTGCTGGAAGTCCTCGGCGGAGAGGGTGCCGGTGGTGAAGGCGCGCACCGCGTCGGCGAGCGACGGCGGGGACGGCTCCGGATACAGGGGCTGGCCCTGCGGCTGACCCCCGTAGGGCTGCTGGGGTGCGTACTGCTGGTGAGCGCCCTGGTTCTGGTCGTAGCCGTACATGAGCGCAAGAGTAACCAGTCACTGTTACGCGATTGGGGGTTGCAACTTATTACCGATGGGTAGCATCATCGTAGCTACCAGCTGGTAGATGGGTTAAGCACACGACTCCCGAGCTACGGAGCCAGTCGCCATGGGGCACTACAAGTCGAATCTTCGTGACATCGAGTTCAACCTGTTCGAGGTCCTCGGCCGCGACAAGCTGTACGGCTCCGGCCCGTTCGCCGAGATGGACACCGACACCGCCAGGTCCGTCCTGTCGGAGGTCGCCCGCCTCGCGGAGAACGAGCTGGCGGAGTCCTTCGCCGACGCCGACCGCACGCCTCCGGTCTTCGACCCGGAGACCAGCACCGCGCCGCTGCCGGAGTCGTTCAAGAAGAGCTACCGCACCTTCATGGAGTCGGAGTACTGGCGGCTCGGCCTGCCCGAGGAGATCGGCGGCACCACCGCGCCCCGCTCCCTGGTCTGGGCCTACGCCGAGCTGCTGCTGGGCTCCAACCCCGCGCTGTGGATGTACTCCTCGGGACCCGCCTTCGCCGGGCTCCTCTACGAGGAGGGCACCGAGGCCCAGAAGAAGATCGCCGAGTTCGCCGTCGAGCGCGAGTGGGGCTCCACCATGGTCCTCACCGAGCCGGACGCCGGCTCGGACGTGGGCGCCGGCCGCGCCAAGGCCGTCCAGCAGGACGACGGCTCCTGGCACATCGACGGGGTGAAGCGCTTCATCACCTCGGGTGAGCACGACCTCTCCGAGAACATCCTTCACTACGTCCTCGCCCGCCCCGAGGGCCACGGCCCCGGCACCAAGGGCCTGTCCCTCTTCCTCGTCCCGAAGTACCTCTTCGACTTCGAGACCGGCGAGCTGGGCGAGCGCAACGGCGTCTACGCCACCAACGTCGAGCACAAGATGGGCCTCAAGGCGTCCAACACCTGCGAGATGACCTTCGGCGACCGCCACCCCGCCAAGGGCTGGCTGATCGGCGACAAGCACGACGGCATCCGCCAGATGTTCAAGATCATCGAGTTCGCCCGGATGATGGTCGGCACGAAGGCCATCGCCACCCTCTCCACCGGCTACCTCAACGCCCTGGGATACGCCAAGGAGCGCGTCCAGGGCTCGGACCTCGTCAACTTCATGGACAAGTCCGCGCCCAAGGTGACGATCACCCACCACCCGGATGTACGCCGCTCCCTGATGACGCAGAAGGCGTACGCGGAGGGCATGCGCGCCCTCGTCCTGCACACGGCGTCCGTCCAGGACGAGATCGCCCTCAAGGAGGCCGCCGGCGAGCCCGCCGACGAGCTGATCGCCCTCAACGACCTGCTCCTGCCGATCGTCAAGGGCTACGGCTCCGAGCGCTCCTACGAGCAGCTGGCGCAGTCGCTCCAGATCTTCGGCGGCTCCGGCTACCTCCAGGAGTACCCGCTGGAGCAGTACATCCGGGACGCCAAGATCGACACCCTCTACGAGGGCACCACCGCCATCCAGGGCCAGGACTACTTCTTCCGGAAGATCGTCCGCGACCAGGGCCAGGCGCTGAACTCCCTCTCGGAGGAGATCAGGAAGTTCCTCGCCGTGGGCACCGGCGGCGACGAGCTGGCCGGCGCCCGGGACGCTCTCGCCAAGGCGGCCGTCGACCTGGAGGCGATCGTCGGCACCATGACCACCGACCTCATCGCCACCGGCGAGGATGTCCGCAACATCTACAAGGTCGGGCTGAACACCACCCGCCTGCTGATGGCCTCCGGCGATGTCGTCACCGGCTATCTCCTGCTGCGCGGCGCCGCCGTCGCCGCGGAGAAGCTGCCCACCGCGAGCGGCCGGGACGTCGCCTTCTACCAGGGCAAGATCGCCGCGGCGAAGTTCTTCGCGGCGAACGTCCTGCCCGGCGTCTCCGTCGAGCGCACCCTCGCCGAGGGCACCGACCTGGCGCTGATGGACCTGGACGAGGCCGCGTTCTAGCCGCTCCGGCCCGTACACGCGGACCGTGCACCCAGCCTGTCCGCGTGCCCTGTCCACCCAGCCTGTCCGCGTGGCCTGTCCGCGTGGCCTGTCCACGTGGCCGGCCCGTACACCGCCCCGTCCCCACGACCGGCCCGTCCCCCGCCACCGCCACGGGGGACGGGCCGCCCGTACGCCCGCGAGCACGCCCCGATGCCCTCTGCCCGACAGCCCCGCGGAATCCGGCGAAGACCCCCGGGGGGCTTGCGCGCACAGCGAACCAGCGCGGGACCGGAACACGCGCCCCCCGCGTACCCCCCTCGTTAAGGTGGCTCCATGAGCACCAGCGCACCCGTCCGGTTCGACCGCGGGCACACCGACGACCTGATGGCCTACCTGGCCGCCTCGCCCACCCCGTACCACGCCGTGGCGGTGGCCGCCCGGCGACTGGAGAAGGCCGGCTTCCGGCAGGTCCGGGAGACGGACGCGTGGGACGCGGCCACCGGCGGCAGGTTCGTCATCCGGGGCGGCGCGCTCATCGCCTGGTACGTCCCCGAAGGCGCCGACCCCCACACCCCGTTCCGGATCGTCGGCGCCCACACCGACTCCCCGAACCTGAGGGTCAAGCCGCACCCCGACGCCGGCGCGCACGGCTGGCGGCAGATCGCCGTCGAGATCTACGGCGGACCCCTCCTCAACAGCTGGCTCGACCGCGACCTCGGCATCGCCGGGCGGCTCAGCCTGCGCGACGGCACCTCCCGGCTCGTCAACGTCGACCGGGCCCTCCTGCGCGTACCGCAGCTGGCGATCCATCTCGACCGCACCGTCTCCTCCGACGGCCTCAAGCTGGACAAGCAGCGCCATATGCAGCCGATCTGGGGACTCGGCGAGGTCCACGAGGGCGACCTCATCCGCTTCCTCGCGGACGAGAGCGGCCTCGACGCGGCCGACATCACCGGCTGGGACCTGATGACCCACTCCATCGAGCCGCCGGCCTACCTCGGGCGCGATCGCGAACTGCTCGCGGCACCCCGCCTGGACAACCTGCTCTCCGTGCACGCCGCCACCGCCGCGCTCACCGCCGTCGCCGCCGCGCCCGGCCTGGACCACATCCCCGTGCTCGCCGCCTTCGACCACGAGGAGAACGGCTCCCAGGCCGACACCGGCGCCGACGGCCCGCTCCTCGGATCGGTGCTGGAGCGCTCGGTGTTCGCGCGCGGCGGTACGTACGAGGACCGGGCCCGCGCCTTCGCCGCCACGATCTGCCTCTCCTCGGACGTCGGCCACGCCGTCCACCCCAACTACGCCGAGCGGCACGACCCGACGCACCACCCGCGCCCCAACGGCGGACCGATCCTGAAGGTGAACGTCAACCAGCGGTACGCCACCGACGGCAGCGGCCGGGCGGTGTTCGCGGCGGCCTGCGAGCGGGCCGGGGTGCCGTGGCAGTCGTTCGTCTCCAACAACGCGATGCCGTGCGGTACGACGATCGGGCCCATCACGGCGGCCCGGCACGGGATCCACACCGTGGACATCGGGGTGGCGTGCCTGTCGATGCACAGCGCGCGCGAGCTGTGCGGCGCGGACGACCCGTACCACCTGGCGAATGTGCTGACCGCGTTCCTGCACGGCTGATCCGTACGGGCGGCGGGGGCCCGCGAGGTGCCCCCGCCCGGCGAAACATCCGCGAAAGGTCCCGCCCGGCAGAGTGCGGGCATGGTCATCCTCGCCCGCCCCGGACAGCCCGCCGACGACTCTCCTGTCCGCCACAGCGGCCCCTCCCGCCGCACCCTGCTCACCGTCGCCGCCGTGGTGGGCACGCTGCTGCTGGGGGGCGGCACCCTGGTGGTCCAGCGGTACAACGACCGGCCGCCACGGGCCGACGACATCGCCTACGAGTCGGGGTACCTCTACAGCAACCGGATCCGGCAGGCCGACCACACCGGGGAGCTGGTGCGCAAGCTGCTGAACGGCGAGTGCGTGCTGCTGGAGGCGGAGGGGTACGGCGGCACCAACGCCACGTACAACCCGCAGCTGTGGGTGGAGGGCTGCCTCGACGGGGCGGCGGGCCGCCCGTCGAGGGAACAGGGCCTCATCAGCTGAGTCAGCCCTCGTGGTCGAGCCCCGCCAGTACCAGAGGCAGCCGTACCGCGCCCCCGTCGGCCACCGTGACGGGCACCCCCCAGTCCTGCTGGTGCACATGGCACGCCGGGTACTCGTTCGCGGGGTCGTCGTCGCAGGAGGCCGCCATCGCGGAGACGTGCAGCACGCCCGCGCCGACGGCCGGGTCGATCTCCAGCTCCCGGCTCAGCTCCGTGCCCTTGCCCGCGCCGCCGGTCAGCAGCTCCGGCGGGGTCGCGGAGACCAGCAGCCGGGTGGCGGGCCCGTACCGGACGTCCAGCTTCTGACCGGCCGGAGCCTCGAAGACGATGTCCAGCCGGAGCGTCCCCGGCGCGATCTCGGTGGCGGCCCGCCGGGTGCGGTGGGCCACGGCCTCGACCCGTACCGCCTCCTCGGGCAGCCGCAGCCGGGTCAGCCGGTGCCGGGCGGACTCCACCACCACGATGTCCCCGTCGACGAGCACGGCGTCGGAGGGCTCCCGCAGATCGGTGGCGAGCGTGGTGACCTCGCCGGTCGCGGGGTCGTAGCGGCGCAGCGCGTGGTTGTACGTGTCGCTCACGGCGACGGATCCGTCCGGCAGCGCGGTGACGCCCAGGGGGTGCTGGAACAGCGCCTGCCCGGCGGCGCCGTCGCGGTGCCCGAAGTCGAAGAGGCCCGTGCCGACGGCCGTGCGCACGGTGCCGTCCGGGTCGATCCAGCGCAGCGCGGAACTCTCCGAGTCGGCGATCCACAGCCGGTCCCCGGCCGCCGCGAGCCCGGACGGCTGCGAGAACCAGGCCTCGGCGGCGGGCCCGTCGACCAGCCCTTCGTTGGTGGTCCCTGCGGCCACCGCCACGGTGTCGGTGGCGGGGTCGTAGGTCCACAGCTGGTGCGTGCCGGCCATGGCGATCCACAGCTTCCCCTGCCACCAGGCCACGTCCCACGGCGAGGACAGATCCACCTCGCGCGCGGGCCCGGCGGTGGGCGAGCCCTGCCACCACTGCCGCCCGGTCCCGGCGAGCGTGCTGATCTCCCCGGTCTCCGGGTCGTACGCCTTGATCGCGTGGTGCACGGTGTCCGCGACGGCGATCCGCCCGTCGGGCAGCGCCACGAGCCCCTGCGGCTCGTTGAACACACCGTCGCCCCCGATGCTCCGGACCACGCTCTCGCCGTCCGGCTCCAGCTCCACCAGGCGGTCGCGGGTGGTGTCGGAGACGAGGAAGTTCCCGGACGGCAGCAGCACGGCCTTCCCGGGGAACCGCAACACGGTCGCGGCGGGCTCGGGCGCGACATACGGCCCGTCCCCGCGCCGCAGCGTCCCCTTCTCCCCGTGCTCCCGCTCCAGCTCCGCGACGAGCCGCGCGATCGCGTGCGCGTGCCCCTCGCCGGCGTGCTGGGCGACGACGTACCCCTCGGGGTCGATCACCACGAGCGTGGGCCAGGCCCGTACGGCGTACTGCTTCCAGGTCGCGAGGTCGGGGTCGTCCAGCACCGGATGGTGCACCTGGTACCGCTCGACGGCGTCGGCGACGGCCCGGTGGTCGGCCTCGTGCGCGAACTTCGGCGAGTGCACCCCGATGATCACCACGGTGTCGCGGTGCTTCTCCTCCAGCTCCCGCAGCTCATCCAGGACATGCAGGCAGTTGATGCAGCAAAAGGTCCAGAAATCCAGGATCACCACGCGACCCCGCAGGTCGGCGAGGGTCAGCTCCTTGCCCCCGGTGTTGAGCCAGCCGCCCCTGCCGATCAGCTCGGGGGCACGGACACGGGCACGTCGGCGGGGCGCGGGGGTGGGCGCCGGGGCGGCATCGTTCATGCGTCCAGCTTGCCATCCGGTCGTGAACGCCCGGTCAAGGGCGTGCGACGCCCGCGCACGCTCCCGGGAGGGGGGCCTCGCCGGGCCTGACCGTTTCCGCATGGTGTACCTCCGGGCGCGCGAGCCTTCCCCTTCTTCGGCGCTGGGACCGGTGGCCGAACTCCCCGCCGGGGGCTCCTCGGGGCTACGCTCACGGCCATGGCGACGACGTACCGAATCAGGTACACGATCATCCCGCCGGGCGTGGGCCCCGATGACTACGAACCAAGCGACTTACCACCAGCACGCGAAGACCTCTTCGATTTCCCGGACGGCCTCTCGGAGGTGACTGTCATCAACGGGAAGGTGTCCAGGATGGGGCCGCCTTTGGGAATCGTGTACGCGGCTGTCGCCGGTCGTCTGGAGCCAGGTGCCCACCCGGCCATCCTGGGAATGGAACTCGTGGAGGACGAGGCTGCGGAAAGCTAGGCCGCCCGCCGGTGGGCGACGGCCGGTGGACGACGATGGGCGCGGCCGTACACCCAGCGTGCGTCGGGCGGGTTCGGTCGGCTACTTGGTGAGGGCTTCGATCGCGCGGACGATGAGCGCACGGGCATCGGCTCCGTATACCGCCATCTTCCGCAGCTCCTCGAACGCCTTCAGGTAGAGCGCGATCTCGCTCGGTTGGGTAACCGTCACTCGGGCTGACAGCAGTTCCATGGACGCGAGGGTGTCGTCGTAGAGATGGAAGGTCTCCATCGGCCAGATGCCCCGGTCGTGACGAGCGTCGGGTATCACGCCGAGGGAAACGGTCGGAATCGCTCCGGCGGTGAGCAAGTAGCCGAGCTGCGCGGCCATGGCGTCCGCATCACCCATCTGATGACGAAGGACAGACTCCTCTACCAACAGCAGCACCCGTTTGCGAGGCTCGTGAAGGATGCGGGAACGCTCAAGACGAGCCGCCACCGCCGCCTCAACATCGTTCGGGATCTCCCGGAACGACGTGATACGGGTCATGAGCGCTCGCGCGTACCCCTCGGTCTGGAGCATCCCGGGCACCAGGGTCCCGGAGTAGACCCGGAAGATCTGGGTGGCCTTGAAGAGCGGAATGTAGCTCTCCTGGAGCTGCTTGAGTCCGGCAGCTGTCTTCCGCTTCCACTCGACGTACATGGCCTCCGCATTTCGCGATTGAGCCACGATGTCGGGGGCCAAGCCCGGCACACCGCAGGCTGTGCACCAGCGGCGAATGTCGTCGGGCGACGGGGGAGTCCTGGCGTTCTCGATCCGCGAGGTCTTCGGGTGGGTCCAGCCACAAAGTGCGGCCAGTTGAACCCCGGTCAGACCCGCCTCGGCGCGAAGATCGCGCAGCCGTTGGGCGATGCTCTGGCGCGCGGCCTGCGCGGCCGAGGAAGGCGAGGAAGGCATGTGCAGTCGGCCTTCGCTCTAGCGGATCTCGTACTGGTTGTGCGGGGTAGCGCGTTCCCAGACGACTTCGAACGCCTCCGCGCACAGTGTGGCTGCCGCCGGGTCCTCGCTGATCTCGCCACCGCCGGAGGCGCCGTCGCCGGTGAAGTGGTTCCAGCGGATCAGCTGGCCATCAATCAGCCAGAAGTCGTTTCCAGGGAGTGCGATGTCGGACGCCTGGCGACGCGGAAGCCAACGGATCTGCTCGCCCGCCGCAATGTTGGTGAAGGTGCCGTCGTACAGAAACCGGGTGTACTCGCTCACGGGCTCGGACACGATTCGGGCTCGCCGAACGGCGACGCCACGGGCGACGGTCTCAGAAATCAGGGTCAGCCAGGGTCGCCACCACGACTCGCGGTCGGCCGGGTCGAGACGGTGGCCGGCGCGCCAGTCGGCGAATGTCCCTGTCTCGTAGTCGACCGCGTAGGAGTCGCGCGTCTCCAGGTGGACGGCTGACTTCCGCGCGGATCCCAGGAGGTCATCCCACTGGGGTACCTGCTTCATTACATGCCTCCTGAAGGATCGGGATCATCCTGGCGGGGATCCGGATGATCGTCTCGTGCGGAGGCACATCAGTCGAGTGACCGGGCGCCGAGCCAGCCGCCTGGCACTCCTGGACCTCCTCCACGGTCGCTTTGTACGACTGGACGAGCAGGTCTCCGTTCTCGGTACGGCGCCAGACAGTCGGGCTTTCTCCGTCCCCGCTGTTCGGGTCGATCCCACAAAAGACTAGGGGCATGACTACCTCCAACTCACCTGCTGTGCGTGGATGTTCGGAACTCTGACCCCCGCTCCTCCTTCTGGTCAAGAGGTTCCACGGCGCTGTACTGCCCTGGAGTGACGTCGTGAACACTTGTGAACATTGATGGCGTTCATGCACATGGGCTCTCTACGTTCCCTGGACCGGCTCACCCACCCGACGGGGGGACGCATGACGACCAGTCCCGCAGAACACGTCAGCCAGCTCACGCACCGGTGCGACACCGCAGCCACCGCACCGGGCGGCGGCCAACCGGCTCTATCGCCCGTGGACAGGGTGCCGACGGCTCGTGTGCTCCGGTGTACCCGCTGCGAGGCCGCCTCGCCGCTGATGCCGCCGACTGATGCCTTCGCCCGGTGGGCCCTTGCCCACGCCCTCGCCACGGGGCACCAGGACTTCCGAGAGACCGAGGCCGAGCAGATGATCCCGGCCCTCGCCGCTGCTCCGGCGGCGGTCTGATGGACATGGCCGTCTACCGCCAGTGCCAGGACGACGCCACGGCCGCCGCCATCGCGCTCCGCGAGGCCCTGTCTGCCGTCGGGGTCGGCGAGGACGTGTGGCGTGGGATCGGTCCGAAGGTCTCCCGGTTCGGTACCGCGCAGGTGGAGGTGGGCTGTCTGCCCGCTGAGGTGGCGGAGCTGATCGCGGCCGCCCTCCGAGTCGCGACGCCACCCGGCCCGTCCGACTGAACAAGCCCTGTCCGCCGACGAACGAGCACGTCGGCGGGCGGTTCCTCGGCCCGACCACGCCTCCGGGCCGAGGCCGGGTGCGGCCGACTGCCCCGCCGGCCGCACCCCCATCCCCCGCCCACCGCACGGGCGCGGGGAGAAGTCCGCCCCCGCGCCGGAAGTCCCCCGGCCCGGCCGGGGGCGGGCAACCCCACACCGTTGGCAGTACAGGTCAAGAGCGTGCGACGCCCGCGCGCTCGTCAGCTGATGAACGGTTCCAGAGTCCGCAGCCCGTGATCCATCCGCTCCCTCAGAGCGGGGTGGATCGGATACTCGTCAAGCCGGGACGGATCCACCCAGCGGACTTCCGCCGCCTCCTTGGGATCCGGCTCGATCGCACCGCCGACGACCCGGGCCCGGAGACAGACATTGATCGGCTGCCGCACCTCGTCCACCCGGTCACCGTGCAGGTAGACGATCACGTGGTCCGGGGTGGAGAACACGCCGACCAGCCCCGTCACCTCCACGTCCAGGCCGGTCTCCTCGCGGCACTCCCGGACACCGGCCTGGCCCACCGTCTCGCCCTTCTTCACGCCGCCGGTCGGGATCGTCCACAGTCCGTTGTCCACCCGCCGGAGCAGCAGCAGGCGCCCCACGTCGTCGCGGACGAACACCGACGCGGACGTCTTGCGGCTAGTCGGCTTCGGCGCGGCCGGGTCCTTCCAGTGGTCGACCCTGCGGGTCCGCTTGCTCATCGCTCCCCTTCCGGTGCCGACCGGGCGGACGGGCGCCCGGATCTCGCAGGGCTCACAGACCAGGGGCATCGCCCACCGCAAAGGAAACCGGTGCGCAATCCGCCGCACCCGAAAGGGCCTTGGCTCATACCCTGACGGTGACGAGCTGATCAGAGAGGGGCAAGGCCGTGTCTCCTGAAGCTACTCCGGACCCGTACGCCGACCCGCTGGCCTTCGGGCAGCGGCTCCAGATTCTGCGCACCCGCCGAGGGGTCACCCGTGACACGCTGGGCGGCCTCATGGGCCGCAGCGGCTCGTGGGTGAAGGCACTGGAGGCCGGTCGCCTGAAGACACCCCGGCTCGACGTGATGCTGCGACTGGCCGACGTCCTCCGTGTCCGGGATCTCTCCGACCTCACAGGGGATCAGTCCCTGCATGTCTCCCTCTTCACCGGCCCCGGCCACGCCCGGCTCGGCGCCGTCCGGGCCGCCGTCGACACACTGACCCTCGCGACCGGCCGGGAGGCTCCGCCGGCATCCCACCTCCGCGCCCGCCTCGCACGGGCGTGGGCCGCACGGCACTCGTCACCACATCACCGCGAGGTGGTCGGCGCCCTCCTCCCCGACCTGATCCGCGATGCTCAACTCGCAGTCCGGCAAGCCGACTCCGGCGCCGACCGGCGAGCCGCGCAAGCGGCCCTCTCCGAGGTGTACAGCCTCAGCCAGTTCTTCATCGCCTACCAGCCGGATGCCGCCCTCCTGTGGCGGGTCGCCGAGCGGGGCATGGTCGCCGCGCAGGAGTCCGAGGACCCCCACACGATCGGCGTCGCCGCCTGGCTGAGCGCGCAGGCCCACCGGGACGCCGGGCCCGGGCACTTCGACGCCGCCGACGCCGTCACCACCGCCGCACTCGCCCACCTGACACCACTCCTGCCCGACGCGGACGACGGTGTCCTCGCCATCACCGGCGCACTCACCTTCGAGGCCGGATACACGGCGGCCCGCCGCGCGGACACCGGCACCGCGTGGCGGCACTGGGACCGGGCCCGGGAGATGGCCGAACGGCTGCCCGAGCCGTACTTCCACCCCGTCACCAGCTTCGGCCGCGCCGTCATGGGGGCCCACGCGGTCACCATCGCGGTCGAGCTGCGCCAGGGGGGCGAGTCGGTGCGGCAGGCGGCCGCGTCGGATGCCACACCCATTCCGTCCCGGCCACGGCACGCACGACACAAGATCGAGGAAGCGCGCGGGTACCAGATGGACGGACAGCCGGATGTCGCCCTGGCCACGCTGGCGCGGGCGCACGAGGCAGCGCCCGAGACGATCCAGTACAACGGGTACGCAAAGACGATCATCCTGGAGGAAGTCGAGTCAAAGGCCGCTGCCCGCCGCCGCCGGGCAGCCGAACTGGCCGTGAAACTGGGCCTGCTCGCCGCGTAACCGAAGGGGCACATTCTGTGCCCTCTCCGTGCGGTGCGCCGCTCTACCGTCGGGTCCCGAACGCACCACGGACCGGACGGAGCCAGAATGACCATGGCACACAACGCGCCGACCGTCGCTCAGCCGCCCACTCCGTCCCCCGCCGACGGCACTCGGGCGAGGGTCTGATGGACATGACCACCTACCGCCAGTGCCAGGACGACGCCACGGCCGCCGCCACCGCGCTTCGCGGGGCCCTGGCCGCTGCCGGAGTCGGTGAGGACGTGTGGCGGGGCATCGGGGCGAAGGTGTCCCGGTTCGGTGCCGCGCAGGTGGAGATCGGGTGCCTGCCCGCCGAGGTGGCGGAGCTGATCGCCACTGCTCTCCGGGCCGTGCCGATACCCGGTTCGCAGGACTGACGACTCCGTCCGCCTGGTGAACGAGTGCGCCGGATGGACGGTTCCTCGGCCCGACCACGCCTCCGGGCCGAGGCCGGGGTGCGGCAGGCTGCCCCGCCGGCCGCACCCCCCTTCCCCCACCCACCACCACACCCAGGAGAACCTGATGGCCCACGCCGACATCGACCCCACCTGCCCGCCCCGCCGACGGATCGGCGCCGCCCTCCTCGCCCACCACCGCAGCGAGACTCAGCCCCTTCTCGTCCACGGCAACCCGGTCGCGTAGTGACCACCACCAACAGCATCAGCACCAGCCCCGAAGCACTCCACTGACCGCCCCCGATCCGCAGATCATCTGCACTCGGACTGTCACAGCGCCGGAAGAATCATCTACACGGACTGCGACGGGAAGATGAAAGACATCCCGTGCGGCGCCTGCGGCGGTAGCGGGCAGACGCCTGACTAGCAACCCAACTGCTCTGCTCCGTACTGTGGAAGCTCCGCAGAAAGGGGTCACCATGAAGGAAGAGCCCGGACTCAGGGAGTGGGCGAATCCCGAGTACGCCGAACTCCTGGCGCACTGGCAGGGGGAAGTGGAAAGGACCATCGCACGACGCCCGCCCGTCGCGTGCCGTCAGTGCGGTGGCCTGCGGGTGTTCGTCATGATCACCAGTGAGAAGAAGCCGTTCAGCGTGCCCTGCTCCGCCTGCAACCCCGGCGGCATCTGAGCAGAGAGTGACCCTGGCCGGACAGCCGGTCGGCGCCACCCCTACCAGGAACGTTTCATCCGGGCCCGCACTCCTCGCCCACCAGCGATGAACGAGAGCTGATCCCCGCCCAGAGAAAGCCCTGAACTGGGGTTTCCTCGTCGGCAATGGGGTAGCTGACGGACTGACGGGGACGAGCCCGGCGCCGGCGCCGGTGGGCAGGGGCGCGAGCCGGGATTACAGGCCTACGATCGTGCAGGGAAAGCACTGCCGGGCCGAGGTCCGGCGGCGTACCTTGAACAGCCGAGCCTCCCACGCAGTCCAGTGCCACCGCCGAGCCGCAGCCCAGCCCAGCCCGCGTCCCGCAGAACCGCCGAGGGGTCCCGTGACCGTCCATCCCAGCCTTCAGAACTACGCCGACGCCTGGACCCACTCCATCGAGGCGATAGCCGAGTTGGTGCAGCACCTCGTGGAGGGCGAGTGGAACCGGCCGACGCCGTGCCCCGCCTGGTCGGTGCGGGACGTCGTCTCGCATGTGATCGGGATGGAGACGGAGATGCTGGGCGACCCCCGGCCGATCCACACCCTCCCCCGCGATCTGCGGCACATGCGCAGCGACTTCGCGCGGTACGTGGAAGTACAGGTGGATGTGCGGCGGCACCACACCGGGCCGGAGATGACCTCCGAGCTGGAGTACACGATGATCCGGCGGGCCCGGCAGCTGCGCAACGAGACCCGTTCGCCCGACACCATGGTCCGGGCGCCGCTCGGGGCCGAGCAGACGCTGGAACTGGCGATGCGGATGCGGGCGTTCGATATCTGGGTGCACGAGCAGGATCTGCGGATCGCGCTGAACCGGCCGGGGAATCTGGACTCGCCCGGTGCCCAGATCACCCGGGATCTGCTGCTTGAGGCGCTTCCGAAGATCGTGGCCAAGGACGCGGGGGCACCGCCCAACTCGGCGGTGGTCATCGATGTGCACGGGCCCCTGGAGTTCCTGCGGACGGTCCGGGTGGACGACCGGGGGCGCGGTTCGGTCGACGGATCGCCCTCGCTGGGGCCCGTGGTCTCGCTCGCGCTGGACTGGGAGACGTACTACCGGCTGGCCTGCGGGCGGGTGCGGCCCGCGGCGGTGGCCGACCGGATCAAGGTGGACGGGGACCAGGAGCTGGGGGCCGCGATCCTGGGGGCCTTCGCCGTCACGCCCTGAGCGGTCCGGGCCGCAGCACATGACAGAGCCCCCGTGGGTGTCCACGGGGGCTCCGCGCGTTGCTCAGTACTCGCTCACGGCTGGCGCCACCACGGCGCCGACGTGTCCCGCAGCGTGTTCGTACCGCAGTGCACCTCACCGCCGCCGAAGTGGTAGCTGTTGTAGTCGTCCAGGTAGACGGTCTTGAACCCGGCCCGCTGGTACGCCGCGCTCACCGCCTTGCCGAAGACGTCCACGCCGTTGATGACCGGGCCCCACTGCTTGGCCGACAGATAGTCCTTGTCGCTGAGGACCACGCCGTTGACCGCGCCCGGGATGTAGGCGACGGTGTGGTTGACGTTCGGGGCGACCGCTCCGGCGGACTTCCGCGCGCTGTCCCCGGTGATGCCGGTGAGGACGTCGGCCCCGATCCGGCCGAGCTTGATGCCCGGCACCCCGTCCTTGCCGGAGGCCTTCCCGGACGCCTTCCCCGACTCCTTGGCCGTACGGGCGCCGAGATCCGGCAGCTCGTACCCGGAGAAGAGGCCCGGCACCCGGACGGTCTCCGCCTCGGTGACCCCGGTCTCCTTGCGCAGGAGCCGCAGATTGGCCTCGATCCGGGCCCGCGCGTACTGGTTGTCGGCGAGGAACTTGCGGTCGGCGAGCGCCTGGTCGATCGTCACCTTCGGCGCCGGCCTGCCCTTGACCCCGGGTACGGAGAAGAGCCGCTTGCCGCCGTGGCCCTCGGCCTTCGCCTTGCGCAGGACGTCGAGCCCCGCCTTCGGGTCGGAGACCGCGATCCGCCAGCCGCGGGCCGTCTTCGCCGGGAGGAACTGGACGAACTCGTCGACGTGACCGACCGCCAGCCAGTTGGTGTCGAGCAGCAGCGGTGACTGCATGCCCTGCGCGGAGAGGAAGTCGGTCATCGGCTTCGCGGGCTTCAGCCCGTACTCGCCCCACTGGCCCATGATGATCCGGCCCGCCGGGTACTCCTTGCCCTGGTGGGCGTAGGGCGGGATGGTCTCCAGATTGCCCATGGAGTTCAGCGTCCACTCCGGCACCAGGTCGGCGGGCCCGTCGAACTGGACCACGCCGATGTCCCGGCCACGCATCTGGGTGAACAGCTCCCGGCCCGCCTCCCGGTTCGGCTGTGCGGAGCGGATCATCACCCGCAGGGTGTGAGGCTTGCCGTTGGGGCCGGTCATGCTGGTGTAGCCGGGCTCCACGAAGTCCTGCGCCCAGATGTCGTTGGTCTCCAGGACCTTCAGGGGCTTGGTGATGCCGGCCTTCTTCGCCACCGGGGCCAGCTCGCGGACGAACTTGTTCTGCGCGGGCTTGAGCCAGGGCGCGTCGGCGTAGTCCTCGACGAGCTTGGAGACCACGACCTGCTGGGCCCGCTGGCGGTGGTGGTGGGTGAGGACGGGCGCGACCCGCACCTTCACGGTGTCGTAGGAGACCCGGCCGTCGGGGGCGGTCACGGTGAACCGGACGGTGAGCGTGCCGTCCCAGGCAGGGCTGCGGACGACGTCGGTGGCCTCGATGCCGAGTTCGACGCCCCAGCGCAGGGCGGTCGCGTCGAGGACCGTGGACGGGGTGAGGTGGCGCCAGCCGCCCCCCGCGTCGATGAAGAGGCGGCCCCGCTCCAGCCCGGGGACCGGGGTCCGGTCGATCTCGATGGTCGCGGTGGTGCCGGCCGCCACGCCGGGCATCGGTACGGTCCGCAGCCGGGCCAGGTCGGCCGCGTCATGGGGGCCGTTGACGACGGTGTCGGCCGCGTCGTTGCAGCGGGCCAGCTCGGCGTCGGTCAGCGGGCGGCCGGAGCTGTCGCGGGTCGGGCAGTCCTTCTGGTCGTCGTCGATGTTCGGGAGGACGACCGCGCCCCGGCGCTTGGTCCAGGTGTCCTCGCCGGCGTTGTCACTGGTACCGGTGGTGTCCACCCGGCCGTCGCGGTTGACGTCCGCGCGCAGGTCCGCCGCCGGGGCCGGGGCCGCCCTGCCCTCCCCGGTCGCGGACGCCGGCGCGCTCATCGTGCCGACCAGGGCCCCGGCCACACCGGTGGCCACGGCGATGCTCTTCCATCTCTGACTGCCCACGCGTCTCTCTCCTTGCCTCGTGCCGCCGTACACGAGGAGAGGCGCGGTGCGGGGCGCGCGAGTTGAGCGGTTCCTGGCGGCATGGCCGAAAAGACGGGGATGCGGGCGGATCTCTGTCCGGTTTTCGCGGCTCGGGAAGGCTCCAACACAAACACAACCACTGCCACTCACGCCGGTACGTGCACCGCCTCCACCCGGCTCGCCACCAGCCGCTCCCGCTCCAGCCGCGCCGCCCGGCCCTTGAGCCGCAGGATCTGCACGATCCCCAGCGCCTCCAGGACGAAGACCGACGAGAACGCGATCCGGTAGTCGCCCCCGGTCGCGTCCAGCAGCATCCCGACCGCCAGCAGCGTGGTCATCGACGCCGTGAACCCGCCGACGTTGACGATGCCCGAGGCCGTGCCCTGGCGTTCCGGCGGGTTCGCCGGGCGGGCGAAGTCGAAGCCGATCATCGACGCGGGCCCGCCCGCGCCGAGGACCGTGCAGAGGGTGATCAGCAGCCACATCGGGGCGTGGTCCGCCGGATACGCCAGGGTCGCGGCCCACACCAGCGCGGTGACACCGACCGTGCCCAGGACGAGCGGGACCCGGGCCGCGTGATGGCGGGCGATGATCTGCCCGTACACCAGCCCCACCACCATGCTCACCAGGACCACCAGCGTCAGCAGCGAACCGGCCGTGTCCCGCGCGAGCCCCTGGGCCTCGATCAGGAACGGCATCCCCCACAGCAGCATGAAGACCATCGCGGGGAACTGGGTGGTGAAGTGCGTCCACATCCCCAGCCGGGTGCCCGGCTCGCGCCAGGAGAGGGCGATCTGCCGGCGCAGGAAGGCCCGGCCCCGGTGCGGCGGCGGCGCGGCGGCCACTCCGTCCCCGGGCTGGTCCTTCAGGAAGAACACGACGAGCACCAGGGCCACCGCGCCGGCCACCGAACTGCCCGCGAAGGTCGCCGTCCACCCCACGTCCTGGAGCAGCCGGGCGACCACGACGGTGGAGACGAGGTTGCCCAGCATCCCGAAGACGGCCGCGACCTGCGCGATCAGCGGTCCGCGCCGGGCCGGGAACCAGCGGCTGCCCAGCCGCAGCACGCTGATGAACGTCATCGCGTCGCCGCAGCCGAGCAGGGCGCGGGAGGCCAGTGCCATGCCGTACGAGGGGGAGAGCGCGAAGCCGAGCTGCCCGAGGGTGAAGAGCGCGGCCCCGATGGTGAGCACCTTCCTGGTGCCGAGCCGGTCCACCAGCAGCCCCACGGGGATCTGCATGCCCGCGTACACCAGCAGTTGGAGGATGGAGAAGGTGGAGAGCGCGGAGGCGTTGACGCCGAAGCGGTCGGCCGCGTCCAGGCCGGCCACCCCGAGCGAGGTGCGGAAGATGATGGCGACGAAGTAGACGCCCGCGCCGACCCCCCAGACCACCAGGGCCCGGCGGCCGCCCGGAGGGTCGCCGGGCAGGACGCCCGGGCCGGGTATCGCGCCCGGGGCGCTCACCGGACCTCGCCCCGGGCCAGCGTGGAGAACCAGCCGACGTGCCGGCGGACCAGGGCCGCCGCACGCTCCGCGTCCCCGTCCCGCAGCGCCTGGAGGATCTCGCCGTGCTCGGCGACGTTCTTCGCGATCCGGTCGGGATGGGCGTGCATGACGGCCACCCCCATTCTCAGCTGGCGGTCTCTGAGCTGGTCGTAGAGGCGGGAGAGGATCTCGTTGCCGCCGTGGCGGACGATCTCCGCGTGGAAGAGGCGGTCGGTGACGGCCGCGCCCGCGAGATCGCCGTCGGCGCCCTGGCGGCGCTGCTGCTCCAGCAGTTCCGCGAGCCGGGCGATCAGCCGGGGCGGTGCCGGGACGGCCTTGCGGGCCGCGTGCTCCTCGACCAGCAGCCGGGTCTCCACCACATCGGCGATCTCCTGCGCGGAGACGGCGATGACCAGCGCCCCTTTCTTCGGATAGAGCTTGATCAGCCCCTCGACCTCCAGTTTGAGCAGCGCCTCGCGCACGGGGGTCCGGGAGACGCCCACCGCGTCGGCCAGCTCGCCCTCGGTCAGCAGGGTCCCGCCCTCGTAACGGCGTTCCAGGACGGCCTGCTTGACATGGGTGTAGACGCGTTCGGCGGCGGGGGCTGCGACATCCATGCACACAGCTTAGATACAAGACATGTCCAGGCCAATGGCCTGGGGCAACCGATCCAGGGGCCTTCCAGGCCCGCTCGGGCCTCCTCGGACCGGGGAGGCCCCCGGCCTGTTCGGGCCGGCTCAGGGGAAATCGGAAGGATGGTCTCCGATTGAGATGTACACCACGTATTACCGTGATTCCACATCCTTTCCATCCGACGGACCGTCAAAATACGGGGGCTCTCGTGTTGCCACGAGCGCCCAGCCCAGACATCGACGACGGACGTTCCTCGGAGTGTTTCCTTTGATACTGAACAACACGAGCGTGCGCAGAGCCGCCACGGTTGTCCTCACGGGCGGACTGCTGCTCACCGTGTCGCCCCTCGCCGCACCGGCGCAGGCCGCGGCCAGGCCCAAGCCGGTCATCAGCGGCGCGGGCGGCTATCTGATGGATCTGAAGACGGGCAAGGCCCTCTTCAGCAAGGGCGACACCACCCGCCGCCAGATGGCCAGTACCACCAAGCTCGTCACCGCCATCACCGTACTGACCACCAAGGGCGTCGACCTCAACCGCAAGGTCGCGGTCACCAAGACGCACGTGGACTACCAGAAGCGGGAGGGCGGCTCCCACGCCAAGATCATCGCCGGTGACAAGTTCACCATCCGCCAGCTGCTGCACGCCATGATGCTGGAGTCCGGCTGCGAGGCCGCGTACGCCCTCGCCGACGCCCTCGGCAAGGGCTCGACCCCCGCCACGCGCGCCAAGTCGTTCATCGGGATGATGAACAAGAAGGCCGTCGATCTGAAGCTGAAGAACACCAAGTTCGACTCCTTCGACGGCATCTCGCCGGGCGGCAAGAACTACACCACGCCCAGCGAGCTGACCAAGCTGGCGAAGTACGCCTTCGGCAACAAGACCTTCCGCGACATCGTGAAGGCCAAGGAGTACAAGGCCACGGCCACCGCTCCCAACGGCCGTCCGCGCTACTACACGTGGAAGAACACCAACCTGCTGCTCGGCTCCTACAAGGGCACGGTCGGTGTGAAGACCGGTACGGGCACCGCCGCCGGACCCTGCCTGGTCTTCGCGGCCACCCGGGGCTCCAAGACGTACATCGGTGTGATCCTCAAGGGCAAGGACGTCAGCACCCGGTACCAGGACGCCGCGAAGCTGCTGGACTACGGCTTCGGCTCCACCACCGCCAAGACGATGAAGCTGCGCTCGCTGCCGGCGGGCGTCCAGGCGGACTGATCCGCCCCGCGACCCGCGCACGCCCGGGGCCCGTGACACCATCCGTGTCACGGGCCCCGGGCGTTTCCGGTACGGCGGCGGTCAGAGCCAGGTGATCAGCCGCTTGGGCCGCTCCAGGACGGCGGCCGTGTCGGCGAGCACCCGGGAGCCGAGTTCCCCGTCGACCAGGCGGTGGTCGAAGGAGAGCGCGAGGGTGGTCACCTGGCGCGGCCTCACCTTCCCCTTGTGCACCCACGGCTGGAGCCTGATCGCGCCGACGGCGAGGATCGCCGCCTCGCCCGGGTTGAGGATCGGCGTACCGGTGTCGATGCCGAAGACACCGACGTTGGTGATGGTGATGGTGCCGCCCTGCATGTCCGCCGGGGTGGTGCGGCCCTCGCGGGCGGTGGCGACCAGACCGGCGAGATCCCCGGCCAGCTCCGGGAGGGTACGGGCGTGGGCGTCCTTGATGTTCGGGACGATCAGGCCGCGCGGGGTGGCGGCGGCGATGCCCAGGTTGACGTAGTGCTTGAGCACGATCTCCTGGGCGGCCTCGTCCCAGGAGGCGTTGATCTGCGGGTTCCGCTTGATGGCGACCAGCAGGGCACGTGCGATCAGAAGCAGCGGGTTGATCCGGAGCCCGGCGAGGTCCGGGTCGCCCTTCAACTCCTCCACCAGCTTCATCGTGCGCGTCACGTCCACGGTGACGAACTCGGTGACGTGCGGGGCGGTGAAGGCGGAGCCGACCATGGCCTGGGCAGTGGCCTTCCGTACGCCCTTGACCGGGATACGGGTCTCCCGCGCACCGGCGACGGACGGTTCCGGCGCGGCGGCCGGCGGGGACGCGACCGGGATCACCGGCGCGGGCTCGGGGGCCGCGGCCGCGTGGATGTCCTCACGGGTGATGATGCCGTCCGGGCCGCTCGGGACCACGGTGGTCAGGTCCACGCCCAGGTCCTTGGCCAGCTTGCGCACGGGGGGCTTGGCCAGCGGCCGGGAGCCGGTGCCCTGGCCGTTGAGCACGAGAACAGGGCTCGGAGCAGCCTGTTCCGGTACGGGGGCGACCGGCGCGGGCGCGGGTGCGGCGACGGGCACGGGCGCGGGCGCGGCGACGGGCACGGGCGCGGGCGCGGCGACGGGCACGGGCGCGGGCGCGGGTGCCACGGCGGCGGGCGCGGCGGCGGCTGCGGGAGCCGGCTGCTTGCGAGGGCGGCGCTTGGTGGAGCTCTCGGCCACACCGTAGCCGACGAGGACCGGCTGGCGCCCCTTGGGAGCCTCGTCCTCCTCTTCGGCCCGCACCACGGCAGCAGTGTCGGCACCGGCTCCGGCACCCGTGTCCACCGAGATGATCACCTGGCCGACGTCGACCGTCGTCCCCTCGGAGAAGCGCAGCTCGTGCACGGTCCCGTCGTACGGGATCGGCAGCTCCACCGCCGCCTTGGCGGTCTCCACCTCACAGACGACCTGGCCGTCGGTGACGGCGTCGCCCGGCTGCACGTACCACTTGAGGATCTCGGCCTCGGTCAGCCCCTCGCCCACATCGGGCATCTTGAACTCGCGGATCACAGCGGCCCTCCTCAGTACGCGAGCGAGCGGTCGACGGCGTCGAGCACCCGGTCGAGACCCGGCAGATACTCGTCCTCCAGCCGGGCCGGCGGATACGGCGTGTGATAGCCGCCGACCCTCAGCACCGGGGCCTCCAGATGGTAGAAGCACCGCTCCGTGATGCGAGCGGCGATCTCGGCTCCGGAGCCGAAGAAGACGGGGGCCTCGTGGACCACGATCAGCCGCCCGGTCCGCTCCACGGAGGACTGGATGGTGTCGAAGTCGAGAGGCGAGACGGAGCGCAGATCCAGCACTTCGAGGGAGCGGCCCTCCTCGGCCGCCGCGGCGGCCGCCTCCGTGCAGACCTTCACCATCGGACCGTACGCCGCGAGCGTCACATCCGTCCCCTGGCGCACCACACGAGCGGTGTGCAGCGGGCCCGGGATGGCCTCGGTGTCGACCTCGCCCTTGTCCCAGTAGCGCCGCTTCGGCTCGAAGAAGATCACCGGGTCGTCGCTCTGGATCGCCTGCTGGAGCATCCAGTACGCGTCCGACGGGTTGGCGGGCGACACCACCTTCAAGCCGGCGACGTGCGCGAAGAGCGATTCGGGGGACTCGGAGTGGTGCTCGACCGCGCCGATCCCGCCGCCGTAGGGGATCCGGATGACCACCGGCAGCTTGATCTTCCCCAGCGCCCGCGCGTGCTGCTTGGCGAGCTGGGTGACGATCTGGTCGTACGCCGGGAAGACGAACCCGTCGAACTGGATCTCCACCACCGGCCGGTAGCCGCGCAGCGCGAGCCCGATCGCGGTGCCCACGATCCCGGACTCCGCGAGCGGGGTGTCGATCACCCGGTCCTCGCCGAAGTCCTTCTGGAGCCCGTCGGTGATCCGGAAAACGCCGCCCAGCTTGCCCACGTCCTCGCCCATGACCAGGACCTTGGGGTCGGTCTCCAGGGCCTTGCGCAGGGACTCGTTGAGCGCCTTGGCGAGCGGCAGCCTCTGTACGGCCATGGTCAGTTGCCTCCCTCGGCGCGGTCGCCGTCCGCATTGCCCTCGGTGTCGGCGAAGGACGCCTGGTACGCGGCGAACTGCGCGCGCTCCTCGTCGACGAGGGCGTGCCCGTCGGCGTAGACGTGGTCGAACATCGCCATGTGGTCCGGGTCGGGCATGGCGCGCACGGCTTCGCGGACCCGCTTGGCCAGGACGTCGCTCTCCTCCTCCAGCGCGGCGAAGAAGGCGTCGTCGGCGTGGCCCTCCAGCTGGAGATGGGCGCGCAGCCGCAGGATCGGGTCCTTGGCCTCCCACGCGGCCCGCTCGCCGTCGAGGCGGTAGCGGGTGGGGTCGTCGGAGGTGGTGTGGGCGCCCATCCGGTACGTGAACGCCTCGACCAGGGTGGGGCCTTCGCCGTTGCGGGCGCGCTCCAGCGCCCAGCGGGTCACGGCGAGACAGGCCAGGACGTCGTTGCCGTCGACGCGGACGCCGGGGAAGCCGAAGCCCTGGGCGCGCTGGTAGATCGGCACCCGGCTCTGCTTCTCGGTCGGCTCCGAGATCGCCCACTGGTTGTTCTGGCAGAAGAAGACCACCGGGGCGTTGTAGACGGCGGCGAAGGTGAACGCCTCGGCCACATCGCCCTGGCTGGAGGCGCCGTCGCCGAAGTAGGCGACGACCGCCGAGTCCGCGCCGTCCTTGGCGACGCCCATGGCGTAGCCGGTGGCGTGCAGCGCCTGGGAGCCGATGACGATGGTGTAGAGGTGGAAGTTGTTGGCGCGGGGGTCCCAGCCGCCGTGGTTCACCCCGCGGAACATCCCCAGGAGATTGGTGGGGTCGACGCCGCGGCACCAGGCGACGCCGTGCTCGCGGTAGGTCGGGAAGACGTAGTCGTCGTCGCGGAGCGCCCGGCCGGAGCCGATCTGGGCGGCCTCCTGGCCCAGCAGCGAGGCCCACAGGCCCAGTTCGCCCTGGCGCTGGAGGGCGGTGGCCTCGGCGTCGAAGCGACGGGTGAGGAACATGTCCCGGTAGAGCCCGCGCAGCTCGTCGGCGCTCAGCTCGATGGTGTGGTCGGGGTGGTGGACGCGCGTACCGTCCGGCGCCAGCAGCTGCACGAGCTGCGGCTCGGCACTCTGCGTCTTCTTCGCGGCGCTCACCCGTTTGCCGCTGCGGCGCGGTTTGCGCGCGGCAGCACTGCTCTCCACGGTCACGTGCGTGCTCCTCCGTCGGTCCGGCCCCCCGGGGTCGCCGGGAGCCTGGGGTAGCCCCTGTCCGAGAACAGGGAGAGGCTCGCCCGCTCTCACCCGGTGCACGAGGGGTGGGCGCACCGGCGTCGAACGGACGTGACAGGCGCCCCCGACGAAGCCCTGTCAAAAGCACGTTACCCAGAAGGCGCCATTCCCGCGAAACCCCTATTGACCTGCGACTTTGCTTGGATTTCCAAGTAAATCCAGAAAAAGGGGAACATCGCTGGTGACAGTGCTGGTCACGGCCTTGCGGACCGTCGAGGACACGGGCAACCTATCTCGGCCACCCCGGGCACGGGAAGAGCCGGTGTGTGAGACTGCATTCGTGCGCGAAGAAGGAAAAATCACTGTATTCCTGCTGGATGACCACGAAGTCGTCCGGCGGGGGGTTCATGAGCTGCTTTCCGTCGAGGACGATATCGAAGTCGTCGGAGAGGCGGGGACGGCCGAGGACGCCATGGTCAGGATTCCGGCGACCCGGCCGGATGTCGCCGTGCTCGACGTCCGGCTGCCCGACGGCAGCGGTGTGGAGGTCTGCCGGGAGATCCGCTCCCGGGACGAGAACATCAAATGCCTGATGCTGACCTCGTTCGCCGACGACGAGGCGCTTTTCGACGCGATCATGGCCGGGGCCTCGGGTTATGTCCTGAAGGCGATCCGGGGGAACGAGCTGCTGTCGGCGGTACGGGACGTGGCGGCCGGAAAGTCGCTCCTCGACCCGGTGGCGACGGCCCGGGTGCTGGCGCGGCTGCGGGACGGGAACAGCCCCAAGGGTGACGACAAGCTGGCGGCGCTGACGGACCAGGAGCGCCGGATCCTCGATCTGATCGGCGAGGGGCTGACCAACCGCGTCATCGGCGAGAGGCTGCACCTCGCCGAGAAAACGATCAAGAATTACGTCTCCAGCCTGCTGTCGAAGCTGGGAATGGAGCGGCGGTCGCAGGCGGCCGCGTTCGTCGCGCGGATGCAGGCGGAACGGCAGCACCACTGACCGCCGACCACGGGCGCCGACCACCGGGCGGGCCCCGGTACGACCACCGGGTCCGGGCTGCGGCGCGTGCCGGTTACCCGGTTACCCGGTTACGGGACCAATGTCCCAGCGGACCAGGGGCCGCCGCCCCTTCCCCGGGAGCGTCCCCGGCCCGAGAGTGGTGGCCATGCCCATCGAGGAACCGCGCGCCGCCACCACCTTCGCACCGCGCGCCGTCGCCACCTTCGCACCGCGCGCCGCCATCGCCGTCACCGACGCCGTCGCACCGCTCGTCGCCGACGCCATCGCCGTCGCCGACGAGCCCGAGGAACTGCGCGGCGTACGGCTGCTCACCGGCGTCTCGTACGGCCGGCTCGCCACCAGCATGCGCGCGATGCCCTTCGTGGCCCCGGCCCGGCACATCGTGCGGGACGACCAGACCGTACTGCTCCGTATCCACCGGGGCTTCGGCTATCACCGCGCGTGCAACGGCAGCGTCGTCGCGTACGGCGCGGACAACTTCAACTCCGGCGGGCGGACCATGTGGTCCGTGCAGTTCACGGGCCTGGCGCAGATCGTCGTCCCGACGGAGGAGGATCTGCGGCGGTTCGGCGACGAGCCCCTCCGCGCGGACGGTGAGCGGTTTGAACCGGTCCATCTGCATATAGAACCTCAGTTCGTCACCGTCCACACCCTCGATTATCGCGAAGAGCAGCACAACAGACACTCTGAGTGATCTATCATTTGGTAAGTGCCGCGCTCATCTGTCATCGCGCCGCCGGTCGGTGCCCTGCTGCGCCGCTACGAGGACCCGGGGGAACCGCTCTCCTGTGAGCGGGTCACCGAAGGGCTCCTCAACCGCGGCTACCGCCTCGCCACCACCCGTGGTGCGTACTTCCTGAAACACCATCTCGACGGGGATCGGGAGACGATCACCCGCCAACACCACGCCACCCAGCGCCTCCAGGCGCTCGGGGTCCCCGTCGCTCCCCCTGTCGCGGACGCGCACGGGGAGACGGTCGCGGTGATCGGCGACCGTTGCTACGCCCTCCATCCCTGGATCGACGGCCGTCACCGCGACGGCTCCCATCTGTCCGCCTGCCAGTCCCGCCGCCTCGGGGCCCTGCTCGGGCTCGTCCACACCGGTCTGGAGCGGGTGATGCAGCGGGCCGAACCGCCCGCGGTCCCCCGCGCCCGCTCCCGTACCCCGCAGCAGGCGCCGCAACGGCGCTACACCCAGCAGTACTCCCCCCAGCAGTCCCGCCCCTACGACAGCGCCGACCCCGCGGAAACCCTCACCCTCATCGACGAACTCCTGGCGCTCTCCCGCGCCTCACGCCCCTACGACGTCTTCGACGCCCTCGCCGAACACCGGCTGCTGGAACGGCGGTCGCTGCTGGAGCGGTACGCGGACCACCGGCCGCCCCCGGCCCGCGCGGGCGGCTGGGTGCACGGCGACTTCCACCCGCTGAACCTCCTCTACCGGGGCACGGAACCCGCCGCGATCGTGGACTGGGACCGCTTAGGGGTGCAGCCCCGCGCCGAGGAGGCGGTCCGGGCCGCGGCGATCTTCTTCCTGCGCCCGGCGGGGGTGCTGGAGCTGCCCAAGGTCCGCGCCTACGCGCGCGCCTACCGCCGGGCGGTGGGGGCGGACGCCGCGGAGATGGCGGCGGCCGTCCACCGGGTCTGGTGGGAACGGCTCAACGACTTCTGGATACTGCGCTGGCGCTACCAGCTGCGCGACCGCAGGGCCGACCCGCAGTTCGCCGCGGTGTCGGCCCTGGCGGTGTGGTGGACCCGGGAGTACCGGGCGGTCCGGGACGCGTTCACCGCCTGATCTCCCGGCGGAGACATGGGCGGGCCCCGGACCGAGTGGTCCGGGGCCCGTTCAGCCTGCCCGGAGAATCACGGCGTGCCGGCTTCGCCCTCCGTGGCGCCGGTGGCCTCGCCCGGACCGCCCGGGGTGCCGCCCGGGTCGCCCGAGGGCTCGCCCACGCTCCCGCCCGGGTCCTCGCCGTCCGGCGGGCCGGCCGAGGTCGTCGGCTCCTGCGGCTCGGCCGGGCCCTCCGACTCGGTCGGCTGGTTCGTCGGCGACGGGTCGGTCGACTCCGTGAACGACGGCAGGGGCTGCTGCGGCGTGTAGCTCTTCTTGGGCCGCCAGGGTGTCTGGCTCCCCTGCTGCGGAGGCTTCGGGAGGTCGGCGCTCGCCGACTCGGTCTGCGAGGGCTCGGGCTCCTTCGGCGTGTCCTGCGACGGGGACTGGGAGGTCTTCACCGGGGGCTTCCGGTCGCCCGTGTCCGTGTCCCCCGCCTTGATCGCGTACGCGGTTCCGGCCACCACCGCGACCAGCGCCAGCGCGGCGAGCAGCATCTTCCCCCGCCGCCCGCGCCGCCGGCCGCCGCCGTGACCGCCCTCGTACCCGCCGTCGTCCGGGTTCATCGGCGGCAGGATCGGGCCCTGCGCCGTCTCCCCGTGGACCGGGTGCACGGCGGTCGCGCCCATCGGCCCGGGGCCGCCCAGCGCCGTCGTCGGCAGGGTCTCCTGCGTCGGCACGTAGCCGGTGTTCCAGCTGTTGGTGTGGCTGCCCTGCTGCTGAAGCATCTGGAGGGCGTACTGCACCAGACCGCGCATCTCCTCCGCGCTCTGGAAGCGGTCGTCCGGGTCCTTCGCCAGCGACCGCATGACCAGGCCGTCCAGCTCCGGCGGTACGACGTCGGAGACCTGCGACGGCGGCACCGGCATGTCCTGGACGTGCTGGTAGACCACCGAGAGCGGGGTCTCGCCGGTGAACGGGGGCCGCAGCGCCAGCAGTTCGTACAGCAGACAGCCGGTGGCGTAGAGGTCGGAGCGGTGGTCGACGGCCTTGCCCAGGGCCTGTTCCGGCGAGAGGTACTGGGGCGTGCCCATGACCATGCCGGTCTGGGTCATCGTCGTGGACGCGCCGTGCAGGGCGCGGGCGATGCCGAAGTCCATGACCTTGACGGCGCCGGCGTGGGTGATGATGACGTTCGCCGGCTTGATGTCGCGGTGCACGATGCCGTGCTGGTGCGAGTAGGCCAGCGCCTCCAGCACCCCGGAGACGATGATCAGCGCCTGCTCCGGCGGCGGGGCGTCGGCGTTGATCAGCAGGTCGCGGATGGTCCGGCCCTCGACCAGCTCCATGACGATGTACGGCACGGGCTGGCCGTTCACCACGTCCTCGCCGGAGTCGTACACCGCCACGATCGCGTGGTGGTTCAGCCCGGCGACCGACTGCGCCTCACGGGTGAAGCGGGCCTTGGAGACGGGGTCCTCGGCGAGATCCGCGCGGAGCAGCTTCACCGCGACGGTGCGTCCGAGCCGTACGTCCTCCGCCGCGAAGACCTCGGCCATGCCGCCGCGCCCGAGCCGGTGAGTGAGGCGGTAGCGGCCCTCACCGACCAGTCCGCCCGCGCCCCAGGCTTCCGCCGGATCCGGCACGCCGCCGCCAGCTTCGGGTTCGGGTGCCATCAGTCCTCGCCGTCGTGTCTGTGTGTTCCTGTGCCGTGTGGCCTCACGCTACAGCCTCGCCGTGACACCACCGCAGGAGATGGACCGCCGGGGAAACTGCTGTGAGCACGACCACGCGTATTTCGTGCCACATCTGTGACTCTCCCGGACCCGACCGCCGCGTACGGTCACCGCCGGGGGCGCGCGGCTTGACGTGGGGTGCCCCTCGGGCAGACTTGCCCCGTCAGAGGGACGGGCCCAGGGGGGATCGGCAGTCATGAGCCAGGACGGTGCGACGGGCCGCCACACGGGCCGTTCCCTCGCGGGTGGCCGGTACCAGCTGCGGGCCCTGCTCGGCGAGGGCGGGATGGCCGCCGTCCATCTGGCCTACGACACCGCACTCGACCGCCAGGTCGCGATCAAGACGCTCCACACCGAGCTGGGGCGCGAGCAGTCCTTCCGCGAGCGGTTCCGGCGCGAGGCGCAGGCCGTTGCCAAACTGTCGCATCCCAATATCGTCTCGGTCTTCGACACCGGCGAGGATCCGGCGGCGGACGGGTCCGGGCTCCCGACTCCGTACATGGTGATGGAGTACGTGGAGGGCCAACCGCTGGGCTCCGTCCTGGCGGCGGACGTCCGGCAGTACGGGGCGATGCCCGCCGAGAAGGCGCTCAGGGTGACGGCGGACGTGCTCGCCGCGCTGGGGACCAGTCACGAGGTGGGTCTCGTGCACCGGGACATCAAGCCCGGCAATGTGATGGTGACGCCGCGCGGCGTGGTCAAGGTGATGGACTTCGGCATCGCGCGGGCCCTCCAGTCGGGTGTCTCCTCGATGACGCAGACCGGGATGGTGGTCGGCACCCCGCAGTACCTGTCGCCGGAGCAGGCGCTGGGGCGGGGCGTGGACACCCGTTCCGATCTGTACTCGGTCGGGATCATGCTCTTCCAGCTGTTGACCGGGCGGCTGCCGTTCGACGCGGACGGCCCGCTGGCGATCGTGTACGCGCATGTGCAGGAGGAGCCGGTCGCGCCCTCGGGGATCAACCGCTCGGTGACGCCGGCGATGGACGCGCTGGTGGCGCGGGCGCTGCGGAAGAACCCCAACGAGCGCTTCCCGACGGCGGCGGCGATGCGGGAGGCGTGCGAACGGGTCCTGGCGGCGGGGCGGCCGGCGGCCCCGGTGATCGTCTCCGGTGGTCCGCCGGCGAGCGGGGCGGGCGTGGCATCGGCGGTCTTCCCGCCGGTGGGGCAGGGGTATCCGGCGCCCGCGTACCCGGGGACGCCGGGGCCGTACGGGCCGCCCGCACCGCCCGCGCACACCCCGATGGCGCCCATGCCCTCCGGTTACGGGCAGGGGCAGGGTCACGGTTACGGGCAGGGGCAGGGGCAGTACGGCTATCCGCAGGGCTCCGGAGGGCCCGTACCGCCGTATCAGCAGCAGCCGCAGCCGGGGACGGCCGGGATGGCTCCCGCGTACACCATCTCCCCGCCCCCGCCGTCCCCCTTCGACAACGCTCCGAAGAAGCGGACGGGGAAGAGGGTCGCGCTCACCGTCGGCGTGGTGCTGGGGGTGCTGATGGTGATCGGCATCGTGCGGGACGTGATGGGGAGCGACGACGAACCGACGGAACCGGACAACCTCCGCAACGATTCCGCACCCACCGCGCCGGGGCCGGGCACCAGGACGGGCGGGCAGGCCGGTGCGGATCCGGCGGTGGAGGGGCTGCCCCCGGACCGCAACCGGAAGATCGACACCGAGAAGTGCACCGACGCCCCGGAGGACACCGCCGATCCGGCGAAGGTGGCGGCGCCCGATCTGCTCTACAAGGACGTGCTGTCCGTCAAGGAGTGTCTGCGCTCGGCCGGGTGGAGCTGGCGGGTGATCGAGGTCGACAACCCGCAGTGGTCGAGGGATGCCGTGATCCGGCAGTTCCCGAGCCGGGGGACGGCCGTGACGCCGGAGCAGCAGGAGTTCGAACTCCACGTCTCCACCGGCAGGGCGGGCTGAGCCCCCTCCCCTCCCTCTTTTTCCCTTCCCTCCTTTTTCCCGCTGCCTCTTCCCTTGCTCTGCTCCCCACACCTCGGCAACTTTTCTCCCGAGATGCCGGATTCATCACCTCATGTGACGCTGAGTCCCACCGGCACAGCGGCCGGTCGGTACGGCCGCGCCCGGCGCTCAGCGTGATCGTCGGCCGCCCGCGCTCGTTGTGCCCGGTGCGCCACCGCCACCGCGCGCCCGCCGGATACGCGGGAGCGCGGGCGGGGCGCGTCAGCGCGTTTCGGTACGTTCGGTCGTTCGGTACGGGAGGGGGTCACCCGGTGACTCCAGGGCTGCGCACGCGGTGCGCGCTCGCGGTCGGCTCGGTCCTGCTGCTCGGCGCTCCCGGGACGGCGGCCGCGCACGACGAACCGGGGGCTCCGGCACCGGCCCGGCCCACGCCGTCCGCCTCGCTGGCCGGGCATCCGGCGGGCGAGGGCCGTACCCGCCCCGGCCGGCCACCGGCGACCGGGAGCCCTTGGCCGGCCCGGGAGTCGGGGGCGTCCCGCAGCTCCGGGGGGCCCACCGAGCCGGCCGACCCGACGGCCGCCACCCCCTCGGCGACGGTGTCCATGTCACAGTCCCGTCCCGGTTCGGCGTCGGGCCCGCCCACCCCCGGGGCCTCGCGGACCCCGGGATCCAGCCCGCCGGGGGACGACGGCACGGCGCCCGGGAACCGCGCCGGTGACGACGTTCCGGCGGACGCGGACGACCCGTGGGGCGCGCGGGACGCGGGCGGCGACCCACAGCCGACCTTCACCCCGCTGGACCCCGGCGCCGCACGCCAACAGGGGTACGAGGGCCCGCCCGAGCCCGTGCCGCACCGGATCTCACCGCTCTCGCTGGGCATCGGCATGGCCCTCATGGGGCTGGGGATCGGCTTCCTCGGCATCCGCATGAGACGTCGCTGAGGCAGCCACCGGGAGGTCGGCGGGACGGCCGCCGGCACCGTCCCGCCCCCTCCCTCCTCCGGCTCCCCTCCCCCTCTCCTCCTTGAGACGGATCCTGTGACATCCCCCTCCAGGCGGTTGGACGCGTTCGGCATACCGGGTATACATACTGAGTATGTCCATCCGCCACGGGCTGCTCGCCCTCCTTGAGCACGGCCCCCGGTACGGCTCCCAGCTCCGCACGGAGTTCGAGTCACGCACGGGAGCCACCTGGCCACTCAACGTCGGCCAGGTCTACACCACCCTCAACCGTCTGGAACGCGACGGCCTGGTCGCCCAGAGCGGCGAGGACGACGCGGGCCACGCCCTGTATGTCATCACCGACCCGGGCCGGGCCGAGCTGCGGAGCTGGTTCGAACGGCCCGTGGACCGCGAGAGCCCGCCCCGGGACGAGCTGGCCATCAAGCTGGCGATGGCGGTGGGCGCTCCGGGCGTCGACATCCGTGACGTGATCCAGTCCCAGCGCCGGCACACCGTGCGGGCGATGCAGGACTACACCCGGCTCAAGGCGCAGGCACTCGCCGCGATCGAGGGCGGCGGGACCCCGGAGCGGGACGACGTGGCCTGGCTGCTCGTACTGGAACAGCTGATCTTCCGGACCGAGGCCGAGGCCCGCTGGCTCGACCACTGCGAGGCCCGGCTCATCAGGATCGCCGCCGACGCCCGGGAGCGGGCCCGGCAGGAACCGGCGCCTCCGGCGGCTCCCGGACCGTCGTCGTCCCCCGCACCGGACGGCGACGAACGCTCCGGGGACGGGCGTACGTCGCTGCTCGCCGGGGTGGCGGCGGCCCGGCGCAGGGCCCGCCGGAACGCGTGACGGCAGCCGCCGCGCGGGCCCCGACCCAGGCCCCGCACCGGCTACCCACGCCGGGACCCGGCCCCTGACCAGGGACGGACCCCGGGCCCGGGCCCACGCCGGCCGTCGCCCCGTACGCGACCCGCACGGCACCCACAGCACCCACAGCACCCACGACTTGCCCATCACAGCACAGGCGACGCGACCGCGACCGCACAGCGGCCTTCGCACCCGCAGCCTCCGCGCCGCCGCCGCATCCACATCCGTACCCGTACCCGTACCCGTACCGGCTCCGCCCGTCCGGAGCCGTCCGCTCTACACCAGCCCACAGGGGGGCGCCATGTCCGCATCGACATCACACCAGTCACACGGATCGCATCAGAACCTTCAGTCTCAGCGGCCCGTGCTCCAGCTCCAGCAGGTGACCCGGGTCCACGGCAGCGGCGCCACCGAGGTGCACGCGCTGCGCGGCATCAACCTCGATGTCTTCCCGGGCGAACTCGTCGCCGTCATGGGCCCCTCCGGCTCCGGCAAGTCGACCCTGCTCACCATCGCGGGCGGACTGGATCTGCCGACGTCCGGCCGGGTCATGGTCGAGGACACCGACATCGCCGCCGTGAACCGCAAGACGCTCGCGGCCCTGCGCCGCCGCAGCATCGGCTATGTCTTCCAGGACTACAACCTGATCCCCGCGCTCACCGCCGCCGAGAACGTCTCCCTCCCCCGTGAGCTGGACGGCGTCTCCGCCCGCAAGGCGCGGGTCGAATCGCTGGCCGCCCTGGAGGAGATCGGGCTCGCCCATCTCGCCGACCGCTTCCCGGACGAGATGTCCGGCGGCCAGCAGCAGCGGGTGGCCATCGCCCGCGCCCTCGTGGGCGACCGGCGGCTCGTCCTCGCCGACGAACCCACCGGCGCGCTCGACTCCGAGACCGGCGAGTCGGTCCTCTCCCTGCTCCGCGCCCGCTGCGACGCGGGCGCCGCCGGCATCCTCGTCACCCACGAACCGCGCTTCGCCGCCTGGGCGGACCGGGTGGTCTTCGTCCGGGACGGCTCCATGGTCGACCAGACGGTCCGCAGCGACGCCGAATCGCTGCTCTCCGGGCGGGCGGCCGGACTGTGAGGAACTGGTACCACCCCTGGGTGGCCGCGGTCCGGATAGCCCGCCGTGACGCCTGGCGGGCCAAGGGGCGCAGCCTGCTCGTCCTGGCGATGATCGCCCTGCCCGTCATCGGGGTCAGCGCGGCGAACATCACCTACCGCAGCTCCCAGCTCACGCCCCAGGACAAGCTGGAACGGGTGCTCGGCGATGCCGACGCCCTGCTCACCGATGCCGGGGTCGGAGGGGAGGCCCTGTTCCAGGACCCGCAGAACGAGCGCAACTCGGTGGCCCGCGAGATCGGGGACGACGACGAGTACCCCAGCGGTTCGACCGATGTGCGCAAGGCCCTGCCCGCCGGAGCCACCGCGCTCAGCAGCACGCTGGGCGGGGGCAAACTGAGCACCAAGCACGGTCTGCTGTCCGCGAGCATCCGCGAGCTGAAGGCGGCGGACCCCATGGTCGCCGGCATGATGCCGCTGGTCGACGGGCGGTTCCCGAAGACCGCCGACGAGGTCGCGGCGACCACGTTCTTCCTGGAGAACAGCGGGCTGAAGGTGGGCTCCACGCTCAAGGCCCGCCATCTGGACCGCGAGTACACGATCGTCGGCTCCTACGAGCTGCCGAGCGCGCTGAAGACCAACGAGGTCAACGCCCTTCCCGGCGCGCTGATCGCGCCCCTGGACCGGGCCATGAGAGCAGCCGGGCTGCCCGTCGGCACCGAGCCCAGCACCTCCTACCTCGTCAAGATCGACGGCGGTTTCACGTGGAACCACGTCCAGGCGGTCAACAAGAAGGGCGTGCTCGCCACGTCCCGTTCCGTGATCCTCTCCCCGCCGCCGGACTCCGAGATCCCGCTCTACGCGAAGGACGGCAAGCCCTCGGCCGAGCAGTACACCGACGAGGTCGCCCTGACCATCGCCGCCACCGTGATGCTCCTCGCGCTGCTGGAGATCTGTCTGCTCGCGGGCCCGGCCTTCGCCGTCGGCGCGCGGCGCTCGCGGCGCCAGCTCGGTCTGGTGGGGGCCAACGGCGGTGACCGCCGCCATATCCGGGCGATCGTGCTCTCCGGCGGACTGGTGATCGGTCTGGCGGCCGCCGTGGTCGGCACCGTGCTGGGCATCGCGCTCACCCTGGTGGCACGGCCCTGGCTGGAGGAGTACGTCGGGGAGCGGTTCGGGTCCTTCCAGATGCGGCCGACGGAGCTGCTGGCCATCGCGCTGCTCGCCGTCGGCACCGGCCTCGCGGCGGCGCTGCTGCCGGCCGTCAACGCCTCCCGCCAGCCCGTCCTGGACTCCCTCACCGGCCGTCAGGGCATCCGCCGCAGCAACCGTGTCCTGCCGCTGGTCGGGCTGGTCGCCGTCGTCGCGGGTGCGGCCATCGCGCTCTTCGGCTTCATGATCTTCGAGGAGTTCCTGCTGATCGCGGCCGGAAGCGTCATCGCCGAGCTGGGTGTGGTCGCCATGACCCCGGCACTGGTGGGGATGTTCGGCCGGATCGGGCGCTTCCTGCCGCTGGCCCCGCGCCTGGCGCTGCGGGACGCGGTCCGCAACCGGGGCCGTACGGCACCGGCGGTGGCTGCGGTCCTGGCCGCCGTCGCCGGAACGGTCGCCGTCGCCACGTACGCCGCCAGCTCCGAGGCCGCCGACCGGGCCGAGTACACGGCCTCGCTGCCCCATGGGTCGGTCGCCGTGACCCTGCTGGCGGAGGGGTCGTCGCGGCACGCGGCCGCGGTGCGCGATGCCGTGCAGAAGGAGTTCCCCGTCACCGTGCGGGCCGACATGGACCGGATCGCGGTGGGCAACCCCAACTGTTCGATCCACGGCTCCGGTGCGCCCGACGCGGGCTGCGGACGGTACGAGCTGATCACGCCGCCGGCCAACGAGTGCCCGCTCGACAAGGTCGACCCGGCGCGGCCGGACGAGGAGCCCGCCGCGAAGTTCTCCCCCGCCGAGCGCAACAAGATGCGGCAGGAGGACTGGCGCTGCGAGGAGGGGCCGAGTGCCTATGTCGACGCCGATGTGGTGATCGGCGACGCGAAGCTGCTCAAGGTGCTGCGGATCGAGGACCCGGCCGCCGAGAAGGCCCTGAACGCGGGGAAGCCGCTGGTCTTTGACCGCGCCCACCTCGACACCAAGGGCAGCATCGGCATCCGGCTGATCACGGATATCGAAGCCGCCGACAAGGCCCGGGAGGAGTACCGGGACCCGCCCGGCAGGATCGTCACCCTCCCGGCGCACCGGATGGGCGACAAGGCCGAGGCGTACGGCATCCGCGTGATCATGCCGGCCGCCACCGCGAAGGCCGAGAAGATCGACACCACCGGCTACGGCGCGTACTACGCCCTGGACCGGCTGCCCCGGACCGAGGAGGAGCAGCGGCTCGACAAGTCGCTGTCCACGATCGGGGCCGATGAGCGCCTGTTCGTCGAGAAGGGTTTCCAGAGCGAGACCAAGGTGATGATGCTGGCCCTGGCGCTCTTCGCCGGGCTGGTCACGATCGGTGCCGCCGGTATCGCCACGGGGCTCTCCCAGGCGGACGCCGAGGCCGATCTGCGGACGCTGGCGGCGGTCGGCGCCCCGGCGGGGGTGCGCAGGACGCTGAGCGCCTTCCAGTGCGGGGTGGTGGCCGCGATGGGTGTGGTGCTGGGCTCGGTGGCGGGCGCGCTGCCCGCCCTGGGCCTGGTCCTCTCCGAGCGCCACCGGGCCATGACCGAGTGGGAGAAGGCCGTCGACCTCGGGTACTCCACGCTCGCCGACAAGCCGTACTTCCCGATCGAGGTCCCCTGGCCGACGCTGGCGGTGCTGCTGATCGCCGTACCGGTCGGAGCCGCGCTGCTGGCGGCGGTGGTGACCCGCTCGCGGGGCGCCCTGTCCCGCCGTGCGGCGGCCTGACCCGGGTCGCCTGCGGTTTTGTGCCCCCGTATCGGAGTGATCCTCCCGGTACGGGGGCACACCCCTGTTGACGCGTGTGTGCGAGACAATGGGCGCATGGAGATGCCGACGAATGAACGGTCGCAGGAGCCCCCCATCCTTGTCGTGGGACAGGACGGGACGGCACTCGGCGGCGGCGCGGGCGACCACGAGCCGCGTGAGATCCCGGTGACGGAGATGGTCGAGCAGCCCGCGAAGGTGATGCGCATCGGCAGCATGATCAAGCAGTTGCTGGAGGAGGTCAGGGCGGCTCCTCTGGACGAGGCGAGCCGGGTCCGGCTCAAGGAGATCCACGCCGGCTCGGTCAAGGAGCTGGAGGACGGGCTCGCCCCGGAGCTGGTGGACGAGCTGGAGCGGCTCTCGCTGCCGTTCACCGATGAGGCGGTGCCCTCCGAGGCGGAGCTGCGGATCGCCCAGGCCCAGCTGGTGGGCTGGCTGGAGGGCCTGTTCCACGGCATCCAGACGACGCTGTTCGCCCAGCAGATGGCCGCACGGGCGCAGTTGGAGCAGATGCGCCGCGCGCTGCCGCCGGGCTCGCACCACGACGACGACAACCCGCACCAGGGGGCGATCCGCTCGGGCCCGTATCTGTAGCCCTCTCCTCAGTCCTTCTTCAGTCCTCGGGCTTCGGCCCGTCGTACCGGGCCCGGCGGGTCGGGTACGACGGGTCCGGCGGGCTCGGCGGGTCCGGCGGGTCCGGTACGGCGGGTCGTCCGGGCGGACGGGCCTGTCCAGGCTCGCCGGCTGGTTCAGGCGGGCGGGTCGTTCAGGCGGGCGGGTCGTTCACCAGCAGCACCTTGCCGATGTGCGCCCCGGACTCCAGCAGCCGGTGGGCCTCCGCCGCCTCCTTGAGCGGCAGGCTCCGGTCCACCACCGGCCGTACCCGGCCGTTCTCGATCAGCGGCCAGACGTGTTCCCGCACCGCCGCCACGATCGCGGCCTTCTCCCCCAGCGGACGGCCGCGCAGCGAGGTCGCGGTGATCGCGGCACGCTTGGCGAGCAGCGCCCCGAGGTTCAGCTCGCCCTTGACCCCGCCCTGGAGTCCGATCACGGCGAGCCGCCCGTTGACCGCGAGGGCACGGACGTTCCGGTCCAGATACGCGGCGCCCATGATGTCGAGGACGACATCCGCCCCGGCGCCGTCCGTCGCCGCCCGCAGCTCCGCCACGAAGTCCTGTTCGCGGTAGTCGATCAGGATGTCCGCGCCCAGCTCGGCACAGCGCGCCAGCTTCTGAGGCCCTCCGGCGGTGACCGCGACCCGGGCGCCGACGGCCTTCGCGAGCTGGACGGCCATGGTGCCGATCCCGCTGGCGCCGCCGTGGATCAGGACCGTCTCGCCCGGCCGCAAGTGCGCGATCATGAAGACGTTGGACCAGACCGTCGCGGTCACCTCGGGCAGCGCGGCCGCCGTGACCAGGTCGACGCCCGCCGGTACGGGGAGCAGTTGCCCGGTCGGCACCGTGACCCGCTGCGCGTAGCCGCCGCCGGAGAGCAGCGCGCACACCTCGTCGCCGACGGCCCAGCCGGACACCCCGGGGCCGAGGGCGGCGATCCGGCCGGAGCACTCCAGACCCGGGTAGGGCGAGGCGCCGGGCGGCGGATCGTAGAAGCCCTGCCGCTGGAGCAGATCCGCGCGGTTGACCGCGCTCGCCGCCACCTCGACGAGGACTTCTCCCTCGCCGGGCACCGGGTCGGGGACCTCGGCCCAGACCAGTGCCCCGGGACCACCGGGTTCGGGAATCGTGATCGCATGCATGGCCGCGAGGCTACTCCCCGGGCGGCGTCGGTCCGGGTCAGGCCCGAGGGTGTGACGTCCGGGTCGGGCCCGGGGGTCCGGCGTTCGGATCCGCTCCTGCTCAGCGGCGGTCGCCGGGGGCCGCGTCCTCCGCCCGGACGATCGTGATCACGCGGTCGGTCAGCTGGAGCGGGCTCGCCGTGGGATCGTCGTACCCGATCATCCGGTGGCCGCGCAGCACGCTCACCACCAGGTCGTCCGTCTCCCGGACGTTCTTCCCCACCTCGGCCTTTATCACCGGACGTTCCACCAGATCGAGTCCGCTGCCCTGCTGGATCAGATCCTCCATCACGGCGCCCGCGCTGGGGCTGAGCACGGAGAGGCCCATCAGCCGCCCCGCCGCGCTGGCGCTGGTGATGACGGCGTCCGCGCCGGACTGCCGCAGCAGGGGGGCGTTCTCCTCCTCCCGCACGGAGGCGACGATCTTCGCTTCCTTGTTGAGCTGGCGTGCCGTCAGGGCGACGAGGACGGCCGTGTCGTCGCGCTGGGTCGCGATGATGATCTGCCCGGCGCGCTGCACCTCGGCCTTGAGCAGGACATCGCTGCGGGTGGCGTCCCCGACGACGCCGTTGTAGCCCTCCGCGACCGCCGACTCCACCACCTTGCCGCTGGGGTCCACGATCACGATCCGGTCCTTGCTCAGACCCGTCGCGGTCAGTGTCTGGATCGCGGACCGGCCCTTCGTACCAAATCCGACGATCACGGTGTGCCCGCGCACAAAGCCTCCAGTGGTCCTCTGTCATCGACCCGGGGCGCGTACACCGCCACCACGGGGGAACGACGCTACCGCCAACACGGCGGACGAGACCGCGTTCCGGCTCCGGATCGGCGACGATGGTTCCTTCAGATCGACCGGGCGGCCCAGGGGCAGAGGAGACATTCCGATGAGGAACGAGAAGCAACCGCCGCCGAAGGCAGGCAGGTTCTCGATCCTGCGCTCCATCTGGTACAACTCGCGCCGGGAGGCCGAGGACGAGGCCGAGGCGGGACGCGCCATCACCATGCCCGCCCAGGCCGCCGTGCCGCCGCTCCAGCAGGTGCTGCGGCGGCTGGCCATGGCGATGCTGGTGCTCGCGGTCACCACCCTGCTGGTGTGGCTGGACCGCGCGGGCTACAACGACAACGCCGACGGCAAGGTGGACCTCCTCGACGCGGCGTACTACACCACCGTCACCCTCTCCACCACCGGCTACGGCGACATCGCCCCGGTCAGCGACGCGGCCCGGCTGACCAACATCTTCGTCATCACCCCGCTGCGCGTGCTCTTCCTGATCATCCTGGTCGGCACCACCCTCGAAGTGCTCACCGAGCGCACCCGCCAGCAGGTCCGGGTCCATCGCTGGCGCAACCGGATGGCCGACCATGTGATCGTCGTCGGCTACGGCACCAAGGGCCGCCACGCGATCGAGACCCTGCGGGGGCAGGGGGTGCCCCTGGAGAAGATCGTCGTGGTCGATCCGCAGCAGAAGGCGGTCGACGCGGCCGGAGCGGACGGCCTGGTCGCGGTCCTCGGGGACGCCACCCGTTCCCGGACCCTGCTCAAGGCCGAGATCCAGCGGGCGGCCCGGGTGATAATCGCGCCCCAGCGCGACGACACCGCGACCCTGGTCACGCTCACCGCACGGCAGCTGAACAAGCGGGCCGCCATCGTGGTGGCCGTCCGGGAGGACGAGAACGTACCGCTGATCAAGCAGAGCGGGGCGGACACGGTCGTCACCAGCTCCAGCTCCGCCGGACGGCTGCTCGGGGTCTCGATGGCGAGCCCGCATGTGGCCGACACCCTGGAGGATCTGATGACCCGGGGCAGCGGGCTGAATCTGATCGAACGGCCCGTCGCCAAGGGCGAGGTGGGCCGTTCGCCCCGGGAGTGCGCGGATCTGGTGGTGGCGGTGGTGCGGCGGAAGAAGATGCTGGACTACACCGATCCGCAGTCCGCGCAGCTCCAGTTCGGGGACCGGCTGATCACCATCAGCCGGGAGGAGAAGACCCCCTGACGGAGCCGTTCGCGTCGGCCCGGGCGTGTTTCACGTGAAACACGCCCGGGCCGACGGCGGCCTCCACGCGCCATGGTCAGCCTGGCGTGGTCCAGGGGAACCGCAGCACTTCCACCTCGTCCCCCGGCCGGGCGCCTCCCGGGGGCACGACCGCCAGCCCTTCGGCGGCGGCGATCCCCCGCAGCATGGCCGGGCCGTGGTAGCGCAGCGGCAGCAGCCGTCCCTCGCGGTGCACGCAGGGCACGAGCCGGGTGTCACGCGGGTGGCCCGGGACCTCCTCGTCCACCGGCGCCCGGTGCGGTACGGGAGGAGCGAGCCCCAGCAGGCCCCTCAGCAGCGGCTCGGCGAGGGTGAGCAGCCCGGCGACGGCGGCGAGGGGGTTTCCCGGCAGCCCGACGAGATGGCGTACGGGGGTCCCGGTCCCGGCGGGGCTGCCGAGGGGGGCGCCCAGGCGGGCCAGCAGCATGGGGTGACCGGGCCGTACCCCGACGGAGTCGACCAGGGGTTCGGCGCCCTCCGCCCGCAGCACGGGGTGGACGTGGTCGACCGGGCCCGAGGCGGTGCCACCCGTGGTGACCAGGAGGTCGGCGGTCGACGCGGCGACGGCCCGGCGCAGCGCCCCGGCGTCGTCACCGATCCACCGGACGGCGGCCACCTCGGCGCCCAGCGCCTCCAGCCAGGGCACGAGCATCGGCCCCAGCGCATCGCGGATCAGGCCGTCGTACGGCAGGCCGGTGGCCAGCAGCTCGTCCCCGAGGACCAGCACCTCCACGCCCGGCCGGGGGACGACGCCCAGCTCGTCGTAACCGGCGGCGGCGGCGAGCCCCAGCACCGCCGGGTTCACCACCCGGGCGGCGGGCAGCAGCCGGTCCCCGGTGCGGCACTCCTGTCCCCGGGGGCGGACGTCCTGGCCGTGGGGGAGGCCACGGTCGGCGGCGAGCAGGCCCGGCCGCTCACCGGTCCGGGCGTGCTCGCTGCGGAGCACGGCGGTGGCCTCCGGCGGGATCCGCGCCCCGGTCGCGATCCGTACGGCCGTACCGTCCTCCAGCGGGGCCACGGCGCCGCGCCCGGCGAGGACCGATCCGTCCCGGACGGTCCAGGGGCCGGGTCCGGCGACGGCCCAGCCGTCCATGGCGGAGGTGTCGAAGGACGGCAGATCGCAGAGTGCCACCAGGGGCTCGGCCAGCACCCGGCCGAGCGCGGCGGCCAGCGGCACCCGCTCGGTGCGCGGCCGTGCGTCCTGCCCGGCGGCGGCCGCGATCTCCCGGGCACCGGCCCAGTCCACCGGCCCGACGGGTCCGCCACCGTCACCGCCGCCTTCGGTACGGGGGGTTTCCGCGCCCTGCTCCGGCGCCAGGAGGGCGAGCGCGTCCTCGACCCCCTCGGCGGCGTCCGAGTCCTGTCCACGGCCCCCGGCGGACGGGGCGCCCGCGCCCGTGGCACCGGCGCTCACCAGGACCGCCGCATCGGCGACGCCTTCCACGCCGACTCCGCCCGCGGCCCCGGCCCGCTCGGGCTTCAACAGGGCGAGCGCGTCCTCCACCCCGTCCACGCTGTCCCCGCCGACCGGGGGAAGGACGGGGGAGGTGACGGATTCGGCGACCAGGTGTCCCTCGTCGAGCAGCAACGCGAGCGCGTCGTCCATGCCGTCCACGTCGTCCATGTCGTTCACGGGGCCCCCGTCCGGGTGGAGAGGGCTCGGGGCGGCCCCGGGCGGACTCCCCCCGGGCCGGGACACGGGGGCCGCGTCGAGAAACGCCAGGGCATCCTCGACACCGTCGCCGTCCGCCCCCGCCGCCCCGGCCGTGGCGGCCGCCACCCGGGGCCTCTCACCCAGGAGTCCGGTGACACGGACCGCACCGCCGCCAGGGCCCTGCCCGGCGCTCCCACGCCCCGGGGCCGCCGCACGCGAACCACCGGCACTCCGCCCGGCGGATCCTGGCGCGGGGGACACCGGTCGTACGGCGGCATCGGGAAAGAGGGCTGAAGGTGGTTCGGAGTCGATGACACCGGCCCAGCTTGCGGCCGGGTCCTGGGCGCAGGACGCCGTACGCGACGGGCCGGAAGTGGTTTCGGCGCGCTCCCCGGCGGCGGCCGGGAGGCCGTCGGGGACACCGGTCCGCAGAGCCTCCGGGGCCCGGTCCGAGCCGGTGGCGCCGGACCGGCCGACGGCACGCGCGGAGCTGCGGGAGCCGTCGGGGTCGCGTCGGAGCAGGGCCGCGGGCGCGGCGTCGGGCGCTGGCTCCGGGGAAGTTGTGCCCTGGCCGGTGGGACCGGCGGGTGGGAGCGGCGGGTCCGCCGGGGCCGTGGGCGGGGCTTCCGGTACGCGGCGGGTGAAGCGGCCCCGGTGGTCGCGGGGGGTCATCCCGCACCTCCCGGTGCAGCCGGGCCGGTCTCCTCCGACCAGCGGCGGGCGAGGGCGGCCGCCTTGCGGGCGGCCTCGGCGACGGCTTCCGGGCCGCCGCCCGCAGCCGCGTACCCGACCAGAAAGGTCGTCAGCGGCGCGGCGGGCCGGGCCACTCCGTGGGCGGCGTCCCGGGCGAGGTCCAGCAGCAGATCGGTGTCGACGTCCAGATCGATGCCGAGTTCGTCCCTGACCGAGGTGATCCATTCCTCCAGCACGGCCCCATGCTCCCTGATCCGGGCCCGGGCGGCGGCGATGTCCTCCCAGGTGTCGCAGTCGAAGGCCGCCGACGGTGTCCCGGCGGGCACCCGGACCAGCTCCAGCTGTTCGGGCAGCAGCCGCAGGGGCAGACCGGCGAGGGTCCCGTACTCGGCCGCGAGCAGCGCCAGCTCACGCCGGACCGGTTCGGTGCGGTAGACCGCCACCAGCGGCTGTTCGCGGCCTTCGGTGTCGACGAGGAGCGCGGCCTCGCGTCCGCTCGTGTCCAGGGCGTCGAGCAGTCGCTCCAGCGTCGTGGGGGTCAGGAACGGCAGGTCGGCGGAGACCACGACCACACGCGCCGAGTCCGCGTCCAGCCGGCGCAGCCCCGCGTCGAGCGCGGCGAGCGGGCCGCCCCCGGGAGGCTGCTCGCGGGTCCAGACGACGGGCCGGGCGGTCGCCCTGCGGTCGCCGACGACGACCGTGGTGGCGGCGGACCGGCAGGCGGAGAGGACCCGGTCGAGCAGGGCCCGCCCACCCACGCTCAGCCCCGGCTTGTCGGCCCCGCCCAGCCGGCGGGCGGCCCCTCCGGCGAGGACGACGGCGTCGTGGGCGAGGTCCGGGTGGGCGGGGGCGCCGGCCGGCGGCGGGGTCTGGGTCATGTCGGCAGTATGCGCGGCGCGTCCACCCGGGAGTACCGTCCCGGGGCGGCCGGTGGCCAGGGACTTTCGCCTGGGCTGGGCCGGGTCGGGGAGGGGACCTGGCACCGAGGCTCCCCGGGCCCGCCAGGGCCAGGACGATGGACCGCGACGCGGCGGACGGGAGCGCCCGCACCATTCACCGCCGACGAAACGCCGTCGGAGACCCCACCCGGGCGGTCGACAGCCAGGGGCTTTCGTCCAGACCGGGCCGGGTCGGGAGCGCGGGCCGGGCACCAGGATCTCCCCGGGCCCACCGGGCCGAGAGAGTGGGGGTCTCCCCAGGCCCGCCAAGGCCAAGACGACGGACCGCGACGCGGCGGACGGGAGCGCCCGCACCATTCACCGCCGACGAAACGCCGTCGGAGACCGCACCCCCGGCGACCGACGGCCAGGGACTCTCGTCCGGACCGGACCGGGGAGCGGTGTCCGGCACCAAGGTCTCCCCAGGCCCACCGGCGCCCGAGGCGGCGGGTTCTCCGCAGGCCCTCCAGCCGTCGAGGGGGGTGGAGGGAGACCCCGCCCCCAGCGGACGGGGGGTGGGGTCTCCCCAGGCCCGCCAGGGCCGAGGGGACGTATCGCGCGGAGGACAGGAGCGCCCCCCGGCCGCCCCGCCCAGGGGACCGGCGGCGGCCGACGACAACGCGGCCTGGGGCCCCGGGCCGCGAAGCCCGGGGGAAGCGGCACGAGCCGGCGGGCAGGCCGCACAGACTCCCTACAGACTGCGAAGCAGAATCGCGGGCTGTTCCACGCAGTCCGCCACATACCGCAGGAAGCCTCCCGCCGTGCCGCCGTCGCAGACCCGGTGGTCGAAGGTGAGCGAGAGCTGGACGACCTGGCGGACGGCCAGCTCGCCCTGGTGCACCCAGGGCTTGGGCACGATCCGGCCGACGCCGAGCATGGCCGCTTCGGGGTGGTTGATGATCGGCGTGGAGCCGTCGACACCGAAGACGCCGTAGTTGTTCAGCGTGAACGTGCCGCCGGTCAGCTCGGCGGGCGAGAGCCGGCCTTCGCGGGCGGCCTCGGTGAGCCGGGCGAACTCCCCGGTCAGGGACTCGGCCGAGCGGCGGTGCGCGTCCTTGACGACGGGGACGACCAGGCCGCGTCCGGTCTGCGCGGCGAATCCGATGTGGACGTCGCGAAGGCGGACGATCTCCCTGGCGGCGGTGTCCACCGTGGCGTTCAGCTCGGGGTGGCGGGCGAGCGCCGCCACGCAGATCCGGGCGAGCAGGGCGATGAGCGAGATCTTCGGCCCGCCGGCGGCGTTCATCGCGGCCCGGGCCGCGAGCAGTTCCGTGGCGTCGGCGTCCACCCAGCAGGTGGCGTCGGGGATCTCGGACCGGCTGCGGGACAGCTTGTCGGCCATGGTCCCGCGCACCCCGCGCAGCGGGATCCGCTCGGCGGCGGGCGCGGCCGGCACCGGGGCGGCCGTGGGCGTCGGCACGGCGGGCGGACGCGGCGCGGGCCCGGGCACGGCGGCGGGCGCAGGAGCCGCGGGCGCGGCCGGGGCGGCGGCTCCGGCGGCGCGCATCGCGTACTCGACGTCCGCCCGGAGGATCAGCCCGTCGGGGCCCGAACCGGAGAGCTGCCGCAGGTCGAGCCCGTACTCACGGGCCAGCCTGCGCACCAGCGGCGAGATGACGGGCACGGGCCCGCTCTGCTCCGTGTCGTCGGCGATATCGGCGGCGACACGAGCCTCGGCGGCCCCGGCGGGCTCATCGGCCGGGGCGACCCGGGCCGCCGGGGCGGACGCCGTGGGACGGACCCGGCGCCTGCGGGCCGCGGGCGCTCCCGTGCCGTAGCCGACGAGCACATTGCCCGACGACTCGGCGGCCGTCCCCGGTGTCCCGGCAGCAGGGGCGGACGGCATCCCCCCGGAACTCCCGTTCCCCGTCGTCGTCCCGGTGGCCGCCGCGCCCACGGCGACGGTCAGCAGCGGCGCCCCGACCGGCAGCTCCGTGCCCTCTTCGCCGAAGCGCGCGGTCACCACGCCCCCGTACGGGCACGGGACCTCCACCATCGCCTTGGCGGTCTCCACCTCGACCACCGGCTGATCCACCTCCACGACATCGCCCACCGCCACCAGCCAGCGCACGATCTCCGCCTCGGTCAGTCCCTCCCCGAGGTCCGGCAGTCTGAACTCCAGCACCTGTGCCATTCAGCTCTCCGCCTCCCACTGCAATCGCGCCACCGCGTCCAGCACCCGGTCCACTCCTGGCAGATGGTGCCGCTCCAGCATGGGCGGCGGATAGGGGATATCGAAACCGGCCACCCGCAGCACCGGTGCCTCCAGGTGGTGGAAGCACCGCTCGGTGACCCGGGCCGCTATCTCGCCGCCGGGTCCGCCGAAGCCACTGGACTCGTGCACGACGACCGCGCGGCCGGTGCGCCGCACCGACGCGCAGACCGTCTCGTCGTCGAAGGGGACCAGCGAGCGCAGGTCCACGACCTCCAGGTCCCAGCCCTCGGCCACGGCCGCCTCGGCCGCCTCCAGACAGACGGGGACCGAGGGACCGTAGGTGATCAGCGACGCGCTGCGCCCGGGGCGGCGGACGGCGGCCCGCCCGATCGGCCCGACCGCCGCCGGGGTGTCGGGCGACCAGGCGGCCTTGGACCAGTACAGCCGCTTGGGCTCCAGGAACACCACCGGATCGTCGCTGGCGATCGCGGCCCTGAGCAGGCCGTACGCGTCCTCGACGGTCGCGGGGGTGACGACGTGCAGGCCCGGGGTCGCCAGGTAGTACGCCTCGGAGGAGTCGCTGTGGTGCTCGACGCCGCCGATGCCGCCGCCGTAGGGCACCCGCACGGTGATGGGCAGCGGCAGGGCGCCCCTGGTGCGGTTGCGCATCCGGGAGACATGGCTGATCAGCTGCTCGAACGCCGGATAGGCGAAGGCGTCGAACTGCATCTCCACGACCGGCCGCAGCCCGTACATCGCCATGCCGACGGCCGTGCCGAGGATGCCCGCCTCGGCGAGCGGGGTGTCGGTGCACCGGTCGTCGCCGAACTCCCGCGCGAGCCCGTCCGTGACCCGGAAGACCCCGCCGAGGGTGCCGACGTCCTCGCCGAGGACGTGCACGGTCGGGTCCTCGGCCATCGCGTCCCGCATCGCGCGCTGGAGCGCCTGGGCCATGGTGGCCGGTTTCACGGCGGCCGCAGGGGCCGTCGTGGTCGTCACCGAAGTCATCGGGTCTCCCCTTCCCCGGCCGCCGACTCGGCCGCCAGCTCGGCCCGCAGAAGCTCGGCCTGCTCGCGCAGCTGGCCGGTCCGCTCCGCGTAGACATGGGCGAACAGGTCCATCGGATCGAGCACCGGATCGGCGTTCATCCGCTCGCGCAGATCGGCCGCCATCGCCTCGGCGGCGTCCGAAGCGGCCGCGCGGGCCGCCCCGTCCAGCAGGCCCCGGCCGGTCAGCTCCCGCTCGACCAGGGCGATCGGGTCGTGCGCCCGCCAGACCTCGACCTCGGGCTCCTCCCGGTAGCGGGTGGCGTCGTCGGCGTTGGTGTGGGCCTCCATCCGGTAGGTGACGGCCTCCACCAGCGTCGGCCCGCCGCCGTGCCGGGCCCGGGCCACGGCCTCGGAGAGCACCTGGAGCACGGCCGGGGCGTCGTTCCCGTCGACCAGGCGGCCGGGCATGCCGTACCCCACCGCCTTGTGGGCGAGGGAGGGGGCGGCGGTCTGCTTGGCCAGCGGCACGGAGATCGCGAAGCCGTTGTTCTGGACGAGGAAGACGACGGGGGCACGCCAGACGGCGGCGAAGTTCAGCGCCTCGTGGAAATCGCCCTCGCTGGTGCCGCCGTCGCCGACCAGGGCGAGCGCCACCACCTCGTCCCCGCGCAGCCGGGCCGCGTGCGCCAGGCCGACGGCGTGCGGCAGCTGGGTGGCGAGCGGCGTGGACAGGGGGGCGACGCGGTGCTCCCGGGGGTCGTAGCCGGTGTGCCAGTCGCCCCGCAGCAGCCCCAGCACCTGGACCGGGTCCAGGCCGCGGGTGACGGCGGCGAGCGTGTCGCGGTAGCTCGGGAAGAGCCAGTCCCGCTCCTCCAGGGCGAGCGCGGCGGCGACCTGGCACGCCTCCTGTCCGGTGCTCGACGGGTAGACGGCGAGCCGGCCCTGCTTGGTGAGCGCGGTGGCCTGGGTGTTGAATCTGCGCCCCCGCACGAGGTGGGCGTGGAGCTTCAGCAGCAGACCGGGATCGACCCGGCCCGCCGCCTCCGTACCGAGTATCCGGAACGGCTCCGGGTCCGGGAGCAGGGGCGCGGGGTCGGTGCGGGGCTTCCACTCCGGGGCCGGGGTGGGCCGGTGGGCGACGGCTCTCAAAGCGAGCACCTCCTCGTGGGAGCTGGCGGTGGGGCGGCCGGAATGTGGCGTGCCTCACCTACCGATTGTTCGGTCGTGGACGCATTTTGGCTACAGCCGCCCTCAGCCTGTGGACAAACGGTTCTCCACAGCCTGTGATGGACACAGGTCGTCCATGCCGGGGAGGCGGGGGGATATGTGTCCTGAACAAATGGCCGAGATCGAGGGCCGGGCCGAACCGGTTCCGCCGCCGCGCCCCCTGGACGCGATCGACCGGGACATCCTGGGCATCCTGGAATCCGAGGGCCGCGCCTCCATCCGGGCCGTGGCCGACCGGGTCCATGTCTCGCGGGCCAACGCCTACTCCCGGATCAACCGGCTCGTCGACGACGGGGTCATCCGGGGCTTCGGCGCCCGGATCAACCACGAACGCGCAGGTCAGGGCACCTCCGCCTATATCACTCTCAAGATCGTGCAGAACTCCTGGCGCACGGTCCGGGAGCAGCTGCGGGCCCTGCCGGGAGCCGCGCACATAGCGCTGGTCAGCGGCGATTTCGATGTGCTGCTGCTCGTGCACACACCGGACAACCGCACCCTGCGGGAGCTGGTGCTGACCAGGCTCCAGTCCATGCCCGACGTGCTGTCCACCCGCACCCTGCTGGTCTTCGAGGAGACCGATCTGCCGGCCGTCTCCGCGCCCCCGGCCACCGCGGCCCCGGCGCCGGAGGACGGCGAACCGGAGCAGCCCCGCTGAGCGGTGCCGGAGGGGTCAGCGGTGCGCGGGCCCGGGATCCGTCCGCAGCCCGTCGAAGGCGAGGCGGACCACCGTCTCCGCGACCAGGGCCTCCTCCTGGCCGTCGCCGGCGTGCGGCCGGTACCACTCCACCAGCGAGTTCACCATGCCGAAGAGCAGCCGGGTCGCCAGCCGGATGTCCACGTCGGCGCGCAGCTCCCCGTCCGCCGCGGCGGCCTTCAGCAGATCGGCGGCCCGCTGGTCGAACTCCCGGCGGCGCTCCATCGCCCACCGCTCGGTGGCGGTGTTGCCGCGCACCCGCAGCAGCAGCGTCACATAGGGCAGCTCCGCCATCAGCACCTCGACGGTCCGCCGGGTGACGTACTCCGTCCGCTCGATGGCGCGGCCTTCCACCGCACCGGGCTCCTGGAGCACCGCGAACAGCGCGTCGATGGCCCGGGTGACGGCCCGCCGCAGCAGTTCCTCCTTGCCGGAGACATGGTGGTAGATCGAGGACTTGGAGATCCCCGCCGCCTGGGACAGGTGCTCCATGGAGGTGCCGTCGTAGCCGCGCTCGTTGAAGACGCGCACGGCGACGGTCAGCAGGGTCTCCGGTGTGTAGGTGTCCCGCTTCGCCGTGGTCATGAATCCACTCCCTCTTCCGCTGCGTCCGCTCCCCCGACCCCGTCGTCGGCCGTGCCGTCCCCATCGTCCTCGCCGTCCCCATCGTCCTCGCCGCCCCCGCCGGCCGCGCCGTCCCCGAGCCGCATCGACGTGCCGGCGACGGCACCCCTGGGAGTGATCCTCCCGGATGGGTTATCCACAGGCTTGACAGACCCCCTTGTCCCGACCGATCGTTCGGTTACTCTAACTCTGTGCGTCCGTCCCCGCCCAGTTCGACGAGGAGTTGGTCCGTCATGCAACTGACCGAGACACGGCTGATCGAGCGCCACCGGCCGACGCTCGATCAGGCCCTTGAGGCGATCCGCAGCAGGGCGTACTGGTCCCCGCACCCCGAGCACCCCAAGGCGTACGGCGAGAGCGCCCCCGCCGAGGGGCTCGCCGCCTTCGAGGCCCTGCGCGGCACCCGCTTCGACCTGGACCAGCCCGGCACCGACGGCTGGACGGGCCAGGAGGTCTCGCCCTACGGACCGGAGCTGGGCATCGAGTATCCCCACGCGGATCCGGATGTGCTGCTGCCGGCGATGCGGGCCGGCCTGGCCGCCTGGCGCGAGGCGGGCCCCGAGCGGCGGGCGCTGGTCTGTCTGGAGATCCTGTCCCGGATCAGCGCCCGCACCCACGAGTTCGCGCACGCGGTGATGCACACCAGCGGGCAGGCGTTCATGATGGCGTTCCAGGCGGGCGGGCCGCACGCCCAGGACCGGGGTCTGGAGGCCGTGGCGTACGCGTTCGCGGAGCAGACCCGCGTCCCCTCCACCGCCGACTGGTCCAAGCCCCAGGGCAAGCGCCCGCCGCTGGAGCTGCGCAAGAGCTTCACCACCGCCGGGCGCGGGATCGCCCTGATGATCGGCTGCAACACCTTCCCCACGTGGAACGGATATCCCGGCCTCTTCGCCTCGCTGGCCACCGGCAACGCGGTCCTGGTCAAGCCGCACCCGCGCGCGGTGCTGCCGCTGGCGCTCACCGTGCGCGTCGCCCGCGAGGTGCTGGCCGAGGCCGGCTTCGCCCCCGATCTGGTCGCCCTGGCCGTCGAGCGGCCCGGCGAGGGCATCGCCAAGACGCTCGCGGTCCGCCCCGAGATCAGGATCATCGACTACACGGGCTCCACGGCCTTCGGCGACTGGCTGGAGACCAACGCCCGTCAGGCGCAGGTCTACACGGAGAAGGCCGGCGTCAACACGGTCGTCGTGGACTCCACCGACGACTACCAGGGCATGCTCTCCAACCTGGCCTTCTCGCTCTCCCTCTACAGCGGCCAGATGTGCACCACCCCGCAGAATCTGCTGATCCCCCGGGACGGCATCGCCACGGACGCGGGCCACAAGTCGTACGACGACGTCGTGGGCGATCTCGCGGCCTCGGTGGGCGGGCTGCTCGGCGACGACGCCCGGGCCAACGCACTGCTGGGCGCCCTGGTCAATCCCGAGGTGAAGAGCCGCCTCGACGGCGCGGCCGGCCTCGGCGAGGTGGCACTGCCCACCCGGAAGATCACCAACCCGGACTTCCCCGACGCCGTGGTCCGCACCCCGGTCATCGTCAAGCTGGACGGCGCCAAGCCGGAGGCGGAGTCGGTGTATCTCTCCGAGTGCTTCGGCCCGGTGTCGTTCGCCGTCGCCGTGGACTCGACCGCCGCCGCCGTGGAGCTGCTGCGGCGCACCATCCGGGACCAGGGGGTGATGACGGTCGGCGCGTACACCACGTCGCCGGAGACGGAGCGGGCCGTCGAGGACGTCTGCCTGGAGGAGTCGGCGCAGCTCTCGCTGAACCTGACCGGCGGGGTCTATGTGAACCAGACGGCCGCGTTCTCGGACTTCCACGGCTCCGGCGGCAACCCCGCGGCGAACGCGGCCCTGTGCGACGCCGCCTTCGTCGCCAACCGGTTCCGCGTGGTGGAGGTCCGCCGCCAGGCGTGAGCTCTCAGACGGCGGACGCCCCCGGCCCGTCCGGGGGCGCCCCCGGGCCGCCCCAGTGGAAGAGGGCCATGGCCACGCTGGTGGCCAGGTTGTAGCTGGAGACCTGGGGCCGCATCGGCAGCGACAGCAGCCGGGTGGCCCGGGCCCGCAGCTCCGCGGAGACCCCGTGCCGCTCGGAGCCGAACACCAGCAGGGCCTCGTCGGGCAGGGGCACGGAGCGGATGTCGTCCCCCTCCGGGTCGAGCACGTACAGCGGCCCCGGGGGGAGCCCGTCCGACGGCAGCCGCTCCACCGCCGTGGCGTAGTGGAGGCCCGCCCCCGCCCGTACGGCATTGCCGTGCCAGGGGTCGAGATCGCCGGTGGTGACCACCCCGGTGGCACCGAAACCGGCCGCGAGCCGGACCACCGCGCCGACGTTGCCCAGGTTGCGCGGATTGTCGAGGACGACGATGGGCGAGCGGCGGGGCAGCGCGGTCAGCCGGTCGAGCCGCTCCTGCCGCGAGGGCCGCACGGCGAGCGCGGCGACCTTGGTGGGGTGCACCCGGGGCACCAGCTCCCGCAGGACCTCGGGCGCCACCTCGACCACGAGGGCGGCGATCCGCTCCCGGACATCGGGGGCCAGGCCGTCGGCGAGCGCGAGCACGGCCGCCCGGTCACTGGTGATCGCGCACCGCACCTCCGCCTGGAAGCGGAGTGCGTGCTTCAAGGCGTGGAAGCCGTCGAGCAGCACCGCGTCCGGTGCGGTCTCCCGCCACTGCTGTGCCGCTGCGGCGGCGCCGTTCTCGCTCATCGGATCAGGCTAAGGGGCGGTGGTGGCCCGGCTTCCGCTTCCTGGCTCGCCGCCGCTCTCACCGCACGTCTGCCCAGGGGCTTCGTCAAGGTCGGGGTCCCGGGGCCGGGGCGGCCGGACCCCGGGACCGGGTCCGGGGCGGTACCGGCGGTTCCAGCGGCTCCGCAGACGGGCCGGCCGGGCACCGAGCCAGAGCAGGAAGGCCGTGGGCAGGAAGACCGCGTCGGCGGCGATCATGGCGAGCGAGAAGAAGGGCAGCCCGAGCACCACGGCGATCGCCGCGTGCTCCGCGATCATCACCACCAGCAGGACGTTCTTGATCCGCCGGTTGAAGAGCGTGAACGGGAACGCCACCTGGACGGCGACGGTCGCGTACGAGATCACCAGCACCATCAGCGCGTTCGACGCCAGCAGGTCGGAGAGGAACGGCCATGGGGTGAAGTAGTCCAACTTGAGCGGGTAGTAGAGCGCGGTGCCGTCCTGCCAGCGGGAGCCCTGGATCTTGTACCAGCCGGCCGTCGCGTAGATCAGACAGACCTCGGCCATGATCACGAACAGGGCCGCGTTGTGGAGGACGTTGGCGAGCGTGTCCAGCAGCAGCCGGGGCTGACCGTACGGCGCGTACCGCAGCAGCAGCCACCACAGCGCGAGCCCGGCCCACACGGTCCAGAGCAGCACCAGCACCGCGACGCCGGAGCGGTTCAGTAACGTCCCGGCGACCAGCACCACGCCCAGGACCGCCCAGAGCACCGGCCCGACCCGGTCCGGGGGCGTCCTCCCGTACTCCCCCAGGGCTCCCCGGGCCCGCTCCCGCGCCGCACGCCGGGCATCCAGCGACCAGACCTGGCCGCATCTGGTCGCCACCAGGTAGATCGCGACCAGATGGATGACGTTGTCGCCGCCGTCGCCCATGAAGATGGAACGGTTCTGGAGCGAGAGCACACCGGCCATGAACAGCGCCGCCATGGTCCGGGTCCGCCAGCCCACCGCCAGCAGCGCGCCGGAGAGCAGCGCGAGGACGTACACCGCCTCGAACCAGAGGCCGCGGTCCGTCCACATCAACGCGGTGAAGGCGTCGTTGCCGGCGATGAGCCGGTCGCCCAGCTCCCAGCTCCACGGGCCGTCGGGCCCGTACAGCTCATGCCGGTGGGGCAGCTCGCGCAGGAGGAACAGGGTCCAGACACCGGCGAAACCGATCCGGACGACGGCGGCCTGGTACGGGCCGAGGGCACTCGCGGTGACCTTCTGGAGCGCCAGGGCCGCCCGGTCGGCGAACGAAGTCCTCATCCCGTCGCCCCCGTGCCGGGCGGCAGGTCGTCCTCGGTCACGTTCCACCACGGCAGCACCCGGTGCACCGGCCGCGTGTCGGTCTTCTCACCGCTCCACGGCGGCGCCTCGACCACGGTGGTCACCGACCGGAACTGGATCCGCTCCACCGTGCCCGCCGTGCCCGCCGGCTCGTGCCGGTCCAGGCGGAGCAGCGCGATCCGGCGGAGATACCGCTCGGCGAGCGTGCCGCGCGGCCCGGTGGCCCGGTTCTTGTCGTCGTGCGAGGACACATAGAAGTCCCAGGCCCGGCGCAGCTCGTTCTGATGGACATGGCTGGGCAGCGGATTGCCCCGGATCTCCCGGGCGTCCCCGGCGGTCAGCCCGATCCAGCCGGTGGCCGCCCTGGCCCCGTCCCGGGCCCGGAACTCGGCCCGGACCTCGACGGCGACGTTCTGCTGAAGAGGGTTCGGGGCGAACAGCTTCCAGTTCTGCTCGAACTCCGGATAGATCCACGCGTCGATCGCCTTGCCGTACTGCTTGGTGGCGGTGTTCGGCGGCGCGACATGGAGGAAGACCATGGTGAGGTGGACGGCGGCGAGGGCGGCGACGAGGGTGAGCGCGAGGGCGGCGGTGATCCGGTACGGGGGCGAGAGCGCGAAGATGCCGGTGGAGGGGGGGTGTCCGCCGTGGGCCGGCGGGTGGCCTGGGGGGCCCTGGCGGGCCTCGGGCCAGGGAATCGGGGCCCCGTCGGCGCGCCTGTCCTCGTACGAGCCCATCCCGCCCCGATCCGTTCGCCCCGTCCCGGTTGTCCACAGGGTTGCCACCCTAAGGCTTCCCCACCGGGTCTCCCGGCGCCCACACCTGCACGAGACCGGCCTCGCGCTGTCCGACCCGCGCCGGTACGTGTGCGTGGCGCTCGTCCGGGGCCTGCGGTGGCCCGCCCGTGTCGGTACGGGGGCCCGCACCCTTCTCCCCCCCGGCTCGGGGTACCGGTCATCCGGGCATGCTGCGTGGGTGGGGGGTGCAGGGTCGCCCCCGCAGGGGATCGGCGGGAAGTCCGGCGTGCGTTGACCGTAGGCCTTCGGTCCGCCGACCCCGAGGAGGTGAGCCCGGAGGCCACCACCAACCCGCACCACACCCGGTCCCGGAACCACCCGAACAAAACCAGCCTCGCCGGCGTTGACCCGAGCAAAATCCAGCCTCGCCGGCGTTTGAGGCGCGGGGGTTTCGGGGGCTGGCCCCCGACGACGACCCGAGCAAAACCAGCCCGTCCGGCGCTTGAGGACGGACCAGGACCCTGCCCCGCCGCACAGGCGAACGTCCCGCAGTGTGCGGGCCCGTGTCGGGGACCAGTCCCCGAACCCCTGCGCCTCAATCGCCGGCGGGGCTGGTTTTTGCTCGGGTCGACGGCGAGGCGGGATTTGTGCGGGTCGACCCGGCCCGGGTAGTGGTGCGGGTTGGCGGGGCCTCCGGGCTCACCTCCTCGGGGTCGGCGAGCGTACTCACCAGGTCCCGTGCGGGTGGGTCTCCGCCGATCCCCTGCGGGGGCGACCCTGCACCCCCGCCCACGGACCAGCCGGAGGGTGGCCGGTACCCCCGGCGGGGGGAGAAGGGTGCGGGACCCCGTACCGACACGGGCGGGCAGGGTCGGGCCCCGGACGAGCGCACCGCACCCGCACCGACGCGGGCCACGCAGCGCGAGGTCACCCTCGTACAGGGGCGGCACCCCGTACCAACGCGGCCCGGACAGCGCGCGGCCCCCCTCGCGTGGGGACGGGTGCTCGGGTGTGGTCAATCGGCCGCCCGAGGCCTATCCTGACGGATCGTCAGATCACGGCCCGGGGTCCGCACCCCGACCACCCCACGGAAAGGACCCACCGTGGACTTCCGCTTCAGCGAGGAGCAGCAGGGCGCCATCGACACCGCCACCGCCGTCTTCGCGGACATCGCACCGGACCGCGTGCCCAGCCCCGCGCTCGTCCGGGGCGCGGTCGCCGGGGAGTTCGACCGGCCGCTCTGGGCCCGGCTGGCCCGGAGTGATCTGCTGGGGCTGGTGGTGGCGCCGGAGCACGGGGGTTCCGGGCTCGATCCGATCGCGCTCTGTCTGGTGCTGCGTGAGTCGGCACGGGTGCTGGCGCGGGTCCCGCTGCTGGAGACGGGCGCCGTCGCCCTGGCCGTGGAGCGGTACGCCGACGAGGGAACCGCAGCCCGGCTGCTGCCCCGGGTCGCCCGGGGCGAGCTGGTGCTGACCGTCGGGGCGCAGGGCCGGACCGGTCATGAGGCGGCGGAGACGGGCTGCACGGCCCGCCGGGACGGCGACGGGTGGGTGTTCGACGGTGTGCAGACCGCTGTTCCGTGGGCACACTCGGCCGATCTGATCGCCGTGCCCGCCCGGGACGGCGAAGGGCGGGCGGTCGTGGCGCTGGTGCCGCCGGGCCGGGAGGGCGTCCACCTCGCCGAGCAGGTGTCCACCAGCGGGGAACGGCTGGCGGAGGTGCGGCTCGACGCGGTCCGGGCCCGGCGCGGTGAGGTGATCGACACCGAGGGGGCCTGGGAGTGGCTGCACCAGCTGCTGATCACGGGGACGTGTGCGCTGGCGCTCGGCCTGGGTGAGCGGGTCCTCGCCATGACCGGCGAGTACACCGGCAAGCGGGAGCAGTTCGGCTTCCCGGTGGCGACGTTCCAGGCGGTCGCGATGCAGACGGCCGACCGCTACATCGATCTGCGCGCCATGGCGGCGACCCTGTGGCAGGCGGCCTGGCGCCTGACCCCCGCGCCGGGGAGCGCCGGGGTCGGCGGCCCGCTTCCGGTGGCCGCCGATGTGGCCGTGGCGAAGATCTGGGCGTCGGACGGGGTGCGCCGGGTGGTGCAGACCGCCCAGCATCTCCACGGCGGTTTCGGCGCCGACACCGACTATCCGTTGCACCGGTATCACGCGTGGGCGAAGCATCTGGAGCTGTCCCTCGGCCCGGCCGCCGCCCATGAGGAGGCCCTGGGCGATCTGCTGGCCGCGCACCCGCTCGACTGATCGCCGCAGGGCTTCACGGCCCGTCGCCCCAGGGGCCAGGGGCGTCAGATGACGGTGGCGGGGCCGCCGTTGTCGGTGACCATCGGGCGCCCGGCGGCGTCCCAGGCGAGCATGCCGCCGTCGATGTTCACCGCGTCGATGCCCTGCTGCACCAGGTACTGCGTCACCTGCGCGGACCGGCCGCCGACCCGGCACATCACATAGGCCCGGCGGCCGTCGGCGACCGCCTCGGTCACCTCGCCGTAGCGGGCCACGAAGTCGCTCATGGGGACGTGCAGGGCGCCCTCGGCGTGCCCCGCCTCCCATTCGTCGTTCTCCCGGACGTCGAGGATCAGACCGTCGGCGGGGACCGCCGCGATCTCCACCGAGGGGAGCGGGGCGAAATTCATGGCGGCTGCCTTTCTGATCGGGACGCGCGGCCGGGCACGCCCGGTCCGTCCGGGCAGCCCCGGAAAACCTACTCCAGGAGCCGGGACAGTTCGTCCTCCCGTTCGGCGACCTGGGCGAGCAGCTGCTCGGCGATCTCCTCCAGCAGCCGGTCCGGGTCGTCGGGCGCCAGCTTGAGCATCGCCCCGATCGCGCTCTCCTCCAGCTCGCGGGCGGCGGCGGCCAGCAGCTCCTTGCGGTGGGCCAGCCACTCCAGCCGCGCGTACAGCTCCTCGCTCTCGCTCCAGGGCTCCGGCTCGGGCACGGGCCCGGCGTCCCATTCGTCCGCGAGCACCCGCAGGGCGTCGGTGTCGCCGAGGGCGTAGGCGCCGTTGACCCGGGTGATGAACTCCTCGCGCCGGATCCGCTCCCCCTCCTCCCGCGCCAGATCGGGATGGGCCCGGCGGGCCAGCTCCCGGTAGAGCTTGCGGGCCTCGTCGCCGGGCCGGACCCGCTGGGGCGCCCGTACGGACCGGCCCTCCAGCATCGCGGCGGCCTCGGGGTAGAGCCCGTCGGAGTCCATCCAGCCGTGGAACAGCTCGTCGACCCCCGGCATCGGCATCACCAGCGAGCGGGCCTCGCGCGCCTTGCGCAGATCCTCGGGATCCCCGCTGCGGGCGGCCTTCGCCTCCGCGATCCGCGCGTCCAGCTCGTCCAGCCGCGCGTACATCGGGCCCAGCTTCTGGTGGTGCAGCCGGGAGAAGTTCTCCACTTCCACCCGGAAGGTCTCCAGCGCGATCTCGAACTCGATCAACGCCTGCTCGGCCGCGCCGACCGCCCGGTGCAACCGGTCCTCGGGCCGGTCACCGACAGCCTTCGCCGGCTCCTCGCCGGCATCGGCCGCGAGCCGGTCGCCGGACTGGTCGTCGGGCCGGTCGCCGGGCTGGTCCGGGCGGTCCGTGGTGTGCGGCCGCGCCTGCTGGTCTTCGTCGTTCCGGGGCGTCGGCCCACTGGGCGCATCCTGGGTCACCCGACCAGCCTACGGGCGCGGCGCGCCCCGTCGTCACACCCCCGGCTCGGCCGCTATCCGCCCCGCCGCCACCGCCCGCAGCAGCTCGGCGTGGTCCGCCTCCGTACGGTCCGCGTACCGCACGGCGAACCGGGCCAGGGCCTCGTCCAGCTCCTCGCTCCTGCCGCAGTACCCCGCGAGCAGCCGCGGATCGGCGCTGTGCGCGTGCGCCCGCGCGAGCAGTGCCCCGGTCATCCGGCCGTAGTCGTCCAGCTGGTCCGGGCTGAGCGCCGCCGGGTCCACGCTGCCCTTGCGGTTGCGGAACTGCCGCACCTGGAAGGGGCGGCCCCCCACCGTCGTCCAGCCGAGCAGGCTGTCGCTGACCACCTGCATCCGCTTCTGCCCGAGCACCACCCGGCGCCCTTCGTGCCCGGCCGGCGGAACGGGGAAGCCGGCCGCCGGGAGGTGCGGCAGCAGTGCGGAGGCCCGCGCCTCCTTCACCTGGAGCACCAGCGGCTCGCCCCGGTGGTCGAGCAGGAGCACCACGTACGACCGGGTGCCGACGCTGCCCGTGCCGACCACCCGGAAGGCCACGTCGTGGATCTCGTACCGCGCGAGCAGCGGCAGCCGGTCCTGCGACACCGTGCCCAGGTACTCCGCCAGCGCGGAGGCGACGGCCGCGGCCTCCGCGTCGGGCACCCGGCGCAGCACCGGCGGCGCGTCCACGAACCGGCGCCCCCCAGCCTCCGAACCAGGGCCGCCGGGGTACGGCTCGGTCGACCGGGCGGCGAATCTCGCGCTCGTGTTGTTGCGCGCCTTCTCCGCGACCCGCTCCAGCGTGCCCTGGAGATCGCGGGCGTCCGCGTAGGAGACCAGCTCCTCGTCCGCGATGGCGTTCCACGCGTCCAGCGCGGGCATCTTCGCCAGCAGCCGCATGGTCCTGCGGTACGCCCCCATGGCGTCGAAAGCCGCGCCGGCGCACACGGATTCCTCCGCGCCCGCCTGCCGGCCCGCGAGCACCAGCGAGGCCGCGAGCCGCTTGACGTCCCACTCCCAGGGGCCGACGACGGTCTCGTCGAAGTCGTTGAGGTCGATCACCAGGCGGCCCCTGGCGTCCCCGTACAGACCGAAGTTGGCGGCGTGCGCGTCGCCGCAGATCTGGGCGGTCACCCCGGTGACCGGCGTGCCGGCCAGGTCATGGGCCATCAGCCCGGCGGAGCCGCGCAGAAAGGCGAAGGGGGAGGCGGCCATCCGGCCCACCCGTATCGGCGTCAGCCCGGGGACCCGGCCCCGGCTGGACTCCTCGACGGCCTCGACGGCTCCCGGCCGCCCCGCCACCGGCACCAGCGCGTCGTGCGACAACCTCGGCACCCGCTCCCGCAGGGCCTTCCCCAGCTGCTTCGGCGACAGCGCACTCCCGCCGCCCGCCCGCCGGGCGAACCCCGGCACCGCCGGAATGCGCACCGCCGGAACTCCGGCTCCGGCTCCCCGCGCACCCCGCGTGGACAGCGCCACCGTCTCGGCCTCGCTCGTCATCGACGGCCTCCCCCCTCGTCGTACCCGGTCGCCTCGACCGTTCGTTCGAGCAGACCGTACCCCCGCCGCGCCACCGTCGTCTCCCCCTGTGGAAAACCCTCCCCAGGGACCGCGCGACCACGGATTCGGCCTGGGAGCGGAAGAAGAAACAGGACAGGAGAAGGACAGGAGAAGGAAGGGACAAGCAGGGCTGGAGGGGGATGGAGGGGGATAGAAGGGGACGGGCAGGGACAGGCATCGGACGGGCAGCCGTCAGGCTGGTTCCAGCCCCGCGTCCCGCGCCAGCAGCGCCGCCTGCACCCGGTTCTCGCACTCCAGCTTCGCCAGGATCCGGCTCACATACGTCTTCACCGTGGCCTCGCTCATGTGCAGCCGCTTCCCCGCGTCCGCGTTCGACAGCCCCTCGCCCAGCAGCGCGAGGACGTCCCGCTCCCGCGCGCTCAGCTGGGCCACCCGGGCGCGCGCCCGCTCGTTGCGGGAGGCCGCGTGCCCCGTGGCGAGCTGGTCGACCACGTGCCGGGTCGCCGCGGGCGAGAGATACGCGTCCCCGGCGGCGGCCGCCCGCACCGCCGCGATCAGCTCGGCCGGCGCGGTGTCCTTCAGCAGGAACCCGGCGCCGCCCGCCTCCAGCGCCCGCAGCACGTTGTCGCGCTCGCCGAAGGTGGTGAGGATGACGACCCGGGCCGATGGCACCGCCCTGCGCAGCTCCCCCATCGCCGTGAGCCCGTCCATCACCGGCATCTGGATGTCCAGCAGCACCACATCCGCCCCATGGGCGCGGACCAGGTCGATCGCCTCGCGCCCGTTGGACGCCTCGGCGACGACCTCGATCTCCCGGTCCGAGGTGAGGATCATCCGAATACCGGCTCTGATCAGCGGCTCGTCATCGGCGATGACAACCCGGATCGGCGCCCCCGTCATAGTCACCCTCACTTCAACCCGTGCCCGCCGGCCGGCGGCACGCACTCACCACTCGCCACTCATACGAAGCCGAAACCGCAGCCGCAGCCGCAGCCGCAGCCGGCGATCGGGCCAGTCTCCCCCACCCAGCCCGGCGCCGACCCCACGGCCCCGCACGCACCGTGAGCCGCCGGCTACCGCTCCGTGTGGTACGCCTTCTTCTCGATCAGCTTCCCGTCCCGGAAGCAGAACCGGAACACCGGCTCCGTCGTCAGCGTGTCCGTCATCTCCGACGACATCAGCACCAGGCACTCCGAGCCGTCGGGCTTCGGCGGCCCCTTCCGGTCCAGCCCCTCCGTCGTGAACGTGCCCCCCTCGGGCAGCCGGTCGCGCACCTCCCGCTCGGCGGTGCCGACCTTGATCCGGTCGTACTCCTCCGTGTCGATCATGCCCGCGTCGAATTCGTCGACCACGAGCCACAGGACCGCCCCGACCGCCATCACCACCAGGAACAGCGCCCCGATCGCGACACCGCAGCCGAGTCCGAGACCGCTGTTGCGCCCCCTGCGCATGCTCGCGTCCAGCTCGCCCATCATGATGTCCCGCCCCGCGGCGTTCCAGTCCATGGCCGGACCACCGTCCCCCGGGAGCCCGGCGGGCGGCTGCCACCGGACGTCGTCCACCGCCGCGGCCAGCGGTGTGCTCTCACCGGCGCCGTACGGCAGCACCCCCGCCACCCGGAACCCGCCGCCGTCGACGGCGCCGGCGTGCACCATCCCGCCGACCAGCCGGGCCCGCTCCCGCAGCCCGGTCAGCCCCTGTCCGCCGCTGACCACATCCCCGGCGGGCGTCCGCGGCGGGCCGCTGAGGATCTCCACGACCAGCGAATCCGGCTCGTACCGCAGCGCCACGCCTATCGGGGCCCCGGGCGCGTGCTTGTACGCGTTGGTCAGCGCCTCCTGCACGATCCGGTACGCGGCGTGGTCGGCGGCGGCGGCCAGCGGCCGGGGCTCCCCCTCGGTCCGCAGCTCCACCGTGTTCCCGGCGGCGCGGGCGGTCTCCACCAGCTCCGCGACACCGGCCGTCCCCCGGGCGGCGCGGCCCGTCTCGTCCGCGGGTCCGGGCCGGGCCGCCTCCACCCCGTCCCGGAGGATGCCGACGACCTCGCGCAGCTCGTGCATCGCGCTCACGGAGGCCGTCCGCAGCACGCCGACCGCCTCCCGCTGCCGGCCGGTCAGCTCCGGGTCGACCTCCAGCGCCCCGGTGTGCACGGCGATCAGCGCCAGCTGGTGGCCGAGGCTGTCGTGCATGTCCTGGGCGATGCGCTGGCGCTCCATGAGCCGCGCCTGGCCCGCGATCATCCGGCGCTCCCAGAGCAGCTGGGCATTGCGCTCCTGGAGCGCGTGGAGCAGTGTCTTGCGCTGCGTCCAGTAGCGGCTGACCAGGCCGGGCATGACCACCATCGCCAGATAGACGAGGGTGAGGATCACCGCGTTCGACGGAGTGAGCGGGACCCCGGCCCCGGGGTGGACGGCGAGGGCGGCCATCCCCGCGAGGTACGCGAGGGAGAAGGCGACGACGGCCCGGCGCGTACCCACGACCCGGCGGCCGGCGGACCAGCCCGCCAGCATCTGTACGAGGGCCATCCCCGGGAGCACGGTGCCCAGCAGACAGGCCACGATCAGGGCGGGTACGGGGAGCCGCCGCCGCAGCAGCGTGACGAGCCCGGCGCCGACCCCGGAGCCGGCGGTCCGGGCGGGCCCGGCGTCGAACGCCCACTCGATGAGAACCGCCAGCAGCGCCATCACCAGCGCCAGCGTCAGCTCGGCGCCCATCCGGCGGCCGGGGGCCGGTCGCTGCTGCTCGCCGCGGAGCGACCACGGCTCGGCCACGGCCAGCCAGGTCCAGCCCGCGCGCAGTCCGGCCAGGATCTTCGACGACGAGAGGTTCACATCAGCAGCGTAGGGAGCGGTCCGGCGCGGAACCGCCGACTTTCGTCCCCCGCTCCCGAGACGAAGGTCGCACCCCCGCCGGCCGGTCTGTGGCACACGTCACGCGCGACTCCGGCGCATCCAGCGGCGGACGGCCGGGAACGACCGAGGACGGGGACGGGGACGGGGAGACGGCGGGGGCGACACGCGCGGACCCGGCAGCCGCCGGACGTCCCTGTGCACGGGCACAGCAGAACGGCCGACATCGTGATCACGATGTCGGCCGTTCGACGTATTCGCGAGACATTCGAGATGTCCGCTTGGTGCGCGAGGGGGGAGTTGAACCCCCACGCCCTTTCGGGCACTGGAACCTGAATCCAGCGCGTCTGCCTATTCCGCCACCCGCGCATTGGGTGTTGTTGCTTGGTTGACCCGCCTTTTCCGGCGTGTCCCCCTGGCGACATGCAGAAGATTAGCACGCTGCGCAGGGTGGAATCACATCCGTTTGCCCGCCGCCCCCCACCGCCGCCGGAGGAACGCCCCCCGCTCGCTGGAGACGGCGGGACGGGACGACAAGACAACAGAGGGAAGGAGCCGGGAGGGAACGGAGGGACGAGACAGGGAGAGGAAACGGGGAGAACAGGTCCGGAAGGCAAACACCAGGAAGAACGCCACAGAACAGCACAGAACCGGGCAGGACCGGAGAGCACCACGCCGGGGCCGCCCCCGAGCCCCCTCCCCGCCGCCCCCGCTCCTCCCCGGCTTCCCCCGGGTGCGGGACACTGTCATCAGGCCGCCTCTACGATCCGTGTGAGAGGTGACACTCATCAACGGGGCAGACAAGGGGAACCAGCCGATTTCCCGACGCGTGGATACGATCAGTAAGCAGTATCAGGACGGCAGCAACGGAGGAGGTGCCCGATGGGAGTCCTGAAGCGTTTCGAGCAGCGTCTCGAAGGCCTGGTCAACGGCACCTTCGCCAAGGTCTTCAAGTCCGAGGTACAGCCGGTGGAGATCGCCGGTGCCCTCCAGCGCGAGTGCGACAACAACGCGACGATCTGGAATCGTGACCGGACCGTCGTCCCCAATGACTTCATCGTCGAGCTGAGCGCGCCCGACTTTGAGCGGCTGAGTCCCTACTCGGGCCAGCTCGGCGACGAGCTGGCCGGTCTCGTCCGCGACTACGCCAAGCAGCAGCGCTACACCTTCATGGGCCCCATCAAGGTCCATCTGGAGAAGGCCGACGACCTCGACACGGGTCTGTACCGGGTGCGCAGCCGCACCCTCGCGTCGAGCACGTCGCAATCGCCCGACCAGGCCGCGGCCGGCCGGGACCAGGGCGCCGACGCGCACGGCGGCGGCTTCGGGCGGCCGGCGGCCGCCGCGCCGCCCCCGATGCCCGCGGGGCCGCCCCCGGGCGCCCGCCCCGGCCTCTCCGCCGTCCCGGACCGCGCTCCGGGCGGCCCTGGTCCCGGCCCCGCGCCGGGCGGCCAGGTACGGCGCTGGATCGAGATCAACGGCACCCGCCACCAGATCTCCCGCCCGACGCTGGTGCTGGGCCGCAGCACCGAAGCCGACGTGCGGATCGACGACCCCGGCGTCTCCCGCCGGCACTGCGAGATCCGGACCGGAACGCCCTCGACGATCCAGGATCTCGGGTCCACCAACGGCATCGTGGTGGACGGGCAGCACACCACCCGCGCTACGCTCCGCGACGGCTCGCGGATCGTCGTGGGCAGCACCACCATCGTTTACCGGCAAGCCGAAGGGTGAAGCGGGGGCAATGTCAGAGCTGACCCTGACGGTCATGCGGCTGGGTTTCCTGGCCGTTCTGTGGCTGTTCGTCATCGTGGCCGTCCAGGTCATCCGCAGCGACCTATTCGGGACGCGTGTCACCCAGCGCGGCGCGCGGCGCGGCGGGGGTGAGAACCGTCCCGCCCAGCAGCCACGCCAGGCCGCTCCTCCGCAGCAGCGGCAGCAGCGCCAGCAGCCGGCCGGCCGGCAGCGCCGTGGCGCCCCGACCAAGCTGGTGGTCTCCGAGGGGAGCCTCACCGGCACCACCGTGGCGCTCCAGGGCCAGACCATCACCCTGGGCCGGGCGCACGACTCCACGATCGTGCTGGACGACGACTACGCGTCCAGCCGGCATGCCAGGATCTACCCGGACCGTGACGGCCAGTGGATCGTCGAGGACCTCGGGTCCACCAACGGCACCTACCTCGACCGGGCCCGGCTCACCACGCCGACACCGATTCCGCCGGGCACGCCGATCCGCATCGGCAAGACCGTCATCGAGCTGCGGAAGTAGTAGGACATATGACAGTGCGCGAGCGGAGCGAGCGAGCCACAGCGGTCCCCACAGCGGACCGGGACCGGCTCCCGACCGGAGGGCGGGCAGTGTGGCGCGAGACCGGCTGTACCCCGAGCCGACCGGCGAGGTGCGCATGAGCCTGTCTCTGCGCTTCGCCGCCGGATCGCACAAGGGCATGATCCGGGAGGGCAACGAGGACTCCGGCTACGCCGGTCCCCGGCTGCTCGCCATCGCCGACGGGATGGGCGGCCAGGCGGCCGGGGAGGTCGCCTCCTCGGAGGTCATCTCCACGCTCGTCCAGCTCGACGACGACGTCCCCGGCTCCGACATCCTCACCTCGCTCGGCACGGCCGTGCAGCGCGCCAACGATCAGTTGCGCCTGATGGTCGAGGAGGACCCGCAGCTGGAGGGCATGGGCACCACGCTCACCGCCCTGCTGTGGACGGGGCAGCGCCTCGGCCTGGTCCATGTCGGCGACTCCCGGGCCTACCTCCTGCGGGACGGCGTCCTCACCCAGATCACCCAGGACCACACCTGGGTGCAGCGGCTGGTGGACGAGGGCCGGATCACCGAGGAGGAGGCCACCACGCATCCGCAGCGCTCGCTGCTGATGCGCGCGCTGGGCAGCGGCGACCATGTCGAGCCCGATCTCTCCATCCGTGAGGTCCGGATCGGCGACCGCTATCTGATCTGCTCCGACGGCCTCTCCGGGGTGGTCTCGCACCAGACCCTGGAGGAGACCCTCGCGAGCTACCAGGGCCCGCAGGAGACCATCCAGAACCTGATCCAGCTCGCCCTGCGCGGCGGCGGCCCCGACAACATCACCTGCATCGTGGCCGATGTCCTGGACACCGACGCGGGCGACGCGATGGCCGGGCAGCTCAGCGACATCCCGGTGGTCGTCGGCGCGGTCGCCGAGAACCAGCTCCAGCTGAACGACGGCGGCGCCATGCAGACCCCGGCGGGCCGCGCCTCCGGTCTCGGCCGCCCCCAGCAGCAGGGCGGCTACCACGACCCGCGCGCGGGCGGCGGGGACGGCTACGACACCCCCGACGGCAGCTTCGACGCGTACACCGACGACGACTTCGTCAAGCCCGGCCGCGGCCGCACCTGGCTGAAGCGCTCGTTCTACGCCGTGCTGGCGCTCGGCGTCGTCGGCGGCAGCCTCTACGCGGGCTACCGCTGGACGCAGACGCAGTACTACGTCGGCACCAAGAGCGGCCATGTGGCGCTCTACCAGGGCATCAGCCAGGACCTGGCGTGGATCTCGCTCTCCGAGGTGAAGCGGGACCACCCCGAGATCGAACTCAAGTACCTCCCGCCCTACCAGCGCAAGCAGGTCGAGGCGACCATCGCCGAGAAGAGCCTCGACAAGGCCAGGGCGAAGATCGGCGAGCTCTCCGCGCAGGCGAACGCCTGCATGAAGGAGGAGCAGCGCCGGGAGGCGGCCGACAAGGTCGCCGCCGCGCCGCCGGCCGAGAAGACCAGCCCGTCCCCGACCCCCGGCGCCAGTGCCTCGCCGGGAGCCGAGCGGAAGCCCGAATCGAAGAAACCGACCGCTGCCTCTCCCACTCCTCCGCCGGGACCTGTCTTCTCGGAGCAGGAGCAGAAGCTGGCCTCGAACTGCGGTAAGCAGTAATCAGCCGTAGGGGGCCCTCTCCGCCATGAGCGTTGTCACCAACACCACCACGATCGGCGCCATCGAAGCACCGAGCCGCCGCAACACCGAGCTGATGCTGCTCGCCTTCGCGGTGGCCATCCCGGTCTTCGCGTACATCAACGTGGGCCTCGCCATCGACGGCGAGCTGCCCACCGGAGTCCTCGGTTACGGTCTGGGCCTCGCCCTGCTGGCCGCCATCGCCCATCTGGTGGTGCGGAAGTTCGCCAAGTACGCCGACCCGCTGCTGCTGCCGCTCGCGGTGCTGCTCAACGGGCTGGGGCTGGTGCTGATCTGGCGGCTGGACCAGTCGCCGCGGCTGATCCAGCGCGCGGAGGGCGCCTGGGGCACGTTCACCCCCGACGCGCCCAAGCAGATGCTGTACTCGGCGATCGGCGTGGCGCTCTTCGTCGGCGTACTGCTGCTCCTCAAGGACCACCGGATCCTCCAGCGGTACACCTACATCTCGATGGCGGTGGCCCTGGTCCTGCTGATGCTGCCGATGTTCTTCCCCGCCCGCAACGGCGCGAAGATCTGGATCAGCCTCGGCCCCATCAACGTCCAGCCCGGCGAGTTCGCCAAGATCATCATCGCGGTCTTCTTCTCCGGCTATCTCATGGTGAAACGGGACGCCCTGGCGCTCGCCAGCCGCCGCTTCCTCGGCCTCTATCTGCCGCGCGGCCGGGACCTCGGCCCCATCCTCGTGGTCTGGGGGATGTCGATCCTGATCCTGGTCTTCGAGACCGACCTCGGCACCTCGCTGCTGTTCTTCGGCATGTTCGTGATCATGCTGTACGTGGCCACCGAGCGGACCAGCTGGATCGTCTTCGGCCTGCTGATGTCGGCGGCCGGAGCGGTCGGCGTCGCCACCTTCGCCACCCATGTCCAGCAGCGTGTGGACGCCTGGCTCAACCCCTTCTCCGACGCGGTGTGGGGCCAGAGCGACCAGGTCGGCCAGGCCCTGATGTCCTTCGGCGCGGGCGGCACCCTGGGCACCGGCTGGGGCCAGGGCAACTCCGACCTGATCGGCTTCGCCGCCAACTCCGACTTCATCCTCTCCACCGTGGGCGAGGAGCTGGGACTCGCCGGGGTCATGGCCTTCTTCATGATCTATGGCCTGATCGTGGAGCGCGGTGTGCGCACCGCGCTCGCCGCCCGCGACCCCTTCGGCAAGCTGCTGGCGGTCGGTCTCTCCGGCGCCTTCGCCATCCAGGTCTTCGTGGTGGCCGGCGGTGTGATGGGCCTGATCCCGCTGACCGGTATGACCATGCCGTTCCTCGCGGCCGGTGGTTCCTCCGTGATCGCCAACTGGGCGCTGATCGCGATCCTGATCCGTATCAGCGACACCGCGCGCCGCCCCGCCCCCGCGCCCGCCCCGTCCCCGGACGTCGAGATGACCCAGGTGGTCCGACCGTGAACAAGCCCCTGCGCCGGATCGCGATCTTCTGTGGTGTGCTGATTCTCGCCCTGCTGGTGCGCGCCAACTGGCTCCAGTACTTCCAGGCGGACGAACTCAACGAGAACGACCGCAACCGCCGGATCAACATCGACCGGTACGCCAGCGAGCGCGGCAACATCATCGTCGACAGCAAGCCCATCACCGGGTCCATAAAGACCGACGACACCGACTTTGTCTACAAGCGGACCTATATCGACGGCCCCATGTGGGCCCCGGTGACCGGCTACGCCTCGCAGGCCTACGGCGCCAACCAGATCGAGAACCTTGAGGACGGCATCCTCTCGGGCAACTCCGACCAGCTCTTCTTCGACCGCACGATGGCGATGTTCACCGGCGACAAGAAGAAGGGCGGCAATGTCGTCACCACCCTGAACGGCGCCGCGCAGAAGGCCGCCTTCAAGGGTCTGGGCAAGAACAAGGGCGCGGTCGCCGCGCTCGACCCGCGGACCGGCAAGATCCTCGCCCTCGCCTCCACCCCCTCCTACGACCCCTCGTCCTTCGCCGGCTACAGCGGCAAGGACGAGGACCAGTGGAAGGCGCTGGAGAAGGACAAGGACAAGCCCATGCTCAACCGGGCGCTCCGCGAGATCTACCCCCCCGGCTCCACGTTCAAGGTGCTCACCGCCGCCGCCGCGCTGGAGCACGGCAAGGTGACGGACGTCGACGAGCCGACGGACACCCCCGAGCCGTACATCCTCCCGAACACCCGGACCAAGATGGACAACCTGGCCCAGGGGTGCGAGAACGTCAGCCTGAAGAAGGCGCTGGAGATCTCCTGCAACTCGGTCTTCGCCAAGCTGGCGGACGAGGTGGGCCGGGACAAGATGCTGGAGACGGCGGAGAAGTTCGGCTTCAACAAGGAGCACTTCACCCCCGTCCGCACCTCCGCCTCCGTCTACGACAAGCAGATGGAGCGCTCCGAGAACTCGCTGTCGGCGATCGGCCAGTTCAACACGGCCACCACCCCGCTCCAGATGGCGATGGTCGCGGCGGGCATCGCCAACGACGGCAAGCTGATGAAGCCGTACATGATCGACCGGCTGGAGTCGCCCGATGTCGACGTGCTCCAGCAGAACGAGCCGGAGGAGCTGAGCCGGCCGCTCTCCCAGGACACCGCGCAGCGGGTCCAGGAGCTGATGGAGAACGTCGTCGTCAACGGCAGCGGCAAGAACGCCCAGATCCCGGGCGTCAAGGTCGGCGGCAAGACCGGTACCGCCCAGCACGGCGCGAACAACAGCAAGCGCCCCTACGCCTGGTTCATCTCGTACGCCAAGACCGACGAGGGCTCCCCGGTCGCCGTCGCGGTGATCGTCGAGGACTCCGGCGGCACCGCCCGGGACGAGATCTCCGGTGGCGGTCTGGCCGCCCCGATCGCCCAGGACGTGATGGAGGCGGTTCTCAAGAAGTGACCCGGGTCACCCCCGCGGTCCGCTCCGTACGCTCCGGCCCCGCCCGGCGATACCGGTCAGGTATCAGGTGACGGTCACGGACCGGTCGGGCCGCGGGATCCCGGTAGCGTAGTCGCGAACAGCACACCGCCGGGCCATGACCCGGCACGGCGGCGGACTGACGGAGAGGGCTGGAACAGTTATGGAAGAGCCGCGTCGCCTCGGCGGGCGGTACGAACTGGGCTCGGTGCTCGGCCGCGGTGGCATGGCGGAGGTCTACCTCGCCCACGACACCAGGCTCGGCCGCACCGTCGCCGTGAAGACGCTCCGGGCGGACCTCGCCCGCGATCCGTCCTTCCAGGCCCGGTTCCGCCGTGAGGCCCAGTCGGCCGCCTCGCTCAACCATCCTGCGATCGTCGCGGTCTACGACACCGGCGAGGACTACGTCGACGGGGTCTCCATCCCGTACATCGTGATGGAGTACGTCGACGGCTCCACGCTCAGGGAACTGCTGCACTCCGGCCGCAAGCTGCTGCCCGAGCGCACGCTGGAGATGACGATCGGCATCCTTCAGGCCCTGGAGTACTCGCACCGGAACAACATCGTCCACCGGGACATCAAGCCGGCGAACGTGATGCTCACCCGGACCGGCCAGGTCAAGGTGATGGACTTCGGCATCGCGCGCGCCATGGGCGACGCCGGGATGACGATGACACAGACGTCCGCCGTCATCGGCACCGCGCAGTACCTCTCCCCGGAGCAGGCCAAGGGCGAGCAGGTCGACGCCCGCTCCGACCTCTACTCCACCGGCTGTCTGCTGTACGAGCTGCTGACCGTGCGCCCGCCGTTCATCGGCGACTCGCCGGTCGCGGTGGCGTACCAGCATGTCCGCGAGGAGCCGCAGCCGCCGTCCAACTTCGATCCCGAGATCACGCCCGAGATGGACGCCATCGTCCTGAAGGCGCTGGTCAAGGACCCCGACTACCGCTACCAGTCGGCGGACGAGATGCGCGCCGACATCGAGGCGTGCCTCGACGGGCAGCCGGTCGCCGCCACGGCCGCGATGGGCGCGGTCGGCTACGGCGGATACGGGGGGTACGCGCCGGAGGAGCAGCCCACGACGGCCATGCGGCCCACCGACCCGGCGGCCGCCCAGACCTCGATGCTCCCGCCGGTCAACCCGGACGACGGGGGCTTCAACGGCTACGACGACGGGCGCGGGCGGCGCGGCCGGCAGCGCAAGTCCAGTACGTCGACGGTGCTCCTCGTGGTGGCGGGCGTCCTGGTGCTGATCGGCGCGATCCTCATCGGCCGGTCCCTCTTCGACAACGACGCGAAGCCCGGTGACGTGGATGTGCCGATCCTCGTGGGCAAGACCCCCGCGCAGGCGGAGGAGCTGGCCCTCAACGCCGACGTCAAGGTCTCGCAGTCCGGCGCGGAGCGGTGCGACCAGCCGAAGGGCAGGATCTGTAGCCAGAGCCCGGCCGACGGCTCCATGGCCAAGGGCGACACGGTGACCTATGTGCTCTCCGAGGGCGCTCCCCAGGTGGAGGTGCCCGATGTCACGGAGAAGTCCGTGGAGAGCGCGCGGGAGCAGCTGACCCGCAAGGGCTTCAAGGTGAAGATCACCTCGACGGAGTCCTCCGAGGGCGACCCGGGCACGGTCCTCGAACAGAGCCCGGGCGGCTCCAGCATGGCCGAGAAGAATTCGACGGTGACGCTCACCGTGGCGCAGCAGGTCATGCGGACCGTGCCGCCGGTCGAGCAGAAGCAGCTCGCGGACGCCCAGAGCCAGCTCCAGATCGTCGGTTTCCAGGTCAATGTCGAGTACGTGGACTCGGACCAGCCCAAGGACCAGGTCATCAGCCAGGACCCGAAGGGGAGCACCCGGGCCGGCGAGGGCACCACGGTGACGCTCAAGGTCTCCAAGGGCCCCGAGCAGGTCGCCCCGGTGCCGCTGATCCAGGGGAAGACGCTGGCCGAGGCGCGGCAGCTGCTGTCGCAGGCGGGTCTGGAGCTGGGCACGGTCACCGGGCCGAACTCGGACGGCGCCCAGGTCGTGACGCAGCTCCCGCAGGCCGGCCAGCAGCCGGGCGAGGACAAGAAGGTCAGCGTCGTCACCATGGACCTCGGGGGCGGCAACCAGGGCAACCAGGGCGGCGACAACAACGGGAACAGCGGGAATCCCGGGGACCAGGGCGACGGCGAGGAGTCCGACGGCGGCGACGGCGGCTGGTTCGGCGGAGCGCTGGGCGGCCGCTAGAGGCTGTACGACGGTACGGGACGGCCCCGGCACCCCTTGGTGGGTGCCGGGGCCGTCCCGCGTCCGTACACGGCCGTCCAGGGCCGGCCAGGGCCGGCCGGGCGGGGGTGGGGTGAGGCGTCGGGTGGGGCGCGCGGTCAGCGCAGTTCGGCCGGCTGGGTGCGGTCCTTGTCGACCTTCACCTCGCGGACCAGCTCGCCCCAGACGATGTACCGGTAGTCCGAGGTGTAGATCGGCGTGCAGGTCGTCAGGGTGATGTACCGGCCCGGCGCCTTCTTCCCGGACTGCGCGGGGACCGGCGTGAGCACGTCCACGTTGTACTTCGACGTCTGCGGCAGGATCTTGTGGACGCGGTAGACGTACCAGGTGTCCCGGGTCTCGAAGACGATCGGGTCGCCCTGGTCGAGCTTGTGGATGTTGTGGAACTTGGCGCCGTGTCCGTCGCGGTGCGCGGCCAGGGTGAAGTTGCCCTTCTTCTCCCAGGGCAGGGCGGACTTCACCGGCTCCGTGTAGTAGCCCGCGACACCGTCGTTGAGCTGGTCGGGGGTGGTCCCCTTCTTCACCAGCACCTCGTCCTTGTCCATCGCGGGCACATGGAGGAAGCCGATGCCGTCCTTGGTGTCGAGCGCGCCGGGCCCCGCCGGCCCTGCCGGATCCGGGCCCGGTGCCTTCTTCGCCCAGCCGTCGCGGATCCGGTCGGCCTGCCGCGCGGACTCCCGGTCGGCGAGGACGTTGGTCCACCACAGGGAGTAGACGACGAAGAGGCCGAGGACGACCCCCGCGGTGATCAGCAGCTCACCGAAGAGGCTGATGACACCGGCGATCCGGCTGCGCGTACGTGACACTGCATCGTTCCCGTCTGGGCCCGGGGGCCCGTCCTGGGCCTCTCCGGGGCCTCTCCTGGGCCTGTCCGACCGCCCCTAGCCTACGAGCGCGTCCGGTTTCCCCTTGTCCCGCGGGCGTTCCTCGACCAGCTTGCCCCAGACGATCATCCGGTAGGTGCTGGTGAACTCCGGGGTGCAGGTGGTGAGGGTGATGTACCGGCCAGGACGGCTGAAACCCGAGCCCGGCGGGACCGCGCGGAGCACCTGGACATTGGAGGGCGGGGTCTGCGGCAGGATGCTCGCCATGGCGTAGGTGTAGTACGCGTCCCGGGTCTCGACCACGATGGGATCGCCGGGGTCGAGGCGGTTGAGGTAGCGGAAGGGCTCGCCGTGGGTGTTGCGGTGGCCCGCGACCGCGAAGTTGCCGCTCCTGGCCGAGGGGAGCGGGGTCCTGAGGCGGCCCTCGCTGTAGTGGCCGACCATGCCCCGGTCGAGGACCTTCTTCTTGTCGATGCCGGCGGCGACCGGGACGACGACGTCCAACTTGGGGATGTACATGATCGCGAAGCCCTCGCCGGGCTTGAAGGCCCCGGGGGCGCGGCCCGCCGCCCAGGACCGCTGGATCCTGTCCTTCTCCTGGTCGGCCTGCTGACCGGCGAGGACGTTGGTCCACCAGAGCTGGTAGGTGACAAAGAGCAGCATCACCACGCCGAGGGTGATGAAGACCTCGCCGAGGGCCCTGCTGACGACGACGGCGGGGCTGTCCCGGGCCGCGCGCGCGGCCCTGCGGCGCTCGGCCCGGCCGGGCCCGCGCCCCGGCACCGGTTCCCGCTCCGCTTCCGGCTCGGGGGGCGGGTCGTAGGCGGGGGGCGCGTGCTCCGGTTCCGCGTATCCCGGTGACGGGTACGCCTGCGATACGTACCCCGGTGACGGGTACGCCTGCGGCGCATACCCCTGCGGTACGTATCCCTGAGGTGCGTATCCCTGGGGCTGGTACCCCTGGGGTACGTACGGCTGCTGCCCGGCGGCCGGGGCCTCCTGCTGTCCGTACCAGGGCTGTTCGCCGTACCAGGGCTGCTGGGCGTATCCCTGGACCGGCTGCTGCGGATACCAGGCCCCCGAGGGCTGCGGCTGCTGTGGCTGCTGCGGTGGGGGTTGCTGCGGCTGTCCCGCGTACCCCTCCTGCCCCTGCCCCTGCTCGTGCCCGTAGCCGTAGCCATGGCCGTGTGCGTGGCCCTGCCCGTGCTCGTACCCGTACCCGTACCCGTACGCCGTCAGGGGGTCGTACCCCTCCTCAGGACGCCGGTCGGTCACGCCAGGGCCTTGCCCACCACCGGGGCGAGCCCCGCCGAGCGCCGGACCGCCTCCGTGTCGCCGCACTGTTCCAGCCAGTTGGCGAGCATCAGATGGCCGTGCTCGGTGAGGACGGACTCGGGGTGGAACTGCACGCCCTCGACGGCCAGTTCCCGGTGGCGCAGGCCCATGATGATGCCGTCCTCGGTCCTGGCCGTGACCTCCAGCTCCGCCGGGAGCGCGGACGGCTCGGCCGCCAGCGAGTGGTAACGGGTGGCGGTGAAGGGCGAGGGCAGACCGGCGAAGACGCCCTTGCCCTCATGGGTGACCGGGGAGGTCTTGCCGTGCAGCAGCTCGGGGGCGCGGTTCACGACCCCGCCGTAGGCCACCGCCATCGACTGCATGCCGAGGCAGACCCCGAAGACGGGCACCCCCGTGGCGGCGCAGTGCCGGACCATGTCGATGCAGATGCCCGCCTGCTCGGGGGCGCCGGGGCCGGGGGAGAGCAGGACGCCGGCGAAGCCGTCCTGGGCATGGGCGAGGGCGACCTCGTCGTTGCGGACCACCTCGCACTCGGCACCGAGCTGGTAGAGGTACTGGACGAGGTTGAAGACAAAGCTGTCGTAGTTGTCGACGACCAGGATGCGTGCGCTCATCAGGGGGTTTCCTCTTCGCCTGCGGCGCCGGCGCCACCATCGCCCGCCCCGTCGACCGTGACATCGTTGAACGGGAGCAGCGGCTCGGCCCAGGGGAAGACGTACTGGAACAGTCCGTACACCACCGCCAGCAGCAGGGCGAGCGAGATCAGCGCCCGTACCCACGCGTTGCCCGGCAGATGCCGCCAGATCCAGCCGTACAAGGCCGTGCCCCTTTCCGTTCGGTACCGCTCCAGACTAAGGGCCGCGGGGGGCTGGTGGGTCAGTCCCGGAGAGCTGCTGGTTCACCGGCGGTAACAGGACGGGTTTCGGCCAGCCTGGCCCAGACGATGAGGCGGTGGCTGCTGCCCCACTCCGGTTCGCAGGTGGTGAGGGTGAGATATCGGCCGGGGCGGCTGAAAGGAGACTTCGCGGGCACGGGGTCGATCACCCCGATGTCGGTGGGGACCGTGCGGTACGGGCCGCGGGCGACGCGGTACGTGTACCAGGTCGTGCCGTCGGTGAGGACCACGGCGTCGCCGGGGCGCAGCCGGGGGACGTCCTTGAAGGGGTCGCCGTAGGTGCGGCGGTGGCCGGCGACGGCGAAGTTGCCGGTGCGGCCGGGGGCGGCGGTGCCGCTGTAGTGGCCGAGTCCCCTTTTGAGGGTGTCGACCCCGGTGCCCGCCAGGACCGGCCAGTCCCAGTCGCGGCCGAAGCGGGGGACGTACATGACGGCGAAGGGTTCGCCGGGGCGGTAGCGGGGGGTCCGGGGCGGGGTGGGAGCGGCCGGGGCGGTCCGGGCCGCCGGTGTGCGGGTGAGCCTGGGCCCGGGGGTGGCCGGCGGGCTCGCCGGGCCGGTGGTGCCCGGGGCACCGGAGGGGGCCGGTACGGGGGCCGGGGTGCCGGGGGGCACGGCCGGGGCCTCGATCCGGCCCAGGGCCCAGCGGTCGCGCAGCCGGTCCAGTTCGGCGTCGGCCGCGTCGGCCGCCTTGATACCCGTCCAGTGGACGACGTACACGACGAAGAGCAGGATCACGAGGCCGGCCGTGATGCACAGCTCGCTGAGGAACCGGACGGCCCGTCGCACCGGGCGTGACATCGCCGCACCCCCCGTCTGCCCGTCCCCTGGTCCGGTGGCGCCGGCGGGCCGATCGGGTCAGGCCGGGTCCTCGCCCAGGGGCTTCGCGTGGTGGAGATCCACTGTGCCCGAGTAGCCGGGAAGAGTCACCGTCTCGCGCTCGTCGAGTTTCCAGCCGAGCCCGTACGCCTTCACGTAGAGCTGGTAGTTCTGGAGCGCCGCGGAGGCGTCCAGGGCCCTCTCCAGCCGGTCCCGGTCCCCCACGGCGGTGATCTTGTACGGCGGGGAGTAGACGCGGCCCTGGAGGATCAGGGTGTTGCCGACGCAGCGCACGGCGCTGGTGGAGATCAGCCGCTGGTCCATGACCTGGATGCCGCGGGCCCCGCCCTGCCACAGGGCGTTGACGACGGCCTGGAGGTCCTGCTGGTGGATCACGAGGTCGTTGGCCTGCGGCTCGGGGTAGCCGGGGGCGGCGCGCGCGTTCGGCGGGGCGTCGTCGAGGGTGACGGTCAGGCCCTGGCCGCGCACCTCCTTGGTCCCGGCGGCCTTCTCCAGCGCGCCCAGGCGGGCGTCCTCCGCCTCGGTGGAGCCGTCGTCGCGGTCGGCGAGGGAGTCGACCCGGCCGCGCAGGGCCGCCGTGGACTCCTCCAGGTCGCCGTTGCGGGCGCTGCGCTCCTGGACCAGGTCGGAGAGCTTCAGCAGGGAGTCGTCCGTGCGCAGATCGGTGCCCCGGGCGGTGTTGAAACTGGTGACGAAGATCAGTCCGGCGAGGGCGAAGACAGCAGCGGTGAGCAGTCGGCCGGTCCGTCTTCTGAGAAGGTGGACCCGCCCTGGCCTGGAGTTGGCGGAATTGCTCAACGTACCCTTATCTCCTCAGGCGCCGCGGAAGCACTACGCTAACGGACGCCCGGGGGAGGCAGTGGTCCCTGTCGCTCCAGCCCCGGACGCCAGCCACAGTTCCCTGCGCGGTCACGCAGCGCATCGACAGGAGAGTCCCTCGTGCCGAAGTCACGTATCCGCAAGAAGGCCGACTTCACGCCGCCCCCGGCGAACCGGCAGGCGGCCACCATCAAGCTGACGAACCGCAACTGGGTCGCCCCGGTCATGCTCGGCCTGTTCCTTGTCGGACTGGCCTGGATCGTCCTCTTCTATGTGACCGAGGGCGATCTGCCGATCAAGTCGATCGGCGACTGGAACATCGTCGTGGGCTTCGGCTTCATCGCCGCCGGCTTCGGTGTCTCCACCCAGTGGAAGTAGTTATCCACAACAGTTGTCCACAGTGGGGAAAAGGTCAGACGATCTGTGGATAACCTTTCGCCAGGTTGACGCCGGTGTGATCGCAGCCGTCATCCGGGTGAGTGTGCCCGCCCCTTGTCCCCTCTGGGAAAACCCGGATCGGCGACAAGGGGCACACCTGTTCCCCACAGCGTGCGCGCGCTCCGTCGCTCACGGTCAAACACTGTGGACAACCATGGGGAAAGACCTCCCGGGGACCGTCCTTCGCCCCCTCCGGGGCCCGGTCCGCCGGGTCCCGGAAGCGGCTGGCAGGACGTACGGATCAGGGGTACGGCAGGGGTACGGATCAGGTCAGCGCGGCCGTTCTGATCAGCACCGCCGCCACCAGGCCCAGCAGGACCGCCCCGCAGACGGCGCCCTGGACCAGCGTGCGGTGCTTCCGGGGCGCGTAGACCATGGCGGCGGCGATCGCCCCGCCCGTCAGCAAGCCGCCGATGTGCCCCTCCCAGGAGATGTCCGGGCGGGCGAACGTGAGCACCAGGCTCACCCCGAGGATCAGCACCACCGGCCGCATGTCCAGCTGGATCCGCCGGGCCAGCACCACGAACGCGCCCATCAGGCCGAAAATCGCCCCTGATGCCCCGAGCGAGGGCTGATTCGGCGCGGCGACCACATAGGCGAGCACGCTGCCGCCGAGCCCGGAGAGCAGATAGAGGGCGAGGTAGCGGGACCGGCCGAGCGCGGGCTCCACCATCCGGCCCAGGAACCAGAGCCCGAGCAGGTTGAAGAGGATGTGCGACAGCTCCTGGTGCAGGAAGGCCGCCGTCAGCAGGCGGTACCACTGGTCGTGGGCGACCCCCACCACCTCGCCGAGCTGGGGGCTGAACGCGTACCCGATCAGCTCCAGCCGGGAGACGAACCGCTCCCCCAGCGCCAGCACCAGGGCGAAGACGGCGACATTGAGGCCGACCAGGACCTTGGTGACCAGGAAGGAGTCGTCGTGGACGGCGCCGCCGGCGATCGTGCGCGGGCGCTGCGCCGCCGGGTCGTGGCCGGTCCCCGAGCCGGTGCGGACGCACTCCGGGCACTGGAAGCCGACGGACGCGCTGATCATGCACTCCGTACAGATCGGGCGTTCGCAGCGGGTGCAGCTGATGCCCGTCTCACTGCCCGGGTGCCGGTAGCAGTGGGGCAGCCGCGGGGTGTCCCGCGGCTCCTGCGGTCCCTGCGGCTCGCGCGGGCCGCCCGGCGCCTGTTCCATGAGCTACCTCACCCTTCCGGATCCTCCGTGCAACACAACCGCCCCGTCCATCCAGACGGATGGACGGGGCGCGTTTGTTCCCTCCGCCCACCGCGACGGGCGCGAACCGGCCCGCGCGGGAGAAGGGGGGATCAGCCCTCGCGGGTCTCCACGACGACGGACTCGATCACGACGTCGTTGACCGGGCGGTCGTTGCGCGGGTTGGTGTCGGCCTTCGCGATGGCGTCCACGACCTTCTTGCCGGCCTCGGTGCTGACCTCGCCGAAGATGGTGTGCTTGCCGGTCAGCCAGGTGGTGGGGCTGACGGTGATGAAGAACTGCGAGCCGTTGGTGCCCGGGCCGGCGTTGGCCATGGCCAGCAGGTACGGCTTGGTGAAGGCCAGCTCCGGGTGGAACTCGTCGGCGAACTTGTAGCCCGGGCCCCCGGTGCCGTTGCCCAGCGGGTCGCCGCCCTGGAGCATGAAGCCCTCGATGACCCGGTGGAAGACCGTGCCGTCGTAGAGGCGGGCGGTGGTCTTCTGACCCGTGTTGGGGTCGACCCACTCGCGAGCGCCGGTGGCCAGCTCGACGAAGTTCTTGACCGTCTTCGGCGCGTGGTTCGGCAGCAGCCGGATCTCGATGTCGCCGTGGTTGGTCTTCAGGGTGGCGTAAAGCTGCTCGGCCACGGTCCTGCCTTCCGTATCTGCGGGGTACTGCTCCGGTCGCCCACGATCCTCGCACGGAAGGGCCACGCACGTGGAAATGGCTCCTGGCGGCTCCCGGGGCGGATGACCCGGTTGCCCACACCGCATGCCGGGCAGACGGTCAGCGGGCATGATGTGCCAGCAGACGGAAAGGTGAAATGTACTGAACCGGGGGACCACTGCAAGCCCCCGCACCGCCCCCGAGGAGGAGGTTCCCCGTGACCCGCATGGACAGCGTGCGCGCCGCGACCGATTCGGCCAGGGAGAGCGTGCTGCACGCCGCGGAAGTGGTGGCGCCCTACGCGGGTACGGCCCGTGACCAGGCCGCGCACTATGCGCACGAGGCGCACGCAAGGATCGCCCCGAAGGTCTCCGAGGCCACTCACCGGGCCCGTCTCCAGGCCCGTCATCAGTACGACGCCCGTGTGGCGCCGCATGTGCCGCCCGCCGTGGACGACGCCGCTCACCGGGCCGCCGTACGGGCCCGCAGGGCCGCGCGTCAGGCGACCGACTACACCAAACCCCGCGTGGAGCACGCGGTGGCCGCCGCCGGTCCCGCCCGGGACGAGGCGCTGGCCCGTTCCTCCGCCGCGCTGGCCGCGCTGCGCGGTCAGGTGACGGCGAAGGAAGTGCGGAAGCTGGTACGGAAGCACGAGCGGCACTCGAAGGCCGCCCACGCCGGGAAGGTGCTGCTGATCGTCGGCGCCGTGGCAGCCGCCGGCTTCGCGCTCTGGACGTGGTGGGACCGGCAGGCCAACCCCGACTGGCTGGTGGAGCCGCCGGCGGCGACCGACACGGGTGACGAGGGCCGGCTGACGTCCGTCGACGGCAGCCCGGAGGCGGCACAGGCCGGTGGCGGGCCGTCGGCACGTGAGGAAGGAACGGCGGAGGGGCGGAACGGGAGCCGCTGACAGCGCCGAGGCCACTGAGGCCACTGGATGCGCCGGTGGCTCTGGTGGCGCTGGTGGCACTGGTTGGCGGAGCGTGTCCGGCCTTCCGTGGTCTGCGGATGGCCGGTGGTCCGCGGACGGTCCGTGACCGCAGGGCGAAGGCTGTTTCCGGCCGGTGGCCGGGAAGCTCCTCCGTCACCCTGACCGTCACCCCGAGCGCAGTGGACGGTTCCGCTGCCGCGGGACCTGCCCGGGCCCCTCATGCCGCCGTCGTCAGCCATGCGCGGTCCGCCGTGCGCTCCGCGCTGCCGGGGCGGATCGACCGGCTGACGACCGTCACCGAGCCGGAGTCCAGCGACAACGGGTCGAGCGAGGGCAGCTTGCGGACCGACGGCGACGTGTTGTGGGCCTCGGCCCGGATCCGCTGCTTGATGGTGGGCGGCAGCGAACGGGCGCGGGCACCGGGGCTCCAGCGGCTCTGCGCGGGCACCTTCGGCCGGGCGGCGGATCGCGCCGCGCTCCTGACCGAGGTCTTCGCCGACGTCCTGGCCCGGGTGGGCACGGGAACGGCAACGGGTACGGAGTCGCGGACCGGTGCCGTCCGTGTGGTGCGGGTGGCGCGTGCGGTACGTGCGGTGGGCCTGCCCTCGGGGCGGTCCGCCGCCGGCCGTCCGGCGGGTCTGCGGCTGGCCGGTACGGTCCGGCGTGCCGCCGACGCCCGTACCGTCGTACGGGGATGGGTGCGCCGTGCGGTCCGGTGCGCGGTGGCCGGGCCGGCGACGACCGGTTCGGCTCCCGGATCCGGATCCGGGAGCGCGGCGTCGGCGGCCGGGGCCGGACCGGCGGCCGTGGGGACGGGCGGCAGACCGGGAGCCGCCGGGGCGGCGGCCTCGCGGGTGGTGAGGACGTTGCTCAGCCCCATCCGGGTGAGCAGCGCGACAAGAGCGGTGACCAGCGCGGTCCACAGATTTCTGACCGTGACGGAAGCCATGACCCCTCGCTTTCGGGTTGGGCGATCTACATACATTCCTCATGATGTGGATGCGCCCCGAGTTGCGAAGGACCGACGCAGCCGCTAAGCGGTTCTTCCGATGAACACCACCCGTACGGACCACTCCGGGTGCGGAAACCGCCCCGCTGTGACGGCCGCCGGACCGTGGGCCGGGAGCCGTGGACCGGGAGCCGGAGGCCGGGGCCGGGGCCGGGGTCGACAGGGTGGGCCCCGGCGCCCCGGCCCACGGCGCGCGGGTCACTTCCGGTCGTCGTCCCCGGGGCGCTCGCGCAGCTCGTCCACGACGACCGCCTTCCCCCGCGAACTCTGGCCGGTGACCGTGCCCGCCTTGAGCCCGAACCTGTCCTCCAGCAGGACGGTCCGCTCGCCCAGCGGCTCGTAGGTCTTCCGGTCGAAGATCCACTCAGTGCGTTCGAGACCGTTGTCCGAGGTCATGGCGACGGCCAGGCCCTCGCGTCCCTCCGCGTCCCGGGCCTTCTCCACCAGCCCGACCCCGGGGATCATGGCGGCGGCCCGGTAGAGCGCGGCCGACAGCTCCGGCGACACGAGCTGCTTGCGCAGCAGGTCGCCGATGGTCACGAAGGCCTGCTCGTCGTCGCTGTTCCCGCCCTGACGCTCGTCGTAGATCTTCTTGAGCAGGGCCTTGGGGTCGGTCGGCAGCGTCTTGAGGTAGTTGTAGGACGGCGAGTTCAGGCCGGGCCTGAACTTCGCGTCGCTCAGGGTCTCCCCCTTCGGCGCGTTCACCCCCTGCTCGATGTACCAGGCCTGCTTCCCGTCGGGCGAGAACCAGTCCTCGCGGGTGTGCGGACGGGCCACCCGGGCCTTCGGATCGCCGTTCTCGTCGGAACTGCCCTCGGCGTAGGCCACCGTGCTCTTGATGTAGACGTACTGGTCGTCGCGGGGCACCGGGATCTTCTTCCGGGCGGCGACGTCCGAGATCCGGTCCATGGTGGCGGCCACCTGTTCGGCGGTGCCGGGGGCCATGCTGATCTCCTCCTGCCGCCCGCCGCCGTCCGAGCCGTTCAGTACGCCGGTGAGCAGGACCCCGGCCAGGGCGCAGGCAGTGACGGGCACGGCGATGAGCAGACGGCGCCGGAGCCGGCGGACAGGGGACACGGGGGCGGTCGTGGCGGCCGGGTCGATCTCTCGCATCAGATGCTCCTCCAGGATTCGTCGGCGGTCGTCCGGCAGATCCGGGTCACCGGGCGCGGGCAGCAGCCGTGCCAGCTCCGCCGGGTCGAGCGGCTCCTCGTGCCGTCGCCAGGGGGTGCGGTTCATCGGGTTCTCTCCTCGTTCGACCTGGCCACTCGGGTGCGGCCACCCGGTACTTGTCCGTTGCGCCGTGCGGGTTCCGTACTTTCCCCACCGGGTCCGGCGGCCCCGACCCGGGACGGGGGTACGGGGGTCGGGGGCGCGGGGGTCGGGGGAACGGGCCGTTCCAGTTCCTCCTGTGCCAGAGCGCGCAGGCGTGTGCGGGCGCGGGAGAGGCGGGAGCGGACGGTGCCCACGGGGATCCCGAGCGCCGCCGCCGCCTCCGTGTACTCCAGGCCGGACCAGACGCAGAGGGTGAAGACCTCGCGGTCGGCGCGGCGCAGCCGCCCCAGGGCCCGCTGTGCGGCGGCGAGCCGCGCGGTGTCGGTGAGCCGCCCGACGATCTCGTCGGCGAAGTCGGGCACGGTGTCCCGTAACGGGATCCGGGCGAGGGCCGCCCGGTGCCGGCGGGCGGCGCGGGTGGTGTTGCGCAGCACGTTGACCGCGATGCCCATCAGCCAGGGGCGGGGCCCGTCCCCCTCGTCCCGCAGCCGGTGGCGCAGCCGCCATGCCTCCAGGAACGTCAGCGAGACGACGTCCTCGGCGAGGGAGCGGTCACCGGTGGTCCGTACGGCGTGCCGGTAGACGAGCGGGGCATGGGCGGCGAACAGCTCCCGGAAGACGGACGGGTCCCCGTCGCGTATGCGGGCGTGTGTCGAATAGTCCACATGACTGGTTGTCCGGTGCACGCGAAGGGGTTCCCGTGATCCGGGTCACATGATCGCGGCGTCACGGTGTCCGGGCGGCGGGCCCGGACACCCGGGCCTGAAGGCACTCCTCCAGGAAGCCGAGGGCCCGCAGATGGTAGGCGCGGGCGGCCCAGCCCAGGCTGATGTTGTGGCCGGCGGCGGGCTGGCGGTCGATCAGCAGCCGGTCCGCGGACAGCAGTCCGGACAGTTCTTCCAGGGCCTCCGGGTCGTGCCGCCACCAGCCCTCGTGTTCGGCGAAGGTGAGCCGGACGGGGACGCGGACCCCGGCGGCCACGGTGGGGAAGGTCCGCTCCCAGCGGGCCGCCTCGGCCGCCTCGCGCAGCGGCATCGGGGCGACCACGGAGCCGGCGAGGGCGAAGGTCTGCGGCGGATAGAGCGTCAGCGGGCCCCAGTTCAGCCGGGGTCCCCCATGCCCGCCGAACGCGGGCGGGCCGCCGTTGGGCGGCGGAGCCGCGTAGCGGTGGCCGCAGCCCGAGATGTCGATGCCGACGAGGTCGTCGTGGAGTCCGCGCGCGGCGGCGGTCAGAGCCAGTTTGCCGCCGTACGAGTGGGCGACGACGAACACCCCGGCCCCGAGCGGGCTCCGGCCGGCGTGGTCGTCCAGAGCCCTGCGCAGGGTGGCGGCCTGTTCGGCGAGGGTCGCCCCGTCGGGCAGTGCGGCCGCGGAGGAGCCGTATCCGGGCCGGTCCACGGCGAGGACGGTGTAGCCGAGCGCGGCGCCCAGGGTGAGCAGGGAGAGGCCGGGGTGGGCCTGCCCGTCGAAGTAGGCGGCGGTCATTCCGCCGCCGTGCAGGGCGAGGATCGTGGCGCGGGGCGGTCCGTCCGCCTCGGCGAGCAGGGCGGAGAGGGTGGGCCCGCCCGCGTCCAGCGCGATACGGCGGACGCCTGCGGAGTGGGGTGGGCGGGACAGGGCTCCTCCTCCTGCACGGACGGGCGGCCCGGACGGCGGCCGCCCGGGTGGCCGGCGCCGACGGTCGGCACCGGCGGCCGGCACCGGCGCGGGACTGCCGGCCGGCACCGACGGCTTGGGACTGGCGGGACGGCTCATCAGCAGCGTACGGCGGTGCACGGGTACGCCGCTGGAGCGCACCGCCCGCCCGGGGAGGCGGGCAGATCGGGCGGGTGGGGCGGACGGGCAGGCCGGGCGGGTCAGGAGTTCGCGGGGGACTCGTCCGGGAAGATCTTGGTGATCACGGTGCCGTCCTCGGTGACATAGCCGTGCAGCATCCCCGGGCTGCTGTGCGGGGCGTCGAAAGTGCCGCGCGGGTCGAGGGCGATCACCCCGCCCTGGCCGCCGAGCCGGGGCAGCCGCCGCACGACCACCTCGTGGGCGGCGGCGGCCACGCCCAGGCCCTTGAACTCGATCAGATGGGAGAGGGTGGAGGTGGCCGCGCCCCGGATGAAGACCTCGCCGGCGCCGGTGGCGCTCGCGGCGACGGTCCGGTTGTCGGCGTAGGTCCCGGCGCCGATCAGCGGGGAGTCGCCGATCCGGCCGGGCAGCTTGTTGGTCAGCCCGCCGGTGGAGGTCGCCGCCGCCAGGTCGCCCCCGCTGTCGAGCGCGACCGCTCCGACCGTGCCTTGGGAGTGCGCGCCGTCGGGGTCGGCCGGGGCGCGCCGGGCCTTCCCGTCCGCCCCCCGCGTACCGGTGGCCCCGCCCGCCTCGGCCTCCTTGGCCCGCAGCAGCGCGTCCCACCGGGCCTGCGTCCAGTAGTAGTCCTGGGTGACGGTGCGCAGCCCGTGCCGGGCGCCGAAGTCGTCGGCGCCCTCGCCGGAGAGCAGGACGTGCTTCGACTTCTCCATCACCAGCCGGGCGCCCTCGATGGGGTTGCGCAGGCCGCGCACCCCGGCGACGGCACCCGCCGCGAGGTCGGAGCCGCGCATGATCGAGGCGTCCAGCTCGTGCCCGGCGTCGGCGGTGAAGACGGCGCCCTTGCCCGCGTTGAACAGGGGGTTGTCCTCCAGCTTGCGGACGGCCTCCTCGACGGCGGAGAGGCTGTCGCCGCCCCGGGCCAGCACCCGGTGCCCGGCCCGGAGCGCTTCCCCGAGTCCGTCGCGGTACGCCTTCTCGCGCTCGGGTGTCGTCGTCTCCCGGTCGAGTGCGGCTCCGGCGCCGCCGTGCACGGCGATCACCACATTCCGGGCGTCGGGGCGGGGCTTGCCCGGCCGCTGGGGCGGTTCCCGGTCCTGGGCCGCGGCCTCCTGTCCCCTCCCCGGGTCCGCCGCACCGGGCACCACGGCGAGAGTCGCGGTCACCACGGCGGCGGCGAGCAGGGCGGACACCGGCCAGGTGGCTGATCGGCGCGGGCGGATACGCATCGGGCACTCCTCGGTCCGGGGGTGAGGGACGCTCCCGGCGAGCGTACTGACATGCCCATGTCGTAACTAGGGTGCCCGACCACCCCCCACGGACCCACGGACCCACGGACCCACGGACCCACAGGTCTACGGCCCACTGGTCTACGGGTCGATGTCTCCTCCCGTCCGCGCGAAGTGGTCGGTGAACCTCAGCAGCGCGTCGTTGGCGCGCTCGGCACCGACCGTCACCCTGACGCCCTCGCCCTGCACCGCGCGGACGAGCAGACCGCCGCGGGCCGCCGCCGCAGCGAACTCCGCGGCCCCGGTCCGCATCGGCAGCCAGCAGAAGTTCGCCGCCGACGGCACGACGTCCCAGCCCTGCCCGCCGAGTTCCTCCGTGATGCGGTCCCGTTCCGCGATGACCCGGTCCACGTACCGCATCACCTCGGACCTGCGGTCGAGTACGGTCCGCGCCGCCGTCTCCGCGACCGTGCTCACCGAGAACGGCAGCAGCCTCTCGCGCAGCGCCCGTGCCGTCCGGGGCGCGGCGAGCGCGTAGCCGATCCGCAGCCCGGCCAGTCCGTACGCCTTCGAGAAGGAGCGCAGCACCACCACATGGGGCAGGTCCCGGTATATCCGGCAGCCGTCCGGGGTGTCCCGGCCCCGGGCGAATTCGATGTAGGCCTCGTCCAGGACGACACAGACGTGTTCCGGTATCCCCCGGAGGAATGCGAGCATCTCCGTCCCGCCCAGAGCGGTCCCGGTCGGATTGTGCGGATTGCAGAGCAGCACGGCCCGCGTATCGGCGGTGACGCTCTCCAGCATGCGCGCCAGGTCGTGCCGGTGGTCCTTCAGCGGAATCTCCACCGGTTTCGCCCCGGCGGACGCGACGACCATGCGATAGGCGTCGAACGACGGCCAGGCGTACACCACCTCGCCGTGCTGCGGCGCCGCCCACTGCACGACATGCTGGAGAATCGCCGCCGACCCCGGACCCACGACGACATCGGCTTCCGGTACGGAATGGACACCGGCGATGGCCTCGGTCAGTTCCCGGGAGAAGGGATCGGGGTAGCGGTTCACCCCGCGGAGCGAGTCCAACAGGACTTCGCCCAGGTCAGGGACGGGGACATGCGGCATCTCATTGAGGGAGAGCCGATGCCCGCCGCCGGGCTGGACAGAGCCGACGACTCCGGTCATGACCATCCTTCCTCCGTGTTCACGGCCGGCCCCGGGGATTCCGGTCCGGCGCCGACCGCCAGGCCGGGTGACAGTGCGCCAGGCCGGCGGAAATCCTTATCCGGTCGGCGCGGAGAGCGCGTTGTCGATGAATTCCGTGGTGTCCGTCAGCGCGCGCTCCCGGTCCAGGTCGTGGAGGATCCCGTGCAGAGCGCCCGGATAGATCTGCTCCGCGAGATGGAATCCACGGATCTTCTCGATTCCGCTCCTGGTCTCCTCCAGTTGGGCCAGCGGATCGCCGCCGCCGTGCAGCCAGAGCGTCGGCAGAAAGGCCAGACTCCCCGCGCCGCTGATCCGGTCCAGACAGGTGACGACCGATTCCAGGGTCCGGCGGACGAAGGCGCCGTGCCAGATCAGCGGGTCCTCGTTGTAACGGGCCGCCTCGGCGGGGTCCCGGGACATCACCGCGCCGACGTCGATCGGCATCTCGGGGATCTCCTCGAACGCCAGCAGCGCCGTCGCGGTGTGCCAGGAACCGAGGACGGGGGCGACGAGGACGAGTGCCGCCAGGGCGTCGGGCACGCGCTGCGCGTACCGCGTCGCCACCATGCCGCCGATCGAGTGCCCGATCATGACCACCGGCAGACCGGGGTGTTCGGAGCGCGCCAGGTCCACCACCGTGCCGAGGTCGTCGACGAGGTCCTCGTACTCCTCCACGAGGGCGCGCCGGCCGCCGGAGAGGCCGCTGCCCAGGTGGTCCGGCGCGTACACGGCGGCGCCGTGCCGGTTCAGGACACCGGCCATGTCCCCGTACCGGCCCGCGTGGTCGGCGTAGCCGTGCACGAAGACGGCGACGTACCGGGGGGACGGGTGGGGCCAGATGTGCGTATGGATCGGGTGACGGACACCGGCGAACCGTCGGCCGGTCTCTTCAGACATCGTTCTCACTCTCCATCAGGGGTTCACGGGGAAAAAGCAGAGGTCGCAGGGCCGGGCCGGGGGTCACTCGACCAGTTCCACGCCGTAGCCCCGCATCCAGTCGTCGATCCTGATCAGCGACTCGAACCCGACCCGCAGAAAGCGCAGCTCCTCGGGTGCCGCCCGCTGTACCGCCGCGTACGCCTCCGCCGCCGACTTCTCGTCCATCAGCGCCCGTACCGGCGCGCCGGAGTCGTCCATCAGCTCGCCCAGCCGGCCCTTCAGCATCCGGTCGTAGTCGGGGTCGGCGATCGTCGGATAGGGCTCCTTCTTCCTGGTCAGGATGGATTCGGGCAGCTCGGCGGCCATCGCCGCGCGCAGCAGGCTCTTCTCCCGGCCGTCGAAGGTCTTCATCGCCCACGGCACGTTGAACACGTACTCCACCAGGGCGTGGTCGCAGAACGGGACGCGTACCTCCAGGCCGACGGCCATGCTCATCCGGTCCTTGCGCTCCAGCAGCATCGGCAGGAACCGGGTGAGGAAGAGATAGCTGACCTTCCGCATGCGCCGCTCCGGCTCCGGCTCCCCCGGCAGGGCGGGTACGGAGGCCAGCGCCTCGCTGTAGCGGTCGGCGCGGTACGCGTCCAGCGCCAGGCGTTCGGGCAGGGCCGGGTCGAGGAACGACGGCCCCTGCGGCACCCCGGCCGGACCCATGTACATCCACGGGAACGTGTCCGCGCGGGTCGCCTCCTCCTGGTGGAACCACGGGTACCCGCCGAACAGCTCGTCGGCCCCCTCGCCGGAGAGCGCGACCGTCGAGCGCTGCCGGATCGTGCGGAAGAGGAGATAGAGGGAGGTGTCCATGTCCGCGAGGCCCTGCGGCAGATCGCGGGCGCGGAGCACGGCGGCGCGCGCGGCCGGGTCGGACAGCAGCTTCGCATCGAGCACGATCGGCTCGTGGACGGCGCCGACCCGGCCGGCCAGCTCCGCCGCGTAGTCGGCGTCGGCGGCGGGCGCGGGCAGCCCCGGCATCGGCGGCCCGGCGGGGGTGAAGCCGACCGAGTAGCAGTTGAGCGGCGGTTCGCCGCGTGTCCGCAGCGCCCGCGCGGCGAGCGCCGCCACCGAGCTGGAGTCCAGGCCGCCCGAGAGCAGGGAGCAGAGCGGGACGTCGGCGACGGTCTGGTCGGTGACCGCCGTCCGCAGCAGTTCGCGCACCCGGGAGACCGTGGTGTCGAGGTCGTCCTCGTGGGGGCGGGCTTCGAGGCTCCAGTACGGGGTCTCGGTGACCTTGCCCCGGGAGACCTTGGCGACATGGCCGGGACGGACCTGGAACATGCCGTCGAAGATGGCGTGCCCCGGGGTGTTGACCCAGGTCATCAGCTCCCGCAGACCATCGGCGCCGAGGCGGGCCCGCGCCATCGGGTGGGCCAGGACCGCCTTGGGCTCGGAGCCGAAGAGCACGCCGTCCGGGGTGGGGTAGTAGTAGAGCGGTTTGATGCCCAGCCGGTCGCGGACGAGCAGCAGTTCCTGGCGGCGGACGTCCCAGAGCGCGAAGGCGAACATGCCGTCGAGGTGCTGGGCGAGGTTCTCGCCCCACTCCAGATAGGAGCGGAGGACCACTTCGGTGTCGCTGCGGGTCCGGAAGCGGTGCCCGGCGGAGCGCAGCCGTTCCCGGAGCGCGGCGAATCCGTAGACCTCGCCGCTGTAGGAGATGACGGCCGAGACCCTGCCGTCCTCCTCGGCGGCCATGGGCTGGACGCCGCCGGCCACGTCGATGACGGCGAGCCGCCGGTGGCCCAGGGCCACATGGTCGCCGTACCAGACGCCGCCGGCGTCGGGGCCCCGGCAGGACATGGTCTCCGTCATCGCCGCGACGGCGTCCCGCCGTGCGCCCGGGTCCTGTTCGTAGGCGACCCAGCCCGTTATTCCGCACATGGTCTCTCCGTAAGGTGGTGTTCTCCGCCGTGTCTCCGCCGTGCCTGGCCGCCGCGTGGTTCCGTCCCGCGGTTCCGTCCCGGGCTGTCGTACGGGTGGTTACACCCGGTCCGGGAGCGCGCCGAGCTGGCGGTGCAGCCCCAGCAGGTCCATCTCGTCCCAGTGCTGGGCGAAGAGGCCGTCCTCGACCAGGAAGATGTCGATGAGCCCGACGGAGAAGTGGCGGCCGGACGGCGGAATGTCCATGATTGCGCCGATCTGGCGGCCGCTGAAGGTCATGCGTGCGACGACCTTGTCCCCTTCGACGACGAGGTCGTCGAGGGTGAGACTGAGCCCTTCCACCGCGGCCGCCCAGCGGCGGATCGCCGCGCGCATGCCCTCGATACCGCGTTCGACCGCCGGGTTGGGGTGGCGGTACTCGGGGTGCAGGCAGTGGTCCAGGTGGCGGGGGTCTCCTTCGTTGTAGGCCGCCAGGAAATGGTCCATGAGGCGCAGCGCGGCTGCTCGGTCCACAGGGGGTCGCCTTTCACACGTCTGATCAGGAGTTCGGTACGCCGGAGGAGGGGGAGGAGAGGGAGGACGGAGCGGGCGCGGGGCCGGAGGCGGGAGCGTCGTCGGAGGCGGGAGCGTCGTCGGAGACCGGCTCCGGTTCGGCGAGGCGGTCCATCCGGGGACGGGTCGCCGGTGCCACCTCGGTCCCGAACGCGGTCGCGGCGACCAGGTCGCAGGCGTCGGAGTCGCTGTACGGGTGCATGGTCCCCGCCCGGACGTCCCGGTGCGCCCGCTCGTACACCGAACCGGGGCGCAGCGCCGGTGTGCCGATGATCCGGATCACCCGGTCCACGATCTCCACGGCATTGTTGGTGCCGACGGTCTTGGTGAGGACGGCGCGGGCCATGCCCTGCTGGATCGTCAGGGCGTTCCACAGGCCGTTGCCCATGACCTCGCGGGCGGTCCGTTCGATGAGCGCCCGGGAGGTCTCGACCAGGGCTTCGCACTCGGCGACGGCCGACCGTACATAGGGGCGGTCGTCCCAGCCCCGTTTCAGGACGTCCTGTACGCAGCTCTCGAACGCGCCCACGGCGACGCCCAGATAGACCGCGGCGAAGGTGGGCATGGCCCAGCCCCACACGGTCTGGAGGAGCGAGCCGTCCAGCGAGCCCACCGGGTAGTCGGTCAGGACGGCGGCGTCGGGGACCATGACGTCGCGGAGTTCGATGCTGTCGCTGCGGGTGGCGCGCAGGGCCGAGGTGTTCCAGGTGCCGTGGAGGACCTGGACGCCGGGGGTGTCGGCGGGGACGCGGAAGACCAGGACCCGGGGGCCTTCCGGGTGGTCCCGGTAGACGGCCATCGAGGTCATGTGGGTCATGACGGCGGAGCCCGTGCCGAAGGTCTTGGTCCCGGAGACGAGATAGCCGCCGTCCACCCGGCGGGCCTCGCTGCCGGTGCTGCGGACGAGCGCGTGGCCGGGTTCGGCGGTGGCCCCCATGAGGATCACCCGTCCGTCGGCGATCTCGGTGAGGGTCCGCCGGGCGCGTTCGTCGCCCGTTGTCCGCCAGTTCCTGGCCATCTGGCCGGCCATCGACAGATGCATGTTGACGGTGAGGGCGGTGGAGGCGCAGCCGGTGGCCAGCCGTTCCTGGGTGAGGACCATGTCGCGGAGGTCGCCGCCGAGGCCGCCCAGCTCCCGGGGGACCGTCAGCCGCAGATATCCGGCGTCACGCAGGTCGTCGATGTTCCGGTGGGGGAACTCGGCCTTGCTGTCGTAGCCGTCGGCCCGCTCGCGGAAGGCGGTCGCCAGCTCCTCGGCCAGCGCGACGAACCGCTCGCGCGCGGGCCGGTCGATGAGAGGTCGCACAGGGGACTCCAACTCTGGGAGGTGGACGCGGAAGGCTCGGGGCGGATGCTCCGGCGCTCGGGACGGATGCTCCGGTGCTCGGGGCGGATCCCTCGGCCGGCGGGGACGGATCCCCCGCCGACCAGGGCGGACCCACCGTCGACCAGGGCGGATCCCCGGTCGGCCAGGGTGGGTCCCCGGTTCACGAGGCGGGCGGTCCCCCGGTTCAGAGGGGAGTCGCCGGAGCCGCCGGAGCCTCGGGGGCCGCCGGAGCCGCCGGAGCCGCCGGAGCCGCGGAAGCCTCGGGGGTCTCGGGTGTCTCGGGGGCCGGTGGTCCGCCCGCCGGGCTTTCGAGGCGGGCGGAGATCAGCCAGGTACGGGCGGCCCTGGCCGAATCGCGCGGGGGCGTCCTGGGCACGAGCCGCCCCTGTGCCTCCGTCAGGTCGCAGGGTTCGCGCACCTCGGCCCGCCAGCCCCGGCCGGCGAGCCAGGTCTCGGGCTCGGCGACACCGGAGAGCCAGGGCCGTCCCTCGTCCCGCATCCTCCGCAGCCACTCCCGCATCCAGGGAGCGCGGTACAGATCCGTGTTCACCTGCTCCAGGCAGAGGGCGCTGCCGGGCGCGGATAAGGCGGTGACCTGCTCGACCACCGTGTCGACCTGGTCCTCGCGCAAGTAGTAGAGGACACCTTCGGCCAGCCACACCGTGGGCAGCTCCGGGGAGAACCCGGCGGCGGCGAGCGCCGACGGCCAGTCGGCGGTGAGGTCGCCCCGGACCGCGATGCGGCGGCACCGCGCGGCCGCCGGAGGGTGGTGCTCCAGGAAGCCGGTCTTCTCCTCGACCGCTTCGGGCAGGTCCACCTCGTAGAGAACGACTCCGGGGGGCCAGGGAAGGCGGAAGGCCCGGCCGTCCATGCCGGCGGCGAGGACGACGACCTGCCGGGCGGGGCCCTCGGTCACGGCCCGCATCAGGCAGTCGTCAAAGAATTTGGTCCGGACCGCGAGGACGTCGAAGCGGGCGCCCGGTTCGGCGCGCAGACCGGCGTACAGCTCGGGGGCGGTGCGCCGGACGAACTCCACCGCGAGCGGGTCCTCGAAGAGCCGGTCGGGGCGGAGGGTTTCGGCGGCCCTGGCGCAGGCGATCCAGTGGGCGGTCTCCGTCAGGCTCGACATCGCCCTCTTCCCGGCCGCTCGGGACAGCGGGCCGCGCGGTCGGCGCCGGCCCCGGTTCGTGGCCGCCTCATGACGCCCCCACTCCGCTGTCGGTGCCGGTCGCGCGGGCGAGTCCCCTGGCCAGCGACTCGTGCAGGATCTGCGTCTGGTTGTGGCGGAACTGCTCCCAGTACGCGTCGCCCTTCTCGTTCCTGGTCCGCAGGACGACGCCGATGAACGCGCGGCCGTCGGCGACGACGAAGGACATCCGGTGTTCGAGGAAGTCGTCCATGTCGCCGAGGAGCACTTCGCGCTCGCTCGCCTCGAACACCTCGTAGGGGCCGAGACGCCCGCCGGGCTCGGGCAGCGGCTGCTCGCTCCGGCTCCCCATGGTGTTGGGCTTGACCCCGAAGGGCCGCAGGACCACGCCCTGGATGCGGATCCAGAGGGCGATCAGCCGGGACGCCCGCTCGGGGCCGAGGCTGGGCCGGTCCATCGTCAGCCGGGCCAGCTCCCTGGCATCGACCGTACGCCTTTCCGGAATTAATGCCTCCGCGGCTTCGGCATGTGTATACACCCCACTATCGCGAAAATGTGCGAGCGCGGTGCCGTCAGGAATGGAGCAACTGGCTACTTTCATCATTCACGATCCCCCACACGCGCCGTCAATGCCCTGGAGGCATGACGAGGTCAATGCGATGTGCAAACAGGATGAAGGAACGGATCACCGCCGTGAACCTACCCCTCGACGCTCCGTTAATGCAGATGACCACAAGAGGGATCGATGTGACGTACATCACATTGCATTGCCTGAAGCCTGCCTATTGATGCAAGGAAGCGGCGGTGCCTATCGTCTGGCGGTGCCGGGCGCCATGAGCCCCGGAGCGCCGGCTCATCAAATCTCCGAAGCCGGCCGTGTATGCGGCGCGATGGCCGCGACCGCATTTTTCCGAAAGAGGTGAATCGGTATGAGCAATGTCGCTGCCGTCGGTCAGGAAGTCGGCGTCGTCGGTCTGACGGGCCTCGACGTGGACGCCCTGGAAATCACCGACTACGTGGACGAGACGCTCCTCGACGGTGAGGACCTGACCGTCACCATGATCTCGTCCGCCTCCTGCACCACCTGCATCTGCACCTGTAGCTGCTCCTCCTGAGCCAGCCGCCGGGCGGGGGTCCTCGACCCCCGCCCGGCCCTGCCCGTCCCGCTCCGGGCGGCGTACCAGGTCGGAGCCCGAATGGAACGATCAATTCCATCAGGGAACGATCAATTCCATCGGAAAACGATCACGAGCGCGAAACTTTCGGGCCGAACCGCCCGGACGGAAGACCTGTTCGAGAAGCCACTCATTCGATCTACGTTTTCCTGCCGCGCTCCGCTTCCGGCAAAAAGAAAGCTGGTATCGCGTGCGACCCGTAATCCTGGTGCACGGACTCATGGGCACAGAGGATGCCCATTTCGCGGAGTGCAGACGCTGGTGGAGTCAATCCGTCACCGAAATACGGCTCCCCGGCCATGGAATCGAGGAGCGCGGGATCCCTGCACATCCCGCTGCCGCCGCCATAGAACGCGTACGAAAAACGATCACTGAGCAGTCCGAACCACCCGTTGTCGTAGGTCTTTCCTACCTGGGTGCGGCCGTGGTATTCCGCGCGGCGGAGAAAGCGCCGGCCGAAGTCGGCGGGGTCGTTATGTCCGGATACTCGTTCCTGGTCTCCGGCGACACCCTGAACCGCTGGCTGACGGGCTTCACCGGCATGGCGGCCCGCCAGGGGCCCGCCCGGCGGCACTTCGAGCGGCTGCACGGGGAGAAGTGGGAGCGGCTGCTCACCACCACCTTCGACGAGCTGTCCGACGGCTGTCTGCGCCTGCCCGACCTGGACGACCTCCGGCGGAGCGCGGTCCCCGTCCAGCTCGTCAACGGCGCGCTGCTCCAGAACGAGCGGCAGGCGATCACCCCGGCGGCCACCGCCGGGGCCGATGTCGCGGTCGTCGCCGGCGCCGGCCATGTCGTCCCCATGGACGCGCCCCGGGTCTTCGCGGCCGGCGTCGAGGAGTTCGCCGACCGGGTCGAAGCCGGGCGCACCACCTGGCACGAGCGGCGCCGCGCCGCCGCCAGGGCCGCGCCGGCGGATCCCGTCCGGGACGACACCCGGGACGACGACACCCGGGACAGGGACAGGGACAGGGACAGCGACAGCGACAAGGCCCAGGACAGGGCCGAGAACCACGCCACCGAGGAAGGGGCCCATGTCTAGCCCGGGGATCAGGTTCGCCGGTTACGGCGTCGTACGCGTCTGTTCGCAGCCGGCCGGCGTCGTGGACCGGCTCTCCTCCCGCGAGGTCGCCCGGCTCTGCGACGAGCTGGAGCAGGTGCGGCGGGAGTGGCACGACCGGGCGCCGCGCGTCGCCGAGGAGCTGACCGCGCTGGTCCCGCTCCTGGACGACCGCGCGGAGCGCCGTACGGTGCTCGCGGTACGGCGCAGGCTGCACCGCGCGCTGGACGTCCCGGCGGCCGACCTCGAACAGCTCCGCCCGCTCCGGGAACGGCTCGGCGGGCAGGCCGGTGAACAGGTCGACGGGCAGGTCGGCGAGCAGGTCGGTGAACGGCTCCGATGTACCGGCGGGACCGGCGCGGACACCACCGCGACCGGACCCGACGCCCTCCGATGTACCGGCGCCGCCGGGACGGACGGACCCGGCACGGCCCACGGAACCGATCGATCCGACCGATCCGGCGGAGTCGGCGCGCTGAGCGCCCTCGCCACCCGGCGCGACGACCTCGCCGCACGGCTGACGGCCGCGTACGAGGAGGCCCGCCGCGCGGAACAGACCGTACTGGCCGCCGCCGCGCTCGATCCGGCCCTGCGCGCGGGCGCACAGCTGAGCGCGAACGGCCTGCTGCACAACATGGACCGGTACGCCGCCGCCGTCACCGACGGGGATGTGCGGGGCAAGCGGGATCTCATGACCGAGTCCACGGTCATCCATCTGCTGACGCGCAGCGCCCTCAAGCCCTCGCCCTTCGGGCAGCTGGTCCACACCCGGCCGGTCCTGCTCGACACCGGCCCGGCGGCCCCCGGCGCGCGCCACGCGTCCGAGCCGTCCGAGCCGTCCCAGGCATCCGAGGCGTCCGACCCGTCCCAGGCATCCGGCGGTACGCGGTCCTCCGTCTGCCGCCTCCCCCGCCAGCTGGTGAGCTGGGTCGAGCGGTGCCTCGCCGCCCTTCCCGCGCTCCGCGCCACGGCCGTCCTCCGCCGGGCCCCGGTCGTGGCCGCGTCGGCCCAGCGGACCGTCTTCCTCGTCCGGGGCCGCGACGGCACCGACGAACCGGCCGCCAAGGAGCGCTTCGTCCCCGTACCCCCGCATCCGGTGGTGACGGAACTCCTCGCCCTGCCCGCCGACGCCGCCCTGCCCGAGCCCGGGCTGCGGGCCCGCTGCGCCGCCCTCGAAGGCGTCGGCCAGGAGGCCGCCGACACCCTGCTCGACTCCCTGATCGCGCAGGGCGTCCTCGCCCGTGACCTGGGCGTGGGCGACCAGGACCCGCATCCGGTCGCCCGGCTCGCCGCGCTGCTCCCGCCCGACCTCGACGCCGGGGTACGGGAGTGCGTGACCGCCCTGGCCGCCGCCGAGGCCGCGTTCGCCACCGCCGGACTCGACCACCGCCAGCAGCTCATCGCCCGGATCGAACGCCAGGTCACCGACTTCGCCGGCCGGTGCGGTGTCACCACCCCGCCGATCGACGCCGCGCGGACCCTCGTCTACGAGGACGCGGTGATCGCGACCCCCCGGGCCGAGGACCCGGGCCGGTGGCGGCGGCACCTGCCCGCCCTGGCCCACTGGCACCGGCTGCTGCCGGTCTTCGACGACGGCGCACACGTCCGGGCGATCGTCGCCGACGTGGTCAGGACCCACTTCGGCCCCGGCCCGCACCGGCTCCTCCCCCTCTACGCCGCGATGTCGTCGCCCAAGCTGCAACCCGTGCTCGCCCAGCGGCTGACCGACCTCACCGCCCCGGTGCCCAGCCGGCTCCGCGCCCTCCAGGACGAGGTCTTCGACCTCGCGGGACCGCCCGGCGGGGACGACGGCGCCGAAGCCGTCATCGACCCCCGGCGGGCCGCCGCGATCGCCGACACGCTGCCGCCCTGGATCCCCCGCTGGGACCGGGCCAGCTGGAACGTCCAGCACCACGGGACGACGTCCGACGGCGGACTCCTCGTCGTCAACGGCGGCGCCATCGGCTTCGGCCGGGCCATCTCCCGTTTCCTGCCCGCCTACGAGGCCGCCGGCGAGCGGGGCTTCGGCGAGCTGGTCCGCGCGGACATCGCCGCAGGCGACCGGGGGTCCGCGCCCCTCACCGACCTGTCCGCCGTGCTCGGGATCAACGCCAACGTCCACTCCGCGCTGCTGGGCAGCCATCTGCGCTACCCCTGCACCGCCGGTGGCGCGTGGGGCGGCGACACCGGTGTCTCCCTGGAGGACTGCTGGGCCGCGTTCGACGAGGACACCGGCCTGCTGGTGCTCCGCCGGGGCAAGGACGGACCGGCGCTGCGGCTCGTGATGCTCAACTTCCTGCTGAACGAGCTGGCCCCGCGCTGCTACCAGTTCCTCAACTTCTTCGGCTCCGGCGGCCTCGCCAACCTCGCCTGGTGGGACCGCGTCGACCAGCGCCGGGGCGCCCGGGACAAGATCCGGCGCTATCCCCGCGTACGCTCCGACGGCCTCGTCCTGGCCCGCGCGACCTGGAAGATCCCCGCCGACCGGCTCCCCGACGCGTCGGGCCGTGACGACCTCGCGTTCTTCACCGAGGTACGCCGCTGGCGGGAGGCGCTGGGACTGCCCGAACGCGTCTTCTACCGGGGCTTCACCCTCCCCGACCCGCTCGTGCCGGTCTCCGAGGAGGAGCGGCGCACCTGGACCAGGACGCTCGCCCGGTTCCCGACCTCCGCCGAACGCAAGCCGACCTATCTGGACTTCACCAGCCTCACCGCCGTCCGCGCCTGGCAGCGGGTGCTGCGCCGGTGGCAGGGCGAGCTGACGTTCCAGGAGTGCGTGCCGGACGTGCCCGGCGCCGCGCCCGTGGGCCACCCCGGCGGATTCACCGAGGAGTTCATCATCGAGACCACCGAGGGGGCACGGTGACCGCGACCGCCGAGGACGTCTGGCTCTCCTGCCATGTCTTCCACCACGGCGACACCGATCCGCTGCTGACCGAAGCCCTCCTCCCCCTCGTCGACGACCTGCGGCAGGACGGCCGGCTGCGGAGCCACTTCTTCCTGCGCCACTGGGAACGGGGACCGCACGTCCGCCTCCGGCTGAAGGTCCCGGTCGGTCACCGCGACGGCGTACGGGCGGAGACGGAACGCCGGGTCGGCGCGTATCTGGAACGCTCCCCCGGCCCCGCCGACACCGACCCGGAGCGACTGCGCGAAGCCCTGCGCCGGCTCAGCGAGCTGGAGCACGGCGACACCTCGGACGAGGTGCTGCGGACCCCCGAGCCGCCCAACACCCTCCGCTGGCTCGACTACCACCCCGAGCTGGACAAGTACGGCGGCCCGGAGGGCGTCGCCGTCGCGGAGGGCGTCTTCGACACCAGCTCCGTCCTGGCCGGGCAGGTCCTCCGGCTGGGCATCGCCGACCGCGCACGGCTCGGGATCTCCCTCCAGCTCCTGCTCCTCGCCTCCCGCGCTCTCGGCCTCGACCCCGGCGAACGCGTCCTCTTCCTGCGCACCTACCACGAGCAGTGGGCCCCGTACGTCACCGACCAGCGGATCCTCGCCTCCTGGGACCGGCAGTACCGCCTCCAGCGGGACACCTACACGGCCCTGGTCGACGGCCTGGACGCGGGCGAGGCCATCGGGAGGGGACTCGGCGGGAGCTGGGAGCGGGCGCTCGGCGACGCGCTGGACCGGCTGCGGCCGATGGTCGCTTCGGGACGGGTCTGGCCAGCCGGGACCGACCGTGCCGCGCCCCCCGTGGTCGCGCTGGCGAGCCTGGTCGGCCAGTACCTGCACACCACCAACAACCGGATGAACGTCCGCCCGCAGGGCGAGTGCTTCGTCGCCTATCTCGCCCACCGGGCGGCGGCGGAGCGGTCGGCGGGCCACCACCCCCACCCCATGCCTGCGGTACACGACGACACGGCACACGACAGGGATGAGCGTCATGTCCACCAGTGAACAGAAGGATCTCACCGTCAGCGTCCCCTGGTCGGTGCAGGAGGACCTCCTCCTCGACGTGGCCGCGCCCGCGCTCGACGAGTCCATGGCGCTCGGCGAGACGAAGTCCTGGTTCTACCTGCGGGAGAACCACGGCGGGCGGCCCTTCCTGCGGCTGCGGTTCAACACCGCGAGCCCGTCGGTCGAACGCCGGCTGAAGTCCCGGATCCTGGAGAAGGCCGGCGCATCCGCCGGGCACGACGACATCTTCGCGTACCAGCCGTACAACCACGAGCACGACTGGCTGGGCGGCACGGCGGGACAGTCCCTGGCCGAGGCCTTCTGGGCGGAGACCACCCCGCTGGCGCTGCGGACCCTGCGCGCCACGCGCGGCGACCGGGCCCTGCGGCTCGCCGTCGCCTTCGACTTCCTCGTGTGCAGCGGCGTCCTGCTCGCGCCCCGGCTGCCGCCGCCCGTCGCCAAGTTCGGCTTCCGGGCCGGCTACCTCTCCTACCTGGCCACGTTCGAGGGGTACATGCTGCTGATCCGGGACCCGGAGGGCACCCGGGCCAAGCACGCCGAGCGGTACGAGCAGAACCGGAACCTCCTGCGGCCCCGGCTGCGCTCGCTGGTCGACGCCATGGGGGAGCCGGACGGCGACCTCGGCGACGTGCCCGAGCTGGCCCGCGAGTGGACCCTGCGGCAGCGGAGCTACCTCCCCGCCATCCAGGAGGGCTTCGACTCCGGCCGGTTCTATCTGTACGCCACCCCGCGCAAGGCCGAGACGGCGAAGCTCACCCCGTCGCCCGACGGCCTCTACCGCAGGCCGCAGATCGAATGGCTCGCGGACCTGCCGGAGGCGCCCGTCGCCGGCATCCACCGGGCCATCGCCGACAACCGGTTCTACCAGGGCATGATCCGCGAGGACCGCCGGTTCCTGGCATCCCGGCTGGCCCAGGCGTACACCCACTGGCACCTGTACCGGCTGGGCTTCCTCCTCGCCGACCGGTACACGCTCTTCTATCTGATCGCCCGCGCCTTCGAGGAGGAGTACGACCTCGACGCGGCGGAGATGATCCGGTCGGTCGGGCCCGAGGCAGAGGTCGCGGGATGACGGCAGCCGACACCGACGCGCCACCCGTCCCCCCTCCCCCTCGGGCCTTGCGTGCGACCGGCACGGAGTCCTGCGACGCCACCGGCGCGGATCCCTTCGACGCCGCCGGGGTGGACGCCTTCGTCCGCAGGCTGCGCGGCAGTTACGACGAGGTCCACCCCGGGCACTGGCACATCGACTGGAAGAGCATCCCGAGCCCGTTCCGGTGGTACACCGACGCGCCCCGGACCGACCTGCCGCCCCTGTCCCGGACCATCGCGCGGGGCGGGGCGGCGGCGGGCCGCGCGTTCGCCGCCGCCCCGGCCCTGGTCCGGATCGGCACCCTGCTCCAGGCCGCGTACGGACTGACCGGGGTGCGCTGGTACCCCGAGGGCATCGCCAAGAGCAGCCCCGAGGAGCCGACACCGGTCCACCGCAACCCCCACTACCAGCTCCGCCGCGCCATGCCGTCGGGCGGTGTGACGTACCCCGGCGAGTGCTACGTGGTCACCACCGGCGCGGAGGGGCTGCCCGCCGGGATCCACCACTACGACGCCGTACGCCACGCCCTGGCGCTGCTGGCCCCCGGCCGGCCGCCGGCCGCGCTGGCGCCCCCCGCCGGGCAGCTGCGGATCGTCGTCACCCAGCCGCTGTGGAAGAACTACTTCAAGTACGGGGACTTCTCCTACCGGCTCGGCGCCATGGACACGGGCGCGGTGATCGGGCAGTTCGCGCTCGCCGCCCGCTCCTGGGGGCTGCCGTGCCGGATCACGTTCGCCGTGGACGAGAGCGGGGTGCTGGAACGGCTGGGGCTCGACCCCGCCGGCGAAGCCGCCCCGGCCCTGCTGGACCTGCCCGTAGAGGATCCGGGTCGGGACCTGGCCGACCGCGAGGCGCGGCTCACCGTACGGCCCCGCTGGCTGGGCGAGTCCGCGCCGCCAGGACCCGCCACCGGCACCCGGCGGATGCACGCCGCCTGCGTGGCGGCGGGTGAGCCCGGCAAACCCATCGGCCTGGCCCCGGTGGCGGTCGCCGACCTGGACGGACGGGTCGACGCGGAGCTGCCCGCCGTCCCCGCCAGGACGCCGTCGGTCGCCGACTCCTGGTCCCGCTCCGCCCTGGGCGAGCAGCTCCGGGGCTCGCCGCTGCCCGCCGGTGTCCTGGCTTCCTGGCTGCCGGAGGTGCTCGCGCCGCTCGACTGCGACGTCACCGGCGCGGACGGGGGCATGGCGCACGGCGTGGACGGGGGCGTGGCGCCCGGCGCGGAGGAGGGCATGGCGCACCCGCGCTGCCTGCTGGTCGTCCGCTCGGTGCCGGGGGTGCCGCCGGGTGCCTATCTCACGTACGGGGACGGGCGCCGGCTCGTCCGGCTCGCCGGGGGCGACTTCGGTCCCGTGGTCCAGCGGAGCATGTTCGCGAACTACATGAACGTCGGGCAGGCGCCGCTGATCGCCGTCATGACCGGCGCCGCCGACGCGCACCTCGGCACCGGCGGCCCGGTCCGCTACCGGACCCAGCACCTGCTGGCGGGCGTGCTCGCGCAGCGGCTCGCCGTGTGCGCGGCCGGCGCGGGACTCTCCGCGCACCCGGTGCTCGGTTTCGTCAGCGGGACGCTCGACGGACCCCTGGGGCTGGCGTCCCGGGGGCTCACATCGCTGCTGATGGTCCCCGTCGGCGGCTTCCGCCGGGGCCTCTATCTGGAGAACAGTCTGCGTCCGCTCGCCGCCACGGCGGGCCACGGGGGTGGGGAATGACCGGCACTGTGCTGCGGCTGCGCAGCGACGCCTACTACGTACCGGTGCCGAACGGGGTGTGGATCAGGACGACGGACGGCTCCTTCACCCTGTCCGGCGGGACCGTCGCGACCTGGGTGGAGAAACTGGCGCCCCTGCTGGACCGGGGCGTCGTGCCCGCCGAACTCCTCGGCGCGCTCAAGCCGGAGCAGGCCGTGTTCGTGGACCGGCTGCTGACGGCGCTGGAGCAGCGGAAGGTGCTGCGCCGGGAGAACGCCGGTGAGGTGGGTGACGATCCGCGTCTGGAGGAGTTCTTCCCCCAGCAGATGGAGTTCCTGCGGCACTTCGCCGCCGACCCGGGGGCCGGTCTGGCCCGCGCCCGGCGCCATCCGCTGGCGGTCGCGGGGCCCGGCGGGCGGGCCGACGTGCTCACGACGACGCTGATGGAGAGCGGCTTCGGCGACCTCGCGCTGCTGGACGCGGAACCGGGTGCCGAGACGCGCGAACTGGCGGAGGACTTCGCGCGCGGCGGTGTGCCGGTACGGCTCGCCGGGCCGGCCACCGGGGCGACCGCCGGGGCCGGGGGGCGCACCCTGATCGGGGTCTTCGGCCCCGGCGAGGAGAGCGCGGCCGGGGAGTTCCTGGACCGCGCCGACGCCCTCGGACAGGGCGCCTGGGCCGGTCTGGTGCGGGGTCAGGCGATGCTGCTGAAGGGGCAGTCACCGGGTTCGGGCAGCGCCTGCGTCCGGTGCGCCTGGCGGCGCCTCGCCCACCGGGCCGCCGCGCTGCCGCCGTCCGACGGCCTGGGGCACGTCCCGGTGTCGATGGCGGCGTCGGTGCTCGCGCAGGAGCTGTTCCGGTACGTGGCCGTCGGTGACACGGGGGTCCTGGGCGAGGGCGTGGTGGTGGACCTGACCCGCCTGAGCGTGTGGCGGACCGCCGTGGACCCGGACCCCGGATGCCCGGGGCACAGCACACACATCGCGTCCGCGTCCGCGCCTGCCCCGGCTCGCGGCGGAAGCGGGTTCCCCGAGTCGGTCTTCGGCGCGCGGTGCTTCGGTCCGCTGTTCTCCTGCGCTCCGGAGGAACTGCCGCAGTTCCCGCTGACGGCGCTGCGCGTACGGCTCAACCCGCCGGGCCGCAGCGGGCCGACGGGCTCGGCCGACGGGCCGGTCGTGGTCGCGGAGTCCATGGCGGAAGCCCGCGCCGAAGCGGCTCTGACGGCCGTCGAGGAAACCGTCCCGGTCCCGCCCGGCACGATCGCGGGCGTCGGCCGGGACCCGGGCGAGGCCCTGGCCCGCGCACTGCTCCGATGGGCGGACACGGCGCTGGCCCCGGCGGATGCGGCAACGGACCTGGTGACGGGCCTGAAGACGGCGGACCTCGCGGCGAGGGCGGCGGGCACGGCGGGCGTTGTGACGACGGCGGGCACCAGGCGCCCGGCGCCGACGGACCGTGCGGCGGCCGACGCGGCGCCGGGGGCTTCGGGCACACCGGATACGGCGACGGCGGCCCTCACGGCAGCCAACCCGACAACGCAACCGGCGCCGACGAACCGGGCGACAGGAGACACGTCCGCGACGGACACGGGGCCGGCAACGCCAGCAGACGCTGCGGGCGCACCGGATCCGGCAACGCCGGCCCACACGGGGGCCGACCCCTCCGTGGCCGACCCGGCGACGCCGGACACCACACACCCGGCACCGACGAACCGGGCCACAGCAGACACGTCCGCGACGGACACGGTGCCAGCGCCGACGCCGACAACAGACGCTGCGGGCACATCGAATCCGGCAACGCCAGCCCACACGGGGGCCGCCCCCTCCGTGGCCGACCCCGCAACACCGGACACCACACACCCGGCACCGACCAACCGGGCCACAGCAGACACGTCCGCAACGGACACGACACCGGCGCCGACGAACCGCCCGGCAGACGACGCGACGGCAGGGAACAGTTCTGCGACGGACACGGGGCCGAAGCCGACAGCCCACACGGCGGCCCACCCCTCCGCGACCGACCCGGCGACACCGGACACCCGTCCGGCACCAACGAACCAGGTCACAGCAGACACGTCTGCGACGGACACGGTGCCAGCGCCGACACCGGCACCGACAGCAGAGGCTGCGGGCGCACCGGATCCGGCAACGCCGGCCCACACGGCGGCCCACCCCTCCGCGACCGACCCCGCGACACCGGACACCCGCCCGGCACCGACCAACCGCACCACAGCAGACACGTCCGCAACGGACACGGCACCGGCACCGGACCCCGGCACGGCAGACGCGCCGTGCGCCACGGACCCGACCGGCGCGGCGGGCACGGCGGGCACCACGGACTCGACCAGCGCGACCGGCACGGCGGGCACCCGGCCCGGTGTCCCGTACACCGGACGCCGGGACGGATCCGTCCGTTCCGAGCGGGCGCGCGGGCTGGCCCGGCTGGCCGACGCGGACCCCGTCGTACGGACGGAACGTCACCCCGCCGGGGTGTGGCGGACCCTGGTCGGCGCGCCGGGCGGCACCGTCGTGCGGACCGGTCTCGACGCGGACCAGGCGGAGGAACGCGCCCTCGCCGCCGCCCTGGCGCTCGGCCAGCTCGACGCGGCCGATCCCGGCACCGGGGTCGTCCCCGTCCTGACGGGCACGTTCCCGCCGGAGGAGCGGACGGCCGCCGTCGCCGCCGCGCTCGGTCTGACCGTCCGTACCATCGAGTTGCCGCCGCTGGTCGCCGCCGACCTCGTCGGGGTCGTCCTCGCCCCGGGGCCCACCGCATGAGCGGCACGCTGCTGACGCCGGGTACCCCGCCACCGCTGCCGGCACCGAGCCGGAGGACCTCCCGCGCCCCCGGCGACCCGGTGGCCGAACTGCGGCGGCTTGTCGGTGACGCCGTCGACATCCGCACCCCCGCCGACGTGAATACGCCTGCGGGCACTCCCGGCGACGGGCGCCCGGTGGTCGTGGTCGACCTCGGCTGGGACGCCGACCTCTCGGCGCTCCCCCCGGCGGACACGCTGGTGCTCCCCGTGCACGGCCTCCGGGGCCGTGCGGTCGTCGGCCCCGTGCTGCGGCCGGGCCTCCCCGGCTGTCCGCACTGCCTGGCGCTGCGCGTCCGGGCGGCGGACGGGCCCCGGGGCGTGCCGGTGGGGGCCGCCCCGGGGCTGCTCCCCCTGTCCGCGCGGCCCGTCGACTGGCTGCCGCCCGGTGCCGTGCGCCTGGTCGCGGCCGTCCTGCGGGCGGAGGCGGACCGGATCGCCGCCGGTGAGCCGCCGCGCGCCACGGAGGCTGCGTTCGCGATCGGCCCGGGGCGGCTCGGCGGCGACTGGCACCCGGCCCTGCCGCACACCCTGTGCACGTCACCGCAGTGCACGGCCGCCCGCCGACCCCTGCCGCCGCCGCTGCCCGATCTGACCCGGCCGCTGCCCGCGAGCGGCCCGGAGTCGGCCCGCCGCCACCCCGCCACCCGCTACGCCGACCAGCTGGAGCGGGAGTATCTGGACGCGTGGTCGGGCATCTGCGGCTCCGCCTCCGTCGGCGACGGGGCCGCCCTGCCGTCGACGCAGGTCAGCGTCCCCACCCTGTGGGGTTTCGACGAGATCGCGATCGGCCGCGCCGGGGACTACGCGAACGCCCGGCCCGCCGCCGTGCTGGAGGGCCTGGAGCGGTACGCCGGTTGGCACTGCGGCGGCCGGGACCCGGTCCGTTTCGCCTCGTACGCGGAGCTGACCGGCCACGAGGGAGCCGACAGCGCCGCCGACCCGCGCGCCCTTTTCCTGCACCGCGACGAGGATTACGCACGGCCGGATTTCGACTACGTCCCCTACTCCCCGGACACCCCGACGGGCTGGGCGCGGGCGCACTCCGCGCTGACCGGGCGGCCCGTGCTGCTCCCGTTCCATGTCGCCTACTACGGCGCGGCCCGGCGCCCGGAGACCGGACCCCGGTTCGTGTACGAGAACTCCAACGGCTGCGCGCTGGGCTCCGGTACGGAGGAGGCCCTGATCGCGGCCCTGCTGGAGGTGGCGGAGCGGGACGCCTTCCTGTGCACCTGGTACTCCGGGACCCCGCTGCCGGAACTCGACCTCGCCAGCAGGCCGGGCGGACCGGACGGGCTGAGTGGGCTGAGCGGCCCGGCGGCGCGGGCCGTGCACACCGTGCGCCACCGCACCGGCCGCGAGCTGAGGGCCTTCCGCGCGGTCGGCGCGTTCGACATCCCCGTCGTGCTCCTGCTGTCGGTGTCCGACGAGCCGGGGCATCCGGCGACCCTGGTCACCGCCGGCTCGGGGCTCACCACCGATGCGGCGCTGCTCGGGGCCGTCCACGAGATGTCGGCCGTCGCGCCCGTCATCACCCAGGAGTTCCGGCGGAACAGGCCCGAGCTGGAACGGGCCCTGGACGACCCCGATCTCGTCCGCAGGATGGAGGACCACTCCCTCGTCGGCGCGCTGCCCCGGGCCAGGCCGTGGTTCTCCTTCCTGCTCGACGGGATGCCGCCGGACCTCGCGTCCGCGCCCGCTGTGCACCGGCCCGCCGGTGACATCGCGGCCGACCTCGGCGCGATGCTCGCCGCCGCCCGCAGGGACGGCCAGGAGGTGATCGTCGTGGACCACACCACCAGCGAACTGCACCGGCTCGGCCTGAGCTGCGTCAAGGCGGTCGTCCCCGGCACCGTGCCCATGACTTTCGGCCACCGTCACCGGCGGCTTCCGGATCCCGGCGTACTCCAGGCGTTCCGGGCCAGGAACGGCCTGGACGACCGCGTGTTCTCCCCCGAGGAGGTCCGGCATGAGCCGCACCCATTCCCCTGACCCGGCGGCCACGGCCGGCACCCCCGCGCCCCCGGACGGGCTGCATCCGCTGCCGGGGGGCCTGGGCTGGACCGTCGACGACCGGTCGCTCGCGCTCCGGCTCCTCGCCGACCAGCGCCTCGGCGTCCTGGAGCCGGGCCCGGTCATGGCCCATCTCGCCGCGAAGGTCCCCGCCGACGTCCGCCCCCTGGTCGAGGACATCACCGCGTTCGCCGAAAAGGTCATGCTCCAGACCGGGCAGGACCGCCACCAGGTGCTGCGCAAGGCGTTCGGCGGGTTCTTCGACGCGGACGCCATCGCGGCCGTCACCCCGGGCATGCGGGCGGACGCCCGGGATGTCGCCGGCCGGTTCGCGGCGGCCGGCGGTGGCGAGTTCATGACGGCGGTGGCGTTCCCGTACGCGATCCGGGTGGGCGCGCGGCTCATCGGTTTCACGGACGACGAGTACCGGCGGCTGCACAAGCTGAGCCAGCGGCTCGCGCTCGTCGCCTACGCCGCCCGGCTGGACGACCCGGCGGAGGCGGTCCGCGCGGGCCACGCCGCGCTGGTGCGGGTGCGCGGGATCGTCGCCGCCGCCCGCGCGTCCGCGCCCCCGTCCTCGGTCCTCGGCGCCTGGCACGCGGGCACGGTCCCGCTGCCCGACGCGGACATCGAGGCCAACGCGGTGATGCTGGTCCAGGCGTCCCTGGAGACGGTCGCCGGGATGCTCGGGAACACGGCGGCACGGCTGCTGCGCGCCCCCGGGGCGCTCGCCGACCCGGAGCGCCGCGAGGCCGTGCTCGACGACGCGCTGCGGGCCGAACCCCCGCTCAAGACGCTGGAACGGGTGGTCCTGGAGCCGGTCGTCCTCGACGGGCAGGAGTTCCGCGCCGGCCAGATCGTCTCCGTACGGATCGCCGAGGCCAACCGGCTGGACGGCGACGCCGTCGCCGGGCGGGCCCTGTTCTCCTTCGGCTGGGGCGCCTACCGCTGCCTCGGCGCCCGGCTCGCCCGCCACCAGGCACTGGAGCTGTTCGGGGCGCTGCACGAGGCCGCGCCGGACGCCGCCGTCGCCGAGCCGGAGACGGAGACGGAGCGCGTGCGGCACATCAGGTTCGACATGCCGCGCCGGCTCCCGGTGGTGTGCTCCCCGCCCCGGCGCGACGCGGCGGCCCTGACCCGGGCGCTGACCGAGGCCCTGGAGGAGGACGACGTCGACCGGCGGCTGACCTCGCTGGAGCACGAGGTGACGCAGGTGGTGCTGAAGGAGAACGGCGTGCTCGTCCCCGGGGAGCTGCGGGGGCCCGAGACCATCAGGGAGTGGGTGACATGGGCGGTCCCGGCGGGTGGCTGAGCCACTCCGTACCCGTACTGCGCGACTCCCCGGCGGGCGTGGTCACCGAACGCGGCCGCTTCCCCTGGCCGGAGCTGCTGGAGCGGGCGAACGCCCTCGCGGCGGCGCTGCCGGCCGCCCCGTACGGCTGGGTCGTCCCCCCGGACGGCGGCGAGCGGTCCGTCGTGGGGCTGCTGGCGCTCGGGCTGCTGGAGTCCGCGCCGCGCTGGCTCCTGGGGGACCCGGCCCGCTGGGGTGCCGCCGGCGCCGCCGCCGCGCCCGACGGCGGACTCGTCCCGGCCGGCCCGTCGGCCGTACCGCCGCCGCAGGTCGAGGGGCCCACGTACGCGACGGCGTCCTCGGGCACCACCGGCGTACCGAAGCTGCTGTTCGGCCGGCCGCACACGGTGCCCGACGCCGTCGGTCTGTACGCGGCGGGCCTGCCCGAGTACGCGTCGGCGGAGGTCTTCGCCACCTGCTCGGCCATCGACTTCGCGGCCGCGTTCTACATGGTCGCCGCCCCGGCCCTGGTGCTCGGGCGGGATCTGGTGCTGTTCCGGCCGGGTTCCTGGGAGACGGCGGTGCCGGAGCTGGCCGGGCGGCCCGGGGTGTGCCTGGCGCCGCCGGCGGTCGCCGTACTGGGGGCCCGGGCGGCGGGCGGCCGGTACGCCTGCCGGGAGACCTGGTTCGTGCCCGCCGGCGGCGGTCTCACCCCCGCCCGCGCGGACCGGATCGCCACCGGATTCCCGGGCGCCCGCTTCCTCACCATGCTCGGCTCCACGGAGACCGGGCTGCTCACCGCCGACCGCGAGGTCCGCGACGACGGCCGCGTCGGAGCACCCATCCCCGGCAAGCCAGTGTGGCTGGAAGACGTCGGTCCCGATGGCGTCGGCACGCTCTGGACCAGGGGCCCGGACACCCGGTTCGCGGTCACGGGCGGCCGGTTGACGGCCCGTCCGGACGGCTCGGTGACCACCGGGGACCTCGCCCACCGGACCGAGGACGGCCACTACGTCCTGGACGGCCGCGCGGACGACCTCGTCAAGGTCGACGGCGTGAGCGTGTACCCCCGGCAGATCACGGCCGCCGTCCGGGCGCTGCCGGGCGCCGTCGACGCCTCGGTGACCGTCGACCGCTCCCGGGCCACCGACCGGGTGACCGTCGTCGTCGTGGGCGACGTCACCGAGGAGCAGGTGCTCGACGCCTGCCGACGGCTCCCCACTCCCGTGCTCCCGCACCGGGTCGTCCGCCGGCCGGCCGACCAGGCCGCCTACGACGCACGCGGCAAAGTGCTCCGCTGAGAAAGAGCGTGATGGTATGACGACCGGATCCGCCGCCCGGGCGGCAGCCGCAGCGGCGCTGCTGAAGTGCCCGGCTCCGCTGTACGAACGGATGCACCGCAAAGGGCCCCTGGTCTGGAGCGAACCCGACCGGACCTGGATGGTGACGGGATACGGGCTGGCGCGCCTGGTGCTGCGCGACACCCGGTTCCGGATGCCCGGCCCGCAGAAGGAGTCCGAATGGGCCGAGGACGGCAGCCACGGCGGCTTCTTCCAGAGCATGCTGCTGGCCTGCGAGGGGGACACGCACACCCGGCTGCGGCGGTTCCTCGGCCGGCTCTTCACCCCCCGGGCGGTCCGCGCCCGTACCGTCCGGATCGAGGCCGCGATGGCGGCGCTGCTGGACGAGGCACGTGACGGGGGCCGTGACGGGGTACGTGACGAGGGTCGTGACGAGGGCCGTGACGAGGCACGCCCGGACACCGCGCCCGGCATGGTCGCGGCGTACCGGACCACCCTCGACGTGACCGCTGAGCACCGGACCGCCCCCGCCGGCGTCGCGGAGCACCGGACCACCCTCGACGGCGTCGCCGCGATCAGCGCCCGGCTGCCGGTGAGCGTCATCGGGGACCTCGTCGGCATCCCCGACCAGGACCGGGAGCGCGTCAGCGACGTCTGCCGGGCGATCAGCCGGGGCGGCGGGGTGGCGTCTGGCCCGCCCTCCGGGGACGCCGTCGGCACGGCGCTGGCCCGCGTCGACGAACTCGGCGCCCTCGTCGACCGGTGGCTGGCCGCACCGGACCACCTCGTACCCGACTCCGTGCTGGCGCTCGCCGCCGACGCGGAGGACACCCCGGACGCCCTCTCCCGTACCGAAGTCGTCGCCAACGTCTTCAGCCTCTACATCGCGGGCCACGACACCTCCCGCAACATGCTCAGCGGACTGCTGCTGAAGCTGGCGGCGGACCCCGCCCTCCTCGACGGCCTCACGGCGGGGACGGTCGACACCCTCGCGGAGGTCGACCGGCTGCTGCTCGCCGAGTCGCCGCTCACGTTCACCGTCCGGGTGGCGCGGGAGGAATGCGAACTGGCGGGCCACACCATCCGGCCCGGCGACATGCTCCGGGTGATGCTCGGCGCCGCCAACCACCAGCTGCTCACCGGCGGCAGCCCCGCCGACCGCTCGGAGGCCGGCTCGGGGGTCAGCTTCGGCGAGGGCCGCCATGTCTGCCTCGGGGCCCGCCTCGCACGTACCGAGGGACAGGTGATGCTGGACGCGGTCGGCCGGTACTGGTCCGCCGTACGGCCGGCGGCCGAGCCGGTGTGGACGCCGCACTTCCTCCACCGGGGACTGGAAAGCCTGCCGCTGGAGATCACATGGCGGTAGCGAGCGAGCAGGAGCGGCGGGCCGCACGGGCGGAACAGGGCGCGCGGGCGGAACAGGACACGGCGGCGGACGTACGGCCCGGGGCCGGCGGACACGGCACCACTCTGGGGCCGTTCGCGGTCCGCAGACGGTGCCGGCTGCCGGGGTCGCTCGTGGCGGAGCTGGGCAGCGACCGCGTCTGGCGGCTCGCGGGGCAGTGGGCGGCGGCCGACGACGCCTCCCGCGCGCTGGGCTCCGCCCTCGCCGACCGCATCGGCGCACGGGTGCCCGCCCTGGGCCCGCAGGACCGCCGCGAACTGCTGCGGGTGCGCCGGGCCGCGTTCAACACCCGTCCGCTGCCGGACATACCGGGCCTTCGGGCCCTCCTCGGGACCACCGGGGAGCCGATCACGGCGTACGCACAGGCCCTGACCGCCCGGGACACCGCCCGCCACGGCCTCGCGCAGGCCCTGGACGCGCTCGCCACGGCCGCCGGATCGGCGGTGGACACGGCCCTGCGGGACCCGGAGATCGCCTGGTCGGTGGAGCTTTCCGTACCCGGGCTGCTCGCGGCGGGCCCGGTCGGCGCGCTCGACCCGGCCGCCGGGCGGAAGGCCCGGCGCCGGGCCCTGACCCTGTTCCGGCTGGTGCACCGGGCCGCGACCAAACCCACCCCGTTCGCGGGGTTCGCGACGACCCACCTGATCGGCGGGGACGCCGTGGAAAGCCCACCACGCCGGCACACCCGGGTGGACCGCGAAGCCCTCGATCTCGTACGGGGATGGATCGCCGCAGGGGGGTATCAAGGGCTGCGGCCGGAACGGCTGTGGCTCACCGTCAACCCGACCGCGACGGTCCGGGAGCACGACGGGGGACCGCGCGTCAGCTGGCTGGTGACCACGGGCGGCGGCGCCGAACACATCCGGTCGGCGGGGTGCGGCCCGGCACTCACCCGGACACTCGGCGCGCTGCGCACCCCGGTCCGGCTGGACACGGTCGCCCCCGACGGCACACTGCCCGCCGCCCTGCGGACGCTGATCGAACGCGGGCTGCTGGAAGTCGGCCCGGTGCTGCCGACACACGGCCGGCGGACGCTGCACGCGGCGGTGGAGGCGACGACGCCGGCGGCGGCGGAGCACCGGGCCACTGCGGAGGCGGCGGCGTCTGCGGACCACCGGGACACTGCGGAAGCGACGACGCCCACGGACCACCGGCCCACCGCAGCGACGACGACGTCTGCGGACCACCGGGACACCCCGGACGCCACCACGCCCGCGAACCACCGGGACACCCCCGAACCAACGACGCCCACGGACCACCGGGTCACCGCCGTCCACACCGAGGCGCACCCGGAAGTACCCACCGACGTACCCACCCACGTACCCACCGAGATACATACGGCGGCGCATACGGAGCTGCACTCGGAGGTGCATACGGAGGTGCACGCCGCGCTCCGGGTGCTGCGGGGCGCCGAGGACGCCCTCGTGGGCCCGGACCCGGAGCGCGTCTCCGCGCTGCGGAGCGCGCGGGAGGGCGTCGGGGCGCTCGCCCGCGCCCTGGGTGCCGACGCGCGGGCGGCGGCCCGTGCGACGGTGAGCGAGGACGTCGTCGGCGCCGGCCCCGACGACGGCATCCTGTGCCTGCCCCCCGATGTCCTCGCCGACCTGGGCCGTGTCCAGCGCGTCGTCCCGCTGCTCAGCCATGAACTCCCCTTCCAGCTGGCCGGAGGGCTCGCGTTCCGGCGGCGCTTCGGGGCGGACGCCGTGCCGGTGACCGTGGCCTACCAGTGGTTCCTGGAGTCGGGCCGGGCCGAGACGGACGCCCTGCTCGCCCGGTGTGCCGACGACGAGCTGACGACGGTGCTCGCGTTGCGCCGGCGGCTCTTCGAGGGGCTGCGGGAGACAGCCCGGCAGCCCGGTGCCGAGGCCGCCTGCGATCCGGCGCTGCTGGACTCGGTGGCGGCGGGGCTGCCGGCCGCCGTCCTGGATCCGGCGTGCGCCTCCTGGCCGGTGCAGCGGGCCGGGGACCGGCTGGTGCTCAACGGGGTCGGCGGCGGCTACGGCCGGTTCGCCGCCCGGGTCGCCGGCGGCCTCGACGACGAGCGGGCGGCCGGTCCGCGCGCCTGGGCGGCGCGTGCGCACCCGCCCCTGGAGGGCGGTCTGATGGTCGACATCTCCGCGCTGCTGGGGGCCACCGTCAACGAACACCCCCTGGTGCTGCCCGCCGCGCTGGGCTACCCGGGCCGGGCGCTGGAGTGCGACCCCGGGACCCGGATCGACCTGTCCGAGTGCGTGGTGCGCGCGGTGGGCGGCCGGCCGCTGCTGTTCAGCGACCGCTTCCCGGGGCGGCCGCTGTTCCCCGTACCGCACAACTCGACCCTGGCCACCGTGGCGCCGGGGCTGTACCGCTGGCTGAGCCGGTTCGGCCCGGCGGCGGGCGCGACGCTGGACCTGTGGGACCACGTGGACGCCCTGCCCACGGCAGACACCGCAGCCACGGGGGACGCCCCGGCCACGAAGGACACCGGCCGCCCGGCCGGGCCCGGCGACGGGATCCGGCACTACCCCCGGCTGACCCTCGGCCGGCTCGTCCTCACCCGGCGCACCTGGAAGGTGCCCGGTGCCGCGCTGCCCGCCACCGCGCCCCGGTCGGGTGCCGCGGATACCGCGTGTGTCGCGGAGACGGTGACGGCGTGGCACCGCTGGTGCGAGCGGACCGGCGTCCCCCGGCGGTCGTTCCTGCGGACGACCACGCTCCCGGACCCCTGGGACGTCGTCCGCGGCCTCGCGGACATGAGCCCCGTCCTGGCCGCGCGCTCCACCTCGGGCGCCGCGATCCGCAAACCCCTCTACGTGGACCTGTCGCAGCCGCTGTGCTGGCCCACCGGGCCCGCCGGGGCACCCGTCGCCCCCGGCACCACCCTCACCTTCACCGAACCCCTGCCCGACCCCGTCCACCCCGCCGGCGGTGACGGTGGCGATGGCGGTGACGGTGTGGACGGCCATGTCACGGAGTACGTCCTGGAGCTCTCCCGGCCCCCGCGTCCACCGGCCACAGGCCACGCCGGCTGACGGCCGCCCCCGTCGACCCCCCGCCGGCCCCCTCGGCGCTCCCGCCGGCGCCCGGGACCCGCCCCGGAAACCCCCACGGCACACCCGGTCCCACCCGGCCGGAATTCCGGGTGGCCAGGCCACGAAGGAGACCAATGGAAGCCAAAGGGCTCATCACGCTGATCAATCCCAATCAGATCTATCCCCCCATCGCCCCCTATGCCCTCGATGTCCTGTCCACCGCCCTCGAAGCCGCCGGATTCGAAACGCACATCATCGACCTGACCTTCCATCTGGACGACTGGAAACAGGAACTCCAGGAGTACTTCCGGGCCAGAAGCCCCTTGCTCGTCGGCGTCACCTGTCGCAATACGGACACGGTGTACGCCTTTGAGCAGCGCCCGTTCGTCAACGAGTACAAGGCGGTCATCGACGAGGTGCGCCGCTGGACCGGAGCGCCCCTGATCACCGGGGGCGTCGGATTCTCCACGATGCCGTTCGCGCTGGTCGACTACTTCGGTGTGGACTTCGGGGTGAAGGGCCCCGGGGAGAAGATCATCTGTGATCTGGCGCTGGCCCTGACGGACGGGCTGCCCGTGGACGGCATTCCGGGGCTGCTGGTCAACGAGGGGCCCGGGAAGGTGGTCCGGGTGCCGCCGCCGGTCCTGAGCGGCCGTCCCGCGCCCGTCTTCCCGCCGGTGTCCTTCGGCGCGGCCGGCCACTACGAGAGCCGGGCCTGGCAGGCCGACACGGAGCGCCCGTACACCCGCCGCTCCGGCGAGCCGTACAAGGTCGACAATCTGCGGTACTACCGGGTCGGCGGGCTCGGCAGCATCCTCACCAAGAACGGCTGCGTCTTCAAGTGCACCCAGTGCGTGGAGCCGGACGCCAAGGGCACGCAGTTCGCGCGCCGGAGCGTGGGGTCGGTGGTGGACGAGATGGAGGCGCTGACCGGGCAGGGCATCCATGACCTGCACACCACGGACAGCGAGTTCAATCTGTCGATCGCCCACAGCAAGAAGCTGCTCCGGGAGATCGTCAAACGCCGGGACGGCGCCGGCTCCAGCCCGCTGCGGGACCTCAAGCTCTGGATCTACTGCCAGCCCGCCCCCTTCGACGAGGAGTACGCGGAGCTGCTGGCGGCGGCGGGCTGCGCGGGGGTGAACGTCGGCGCGGACCATGTCCGCCCGGAGATGCTCGACGGCTGGAAGGTCACCGGCAAGGGCACGCGGTACTACGACTTCGACGACACCGTCCGCCTGGTCGAGCTGTGCCACCGGTACGGCATGCTGACGATGGTCGAGGCACTGTTCGGCATGCCCGGGGAGACCCGGGAGACCATGCGCGAATGCGTGGACCGGATGATGGACCTGGACGCGACCGTCACCGGTTTCAGTCTGGGGCTGCGGCTCTTTCCCTATATGGATCTGGCCATATCCCTGGCGGAGCGGTGCGACGGGGTCCGCTCGCTCCCCGGCCTCCAGTCCAACAACGCCACCCGGCCGATCGTCCTGAAGCCGCTGCGGCAGTGCTCGGGACCGATCGAGTACGAGCGCCAGTTCATGTTCGACGAATCGGGCGGATTCCGGCTGGTCTGCTATTTCTCCCCCGAACTGCCGGAGGACCCGGCCACCGTGGACAGCCCCAACGGCATCTGGCGGGAGTCCGTGGAATTCCTCTGGAACCACATTCCGAAGTCCGAGCATTTCCGGGTGATGCTGCCGACGATCTCCGGCAGCAGCGCGGACGACAACAACTATGCCGACAATCCCTTTCTCACCAGTTTGAACAGGCAGGGATACACCGGGGCCTTCTGGGCGCACTGGCGGGACCGCGAGGCCATCCTGAGCGGCGCCGGACCCCTGGGCGCGCTGGCCGCCGAGGCCGCCCGATGACCCCGGGCCCCGCCCCCGCCGCCGCACCCGTCCCTGCCCCTCTCCCTGCCCCCGTCCCCTTCCCCCTCCCCCTCTCCGGGCAGGTCGCGCTGATCACCGGCGCGGGCGGCGGCATCGGCCGGCCCCTCGCCGCCGCACTCGCCGCCGAGGGCATGGCGGTCGGCCTGATCGGCCGGGACCGGTCCCGGCTGGAGCGGACCGCCGCCGAGTGCGCCCGGCACGGGGCGGACACCGTCGTCGCCCCGGCCGACGTCCGCTCCGCCGCCGCCCTCCACGCGGCCACGGCACAGGTCCGCTCCGCGCTGGGCCCCGTCGACCTCCTGGTGAACGGCGCCGGACTGGTCGACCGGGGCGAGGCCCCGCTCTGGGCGGCCGACCCCGACCACTGGTGGGAGGTCTACGAGACGAACGTCCGGGGCACCGTCAACGCCTGCCGCGCCGTCGCACCGGACATGCTCCGCCGCCGCTCGGGCCGGATCGTCAACGTCAACTCCGTCTTCGCGGTCCGGGGCGATGTCCGCTACTCCGCCTACAGCGGCTCCAAGGCGTCCCTGCTGACCCTCACCGCCCTCCTCGCCGACGAGCTGGCGGCGGCGGGCGTCCGGATGTTCGACATCAGCCCCGGAATGGTGCGTACGGAGATGACGCTCGGCATGGCCGTCTGCGCGGGCCGCGCGGACTGGACGGACCCGTCCCGCTTCCTGACCGCGATGGTCCGGGTGGCCCGGGGCGAGCTGGACGCCCTCGCCGGCCGTCTGCTGCACGCCGGCGCGGACGACATCGACGAGCTGCTGACCCGGGCGGCCGAACTGCACGCGACCGGCGCCCGCACCCTCCGTATGCGCCCCCACGGCCCGTCCGACGCCCTCGCACCGCCACCGCCACCGCCACCACCGCCGTCACCGTCACCGCCGCCACCGCCGCCGCCACCGCCCACGGGAACATCGTGATTCCAGGGGGCCGTCCTTCGCGCGGACGCGCTCCTCAGCCGGGCGGAGCCGTCACCCGACCAGCGCGGGCTCTGACACGGTCGCGCGAAGGCCCTCCAGCGCGTGCTGTTCCGCCCGGTGGAAGTGGAGGCCGCGGGCAATGCGCAGGGCCTCGCGGTGGTGCTCCGCGGCCACGTGGGGGGTGCCGAGTTCGGACATCGCGCGCCCTGCCGCGTTGCGGCACTCCGCCAGGGACCAGAGGTCGCCGAGGTCCTCCGCGACCTTGATGCCGGCCAGGCACAGGGAGCGCGCGGCCTCTCGGTCGCCCGACTTCGCCTTCAGGGCGCCCAGATAGGACAACGAGAGCGCCTCGGGGCGCTGGAGCCCCCGGTTGTCCCTGCTCAGGGCGAGGCCGGCTTCGAGGGAGAGCGCGGCGGTGTGCGGGTGGCCGAGCGCCTCGTGGACCAGGCCCAGTTCGACCAGGGTCATCGCCTCGACCCCCCGGTGGGACTGCGAGCGGCTGAGCCGCAGGCACCGGTAGTAGAGGCGGTAGGCGGCGTCGGGAGCCCCCGAGTCCAGCTCGACCCGGGCGAGCGCGCCGTACGCGAGGGCGGTCCGCAGATGATCGGTGCCCGTCGAGTAGAGCCGGATGGACTCCGTCAGATGCCGGCGCGCCTCGTCCAGCGCGCCGGTGGTCCAGCGGGCACGCCCCAGCTCCTCACGGGAGGCGGCCAGCAGATCCGGCCAGTCGTGCAGCTCGCTGAGCTGGAGGGCGCGCTGGACGAGCTGCTCGGCGACGTCGATGAGACCGGCGGTGAGGGAGGCGTCGACAAGGCTGAGGGAGATCTCGGTCTCCGCGCGCGGATTCGCGCCCCGCTGCGCGGCCCGCAGCCCGGCCCGGGCGACGGCGAGCCACTCGGGCACCCGCGACCGGCGCTTGCAGGTCTCCCGCAGCATGCCCGCGAGCGTCCAGGCGGCGACGTACGGGCCGTGCTCGGCGGTGTGCTCCACCGCGGCGGTGAGGTTGCGCAGTTCGGCCTCCGCGTCGTCCGCGGAGATCGGGGCGTGCTCGGTGGCACGGGACTCCTGTCCCACCACGTGGATCCGGCCGACCCGCCCCTCCAGGACGGTCGCGACCTGCGTGTACCAGCCCATGAGGCGGTTCAGCGCGTCCTGCCGGGACGTCGCCGGCTCCTCGTCGCCGGCCCGGTTCCAGGCGTACTCGCGGAGCAGGTCGTGCGGGAAGCGGAAGCGGCCGGGGGCGTGCTGGACCAGGAGGTTCGCGGCGGTGAGGGCGTTGAGGGCGGGGCGGACGGCGGCCTCGTCCGTGCCGGTCAGGGCGGCCGCGGCCGCATAGGTCAGATCGGGGCCCGGGAGCAGGCCGATCAGGCGCAGGGCCCGCCGGCCCCGGTCGTCGAGCCGCTGGTAGGACAGGTCGAGCGAGGCGGCGACGGACGCCCGCTCGTCGTCCGCCACGGAGGCGCCGGCCAGCGGTCCGGCCGCGGCGAGTTCCCTGGCCACGGAGGTGAGGTCGAAGTGCGGGGTGACCGCGGATCCGGCCGCCACCACCCGCAGGGCCAGCGGGAGATGGCCGCAGAGCCGGGAGATCTCGGCGACCGCGGGATCCGGCTTGCGCCCCGTGGGCCGCGGGCCGCCCAGCGCGCTCCTCAGCAGCTCAGCCGACTCGTCGGGACTCAGCACGGACAGCACGATGCGCTGGGCGTCCTCGTGCACCGCGAGACTGACCAGGGCGCGGCGGCTGGTGACGAGGACGGCGCAGCCCGGCGCGCTGGGCAGCAGGTGCCGTACGTGGTGGGCGTCGGCCGCGTTGTCCAGGACGATGAGGACGCGGCGGGTGGCGAGGACCGAGCGGAAGAGCGTGCCGCGTTCGAGGACGTCCGTGGGGACGTGCTGGGCCGCCACCCCCATCGCGCGCAGGAACGAGCCGAGGACCTCGGACGGGTCGGCCGCGCCGAGCCGGTCGAAGCCCCTCAGGTCGATGAAGAGCTGGCCGTCGGGGAAGTCGCCGGCGACCTGGTGGGCGCAGTGCACGGCCAGCGCGGTCTTGCCGATGCCCGCGGTGCCCTCGACACAGACGACGGGCATCCTTCCGGAGCGCAGCCGGTCCGTGATCCGTGCGATCTCGTGCACGCGCCCCGTGAAATCCCGGACGACATTGGGCAGTTGGTAGGGCGTGGGGGGTGCTTCCGGCGGCTGTTCCACCGGGAGGACCGCGTTCAGGACGTACTGGTGCGCCTCCCGGAGTTCGGCGCCCGGCTCGACGCCGTACTCCTCGACGAGCCGGTCGCGGATGCGCGCGTACGCGTTGAGCGCCTCCACCTGCCGGCCGCTGTCGGCGAGGGCCCGCATCAGCAGGGCGTGCGGGCGTTCCCGGAGCGGGTGCTCGCTGATGAGGCGGACGAGTTCGGGAAGGTGGCGCTCCCCCTGCCCCAGCGAGACCTCCAGGGCGTACAGCTCCTCCTGGGCCAGGAGCCGGCGTTCCTGGAACCGGTCGCGTTCCAGCTCGATGCCGCGGCTCTCGGTGCCCTCGGCGAGCGGGCCGCGGACCAGGGCGGTCGCCCTGGCCAGGGTCTCGGCGGCGTCCGCGGGCCGGCCCGCATCGCTCAGGGTGCGGGAGGCGGCGAGGAGTTCCTCGAACTCCAGGAGGTCGCAGGCGAACCCGCGGGGCGTTCCGAGCACGTAGCCGGCCTCGGAGTGGGTGAGGGGCAGGGAGGCGGGCAGGCAGCGCCGCAGTCCCGAGACGTACTTCTGGACGAGGTTGAGGGCGTGGGCCGGCGCGTCGTCACCCCAGACCATCGTGATGATCCGGTCGGCGGGAACGGGCCGCGGGCCGCCGAGCAGCAGGGCGACCAGCACCGCGCGCTGCCGGGGCGGTCCGAGCGGCAGGGACCGGTTGTCGACCAGAGCCCTTAACGAGCCCATCACTTCGAAACGTACGAATGAGCCAATCATTTTCCCCCCCGATAACAGTGAAGAGAGCGTAGGCCGCGGACCGGTCGCAGGCGTATGCCTCCGACCGGCCCAATCTCCTGGTGATGAGCGGTGATGTGCTGTTCCGACGGGCGGGTGGGGGGATTCCGCCGGCCGCGCGGACCCAGTACGGGACAGACCGGTCGCCGGGGTGCCTCATGGCCTTCGGCGGCACGGTGCCCAGGTGAGCGGTGGCCACGACCGGCCGGACGGGGCACACGCTCATTCATCACAGCTCCCGGGAATCGGCGAAGCTCCTGCCCATTGGCTTACCGCCGTCCCGGACCGCAGTCAACAAACCACCACCGGAATGCCGTTCGCTTGCCATGCCCGGGCGGCCGGGTGCCTTCCGGGGTGGTTCCGGGTGCCTTCCGGGGTCGTTCAGCGTCCCTTCCAGCGCCCGGTCAGCGCCTCCGGCGAAGGTCCTCCCAGGAAACGAATCCGAACGAGACATCAGCAGAACGACCCAGGGGGACTCCCGGCATGACACTGCCCGTCGGCCGATTTTCGGCACCCGAACCATCCCGCGCTCCCGCCCCGGACCCGGAACCGGAGCCGGATCCCGCCACCGCCACCGTCACCGGTACTGGCACCGGCACCGTCGCGGTCCCTGTCGTCGTACCGGCGCGCCTGCCGCTCAGCTTCGACTCCACCCTGCCCCGCTCGGTGGTCCACCGGGCGGCCGTGGCGGAGGTGTTCGTCACCGACTCGGTGGAGACCGGCACGTCGGCGCCCGGCGACACCACCCGCACCTTCGACGTCGCCGCCCAGCTGCCGCGCGGCCACCTCGTCGGCGAGCATCCCGCCGCCTACGACTTCCTGCTGATCGTCGAGGTCCTGCGGCAGTCCGGGGTGTGCGTCGCGCACCGCCATCTCGATGTGTCGATCGACAACGCGTTCATCTTCAGCGCGCTCGACTTCGACGTGCTGTCGCTGGAGGCGCTGCGCATAGGCGCCCGGCCGGCGCAGACCGTGCTGCATGTGTCGGTGCGGCCGGAGACGAACCGCGGTGGCCGGATCCTGGGCTTCGACTTCGACGCGGTCGCGGATCTCGACGGCACGCCCACCCTCCGGGCGTCGGGCGGTCTGACCTTCGTCAGCAGACGGGCGTACGGGAAGCTCCGGGCCCAGGGCCTCGGCAAGGCACGGGCCGCGTCCGCCGCGCGCCCCCACCGGCCGGCTCCCGCCGCCCCCGCCACCGTGGGACGCCGGGACGTCCGGAACGTGGTGCTGACCGAGCCGGCCGTCGGCGTGGACGGTGACGCCTCCGCGTTCCTGGTCGTCGACACCGCCCACCCGCACCTCTTCGACCACCAGCTGGACCACGTCCCGGGGAACCTCCAGCTGGAGGCCGCCCGCCAGCTCGCCGTGGCCTCGGTGGCACGGCTGCACGGGCTGTCGCCGGTGGACCTGGTCGTGACGTCGGTACGCGCCCGCTTCACCGACTTCGCCGAGCTGGGCCTCAGCACCCGGGTGACCGCCCACGTCGGCGGCGTCCAGCACGCGGAGGTCCTGGGCACCCTGACCGTCCCCGTCGAGGTGCGCCTCGGCCAGAACGGCAGCCAGGTGAGCGCGGTCGACCTGGAGGTGGCCCAGTGGGCGTGAGCCCCGCACCCCGGGCGGCAGCGGCCGCGCTCACCGCCGGCCCGCCGATCACGACACTGGTCTGCGACTACGGGGGCGTCCTGACGAACCCGCTCGCCGAGACCTACGCGATCTTCTCCGACAGCACCGGCATCCCGGTCGAGGACCTGCGGGGGGCCTTCGACCGGGCCACCCGGAGATACGGGGTGAGCCCCATGGCGGAGCTGGAGACCGGCGCCATCGCCGAGGCCGAACTCGTCCGCCGGGTGCTGTCCGAGCTGGAGACGGACCCCGGTGACGTGCTCGGGGGCCTCCCGTTCGGCGAGATCTGGTTCCGCGGCCGGCGCGCCAACGAGGAGCTGACCGCCTTCCTGCGGACCGTCCGGGCGGCCGGCCACCGCGTGGCGCTGCTCACCAACAACGTCCGCGAGTGGGAGCCGCGCTGGCGCGCGACCCTGCCCGTCGAGGAGCTGTTCGACACGGTCGTCGACTCCTCCCGGGAGGGCGTGCGCAAGCCGGACCCCGAGATCTACCGGCGGCTGGTCGCCCGGCTGGGCGCCGACCCGGCCACCGTCCTCCTCCTGGACGACCTGGAGGAGAACTGCGCCGCCGCCCGGGGACAGCGGATGCACGCGATCCGCTTCGACACGACGGACCAGGCCGTCCGGGACGTGGGCCGTCTGATGGGCCTGCCCGGCCGCCCCCATGGACCTTCCGGAGGTATGTCATGACCCGTTCACCCACCCCCCGGGTGCTGATCGTCGGCGCGGGACCGACCGGTCTCACCGCCGCCTGCACCCTGCTGCGGCACGGCGTCGAGGTCAGAGTCGTGGACCGCCGGCACGGCCCCACCAGCGCGCCCAAGGCGCTGATCCTGTGGAGCGGCGCCCTGGAGGTGCTCGACCGGCTCGAAACGGCGGTCGCGATCGGCGAGCGGTCCCTGCCGCTCAGCGGCGCCTCGTACTGGTCGCGCGGCAGGAGGATCGCCGGCCTGCGGTTCGGCGGACTGCGCGACACCCGCTTCCCCGGCCCCCTGTGCGTACCCCAGCCCGTGACGGAGGAGCTGCTGTACGAGCGGCTGATCCAGCTGGGCGGCACCGTCGAATGGTCGACGGAGGCCGAGTCGGTCGCGGTGGAGGACGACGGGGCCACCGTGGTGCTGAACGGCCCCGGCGGGGAGCGTGCCACCACGCGCACCCGCTGGCTGATCGCCGCCGACGGCGCGCACAGCAAGGTGCGCGAGGTGCTGGGCATCCCCTTCGAAGGCAGCACGTACGCCCGTGACTTCCTCCTCGGCGACGGGACGCTGAAGGCCACCGGCCCCACCCCGCTGCCGCCCGCCGAGGCGCAGTACCACCTCACGCCCGACGGCGTGCTGGTCGTCGTCGCGCTGCCCGAGGGCGGCCACCGGGTCTTCTTCGACCTGCCGGCGGGCAGCGGCGAGGGCCCCCCGGACGACGCCGAGCTGCGCAGGCTCCTCGCCGCCCGCGGGCCCGGGGGCTGGACCCTGACGAGCACCACCTGGACCAGCAGATTCCGGGTGCACACCAAGGTCGCCGCGGCCTTCAGGTCCGGTCCGGTCTTCCTCGCGGGGGACGCCGCGCACTGCCACAGCCCCGCGGGCGGCCAGGGCCTCAACACCGGCGTGCAGGACGGCTACGACCTGGGCTGGAAACTCGCGGCGGTCTGCGCCGGCGCGGATCCCGCCCTGCTCGACAGCTATGAGGCCGAGCGGCGTCCCAGCGCCGTCCGGGCCGTCGGCAACGCCGACCGGCAGACGAAACTGTGGCTGCTGCGCTCGGCACTCCCCCGCTTCCTGCGGGACACCCTGCTGCGCAGACTCGCGTCGAGCGGCGCGCTGGAGAAACGCCTCGTTCCCGAACTCGCCCAGATCGACCTGGACCTGACGGGCAGCCCGATCGTCTCGGGAACCCCCGCCGACGGCGTCCGGCCCGGCCGCCGCGTCCCCGACACCGCGCTGTCCATGGTGTACGGGCGGGAGGCGCACAGCCTCCACGGCTATGTCGCCGCCGGCCGGCACACCGTCGTCGTGTCCGGCGTCTCCGCCACCGACACCGTCGCCGTACGGGCGGCCGAGACCGCCGCGTCCCGCCACTCCGGCTCGGCGGGCAGCAACGTCGACGTCCTGCTGATCCGCCCGACCGACCGCGACGACACCTTCACCGTGCCCACCGCGCTGCCCGCACACGATGTCGCGGCCGGCCGGTACGGCACCACCACCCAGGCCCTGTACGTCCGGCCCGACGGGGTCGTCGGCGCCCGGGTCCCCCTCGACCATCAGCGCGGCATCGCCGAACTGCTCGCCCGGGTCCCGGTCGGAGGTGAGCAGGACCGTGTCCCGTACAGCATCTGAGACCCGCCCCGGAGCCCGGCGCGGCAAGCGCGGTCGCGGTCGCGGGCGCGGCCCATGGGTTGTCCTCCTCTTCACCCTCCTCTTCGCCGTGAACTCCGTCATCATCGGCGCGGGCGTCGGCGACCGGCTGCTCGGCGGCGGCACCGACGACCCGTCCTCCGCCTCCTGGCGCGCCGACTCCCTCCTGGAACGGCACTTCCCGGCCAGCTCCCCCAATCTGGTGCTGCTGGTCCGGGGCGAGGACGGCGCGGGCGTCGACAGCGAGGACGTGGCCGCGCAGGGCGCCCGGCTGGCCGAACGCCTCGCCTTCGAACCCCGGGTCTCCGGCGTCGTCTCCTACTGGCAGACGGGCTCGGAGCGCCTGCGGTCCGCCGACCGCTCCGAGGCGCTGATCCTCGCGCACCTCGAAGGCGACGAGGACACGGCGTCCCGGACCTACGACCGGCTGGCACCCGACTACCGGGGCAGCCCCTCCGGCGCAAAGGCCCTGGACGTCTCGCTGGGCGGCAGCATCGCCGTCCAGCAGGAGATCCAGACGACCATCGAGGACGACCTGCTCACGGCCGAACTCATCGCCCTGCCGCTGACACTGATCATTCTGTTCTTCGTCTTCGGCGGTGCCGTCGCGGCGCTCCTGCCGCTCGGTGTCGGCGTGCTCGCCATCCTCGGCACCAATGCCGTGCTGCGTCTGCTGACGGAGGTCACCGACGTCTCCGTCTTCGCGCAGAACCTCACCACCGCGCTCGGTCTGGGCCTGGCCATCGACTACGCGCTGCTCATCGTGCGGCGCTTCCGCGAGGAGCTGCACCAGGGGGCCGACCGGCACACCGCGGTCCGCACCACACTGCACACGGCCGGCCGCGCGGTCCTCTTCTCCGCCCTGACCGTCGCGGTCTCCCTGGCCGCGATGCTGGTCTTCCCGCTGTACTTCCTGCGCTCCTTCGCCTATGCGGGCCTCAGCGTCGTCCTGCTCGCGGCGGCGGCGTCCCTGATCGTGCTGCCGGCGGTACTGCTCCTGCTGGGGCACCGGGTGGACGCCCTCAGTCTGCGCCGCACACCCCGGCGGACCCGCAGCCGCGTCGGCCTCGTCGAGCGCGTGGTACGCCGCCCGGCGCGGTACGCCGCCACCGTCACCGCCCTCCTGGTGGCCGCCGGAATCCCCTTCCTCCAGGTCGAGTTCGGCACGGCCGACGACCGGCAGCTGCCCGCGGCCTCGGAGTCCCGCCTGGTCCAGGACGCGATACGGGACGGCTTCGCCGCCAGCTCGACCGGCGGAGTGGAGATCGTCGTCCGGGACGGAAAGGGGATCGACCGGTACGCGGCGAAGATCTCCCTGCTCCCCAACGCCGCCGAGGTGGACACCCCCCTCGGCACCTACCGCGACGGCCGCAAGGCGGACGCGGCCACTCCCGCCGACGCCTCCCGCACGGCCGACGGACGGGCCCACCTGTCCGTGGTCCCGAAGAAGGGCGTGGAGGACGTGTCGCCGGAGAGCCAGCGCCTCGTCGAGGACGTACGGGCCGCCGGTGCGGGATTCGAGGAGCTCGAACCGCTCGCCGGCGGCCGGGCCGCGGCCCTGGTGGACAGCAAGCAGGCCATAGCCGACGGGCTGCCCGCCGCCGCGCTCCTCATCGCCGGCACCTCCCTCCTGCTGGTCTTCCTCCTCACCGGGAGCCTGCTGATACCGCTCCTGTCGGTGGCGTCGGGCGCCCTCAGCCTCACCGCCATGTTCGGTCTGGTGGTGTGGGTCTTCCAGGACGGCAACCTGTCAGGACCGCTCGGCTTCACCGCCACCGGGACCATCGAGGCGACCCTGCCGGTGCTGATGTTCTGCATCGCCTTCGGCCTCTCCATGGACTACGGCGTCTTCCTGCTGTCCCGCATGAAGGAGGAGTACGACCGCACCGGCGACTCGCGGCAGGCCATCGTCACCGGCGTCCGCCGCACCAGCGGTGTCATCACCGCCGCCGCGCTGATCATCGCGGTGGTCTTCGTCGCCATCGGCACCTCCCAGATCACCAACACCAAGATGCTCGGCCTGGGCGCCGCCCTCGCCGTCCTCGTGGACGCCACCGTCGTCCGGGGCCTGCTCGTCCCGGCGGTCATGCGGCTCGGCGGCCGGGCCACCTGGTGGGCGCCGGCGCCCCTGGTGCGCTTCCAGCGGCGCTTCGGCCTGCGCGAGGAGCCGGCCGCCACCCCGGAACGGGACCCGGACCCGGACCCGGACCCGGAGACACCCACGGAACCCGTACTGGAGACAGCGAAATGAACCCGTCCGATCCCGTCCCCCGGCGCGGCCGGGTGGTGGTGACCGGCGCGACCGGTCTCCTCGGGACCGCCGTCGTCGGCCGGCTCCTCGGCGAGGGAAGGGAGGTGACGGCGCTGGTACGCGACCCGATGAAGGCCGCCTACCAGTTCCCCGCCCACCCCGGGCTGACCGTCGTGACGGCCGACGTCCAACGGCCCGAGACCTACCGCGGGACACTGCCCGGAGCCGCCGCGGTGATCCACACCGCCGCGTACTTCCGCGAGTACTACCTCCCCGACGCCGATCTGTCCCGGCTCTTCGCCACCAACGTCGACGCCGTCACCACGCTCCTGCGGGAGGCGGTCGCCGCGGGTGTGCCCGCCGTCGTCCAGACCAGCTCCGTCAACACTCTCGGCCGGGGCACGGCGGCGGAGCCCGCGGACGAGTCGGCCGGTCCGCCCCAGGACTGGGAGCGCAACGCCTACCGCGCCAGCAAGGTCCGTGCGGAGGCCGCCATCCGGGCCTTCGCACGCGACCCGCGGTACGCGGGCCGGATCAGGGTCCCGATCGTCCTCCCCGGCTGGATGTGGGGTCCCGCCGACGCCGGCCCCACCTCCGCCGGGCGGCTCTTCCTCGCCGTCGCCCGGCGCGGCGTCAGAGCCGTACCCCGGGCGGGAAACCATGTGGTGGACGCCCGTGACGTGGCGTACGCCCTGGTCAGGGCCGCCGACCGGGGCGAGCACCTGCGGCGCTACATCGTCGCGGGCCGATGGCACTCCCTTGCGGTGACCTGCGCGGCGGTCGCCCGCGCCACCGGGGTGCCGGCCCCCAGGGAGGTCCCCTCCCGGGCGGCGATCGCGTTCGCGACCGTCCTGGAGGCCAGGGCGAGACTGCGCGGCACCCCGCCCCTCGCCACCCGTGAGGGGGTACGCGCCCTGCTCGACGGCGACCGGACCCGTATCACCTCCGCACGGGCCCAGCGGGAACTCGGCGTCACCTTCCGCCCGCTGAACGAGACCCTCGCCGACACCGCGGCCTGGTACCACCGCGCGGGCCTGCTCGACCACGTCGTCCCCAAGGAGAGTGCCGCGTGACATCCATCAGAACCGGCCGACTGCGGACCGTCCTGCTCGGAGTGGCGGCGGCGCTGCTCGCCTTCACCCCCGTGTACTGGACGAACGCCGTCGCCGAATCACCGGGCACCGCCCCGGACCGCACGGACGGCCAGAGCGCCGTGCGGCAGAACCCGCTGCGGAAGGCCTGGAAACTCGACAAGGGCATCTCGGACATCCCCGTCAGTTTCACCGTCCGCAACATCAACCGGACCAAGGCCGCCTGCCCGGTCGACGGCCGCACGTACACCGTCCGCGGGCACCTCACCGCCCCCACCCGGCTCCTGGAGGGCAAGGGCACCGACAAGGCCGTCACCCTCTACCAGCACGGCATCGCCTCGGGCGAGTGGTACTGGCGGCTCCAGGCCGACGGCTACCACCACGCGGAGGAACTGGCCGCGCGCGGCCACGCCTCGCTGACCATCGACCGCATCGGCTACGACAGCAGCGGCACCCCGGACGGCTTCGCCACCTGCGTCGGCGGGCAGGCCGACATCACCCACCAGATCGTCCAGCAGCTCCGCAAGGGCACCTACCGGAGCGGGGACGCGAAGGGCGGCGCCAACGACAGCGCCAAGGGCGGCGGCCGGGCGGCGACCTCCTTCGGGAAGGTCTTCCTCGCCGGGCAGTCCAACGGCGGCCAGATAGCGCAGATCGCCGCCTACTCCTTCCGCGACATCGACGGCCTGGTCCTCATGGACTGGGCGGACCGCGGACTGACCCCGCAGACCAACGCCCGCTTCTTCTCCTCCCTCCAGAGCTGCCTCCGCGGCGGGACCGAGGGATACGTCCACTACGACCTGGGGCCCGCCGAGTTCCGGTCGGGCAACTTCCACGACACCGACCCGGACGTCCTCGACCTCGCCGTGCCGCACCAGAACCGCCACCCCTGCGGCGACATGGTCTCCCAGATCAGCTCGGTCCTCGTCGACCTGCGCGAACTGAGGACCATCACCGTGCCCGTCCTCCTCATGTACGGGGAGAAGGACACGCGGGTGCAGGGCGGCGAGGAGCACCGCGCGCTCTTCACCGGCGCCGAGAACACCCGGCTGGTCAACATCCCGAAGGCCGGGCACTACATGGGCATGGCCCGCCAGGCCCCCCTGATCCACGAGACCCTCGCCGACTGGCTCGACGCCCGCTGACACCCGCCGCACCCCTGACCCGTCCCCGCTGCCCGCTGCCCGCTGAAGCCCGGCCGACGCCCGGCCGGGCTTCGGCGGATCTCCCAGCGAGTGGTCGGCGGGGGCGGCCATCGTCGACCCCACGGAGCCGTGCCTTCCCCCCACCCCCCGACACCCAGGGAGCCCTCACCCATGCCGGCCACACCGTCCACGCTCCACCGGCTCGGCGCCTTCGCCGCGGCCCGGCGGCGCACCGTCCTGATCGCGGGCGCGGTCCTCTTCCTGCTCGCCGCGGCGTTCGGCGCGGGGGCCCAGGCCGCCCTGTCGCTGTCCCGCTTCGAAGCGCCGGGCTCCGAGTCGGCCACCGCGGAACGGATCCTGCACGAGGAGTTCCAGGACGGCTCCCCGAACTACGTCCTCCTGGTCACCGCCAAGGACGGCAGGACGGTCGACGACCCCGAGGTGGCCGCCGAGGGCCGGAAGCTGGCCGAGGACCTGTCCGTGCGCGAGGGCGTCGACACGGTCGGCTCCTTCTGGTCACGCGGCGAGAACAGCCCCCTGGTCAGCGAGGACCGCTCGCAGGCACTCGTGGTGGCCTGGCTCCGGGGACCGGCCACCGAGGTCCGGGCCGAACTGGCCGGCATCACACCTGATTTCACCCGGGACACCGCGCTCCTCACCGTGCGCCCCGGCGGCCAGGACGAGGTCTTCCGGCAGGTCGGCGAGGAGACCCGCAGGGACTTCCTCCGCGCGGAGGCCGTCGTCGTCCCCGCCGTGCTCCTGCTGCTCCTGTGGGTCTACCGCCGCTGGTCGGCGGCGGGCCTGACGCTCGGCGTCGGCTTCTTCTCGGTGCTGGCCACGCTCGCCGTGCTCCGCGGTGTCACCGCGTTCACCGAGGTCTCCACCTTCGCCGCCAACCTGGCACTCGTCCTGGGCCTCGGACTCGGCCTGGACTACGCCCTGTTCGTCATCTCCCGCTTCCGCGAGGAGATGGCCGCCACCCCGGACGGTACCGCCGCGGACCGGCACGCGGCGGTCGCCCGTACCGTCGCCCGTGCCGGTCGCACCGTCCTGTTCAGCGGCTTCACGGTCGCCGCAGCGCTGGCGGCGCTGTTCCTCTTCCCCTTCCCGTTCCTGCGGTCCTTCGCGTGGGCCGGGATCGCGGTGGTCGTCTCCGCGGCGTTCGGCGCGGTCGTCCTGCTGCCCGCCGCACTGGCCGCCACCGGCCGGCGCACCCTGCGGCCGGCCAGGACCGGGCCCGCCGTCGAGAGCGGCCGCTGGTACCGCACCACCCTGAGGATCATGCGCAGGCCGCTCCTGTACGGCCTGCCCGTCCTGGTCGTCCTGCTCGCCCTGGGCGCGCCCTTCCTCGGCGCGCGGTTCGGCCTGCCCGACGAGCGCGTGCTTCCCGCGAGCGCCTCCAGCCGCATCGTGCAGGAGGAGATCCGGTCCGGCTTCGCCGCCGAGGAGACCGACGCGCTGCACGTCGTCACCACCGGCGAGGCCGCGGGGAACACCGGCCCGGAGTACGCGCAGCGCCTGTCGCGGCTCCCCGGCGTCTTCCAGGTGGACACCGGGAGCGGCACCTACCGCGCCGGCGCCCGGGTGGGCGCGACCTCCGACCCCGGCCGCTTCGAGGCCGGCGGGCACACCCGGCTGACGGTCGTCCCCGACCAGGAGGCGCTGGCCGGCGACATGGCGCGGTTCGTCGAACGGGTACGCGCGGTGGACGCCCCGTACACCGAGGTACGGGTGGGCGGATTCCCCGCCGCGATGACGGACTTCCGCGGGGAGCTTCTCGACCGCCTGCCGTACGTCGTCGCCCTGATCCTGCTGGTCACCTTCGCCATCCTCTTCCTGATGACGGGCAGCCTGCTCATCCCGCTGAAGGCCACGGTCGCCAACGTCCTCAGCCTGAGCGTGATGTTCGGCGTCCTCGTCTGGGTCTTCCAGGACGGCAACCTCTCCGGCCTCCTCGGCTTCACCGCCACCGGCCGCATGGAGCCGAGCATCCCCATCCTGATGTTCTGCGTCGCGTACGGCCTGTCCATGGACTACGAGGTCTTCATCATGGCCAGGATCAAGGAGGCGTACGACCGGACCGGGGACAACACGAGCGCGGTCGCCGAAGGCATTCAGCGCAGCGCCCCGCTCGTCACATCGGCCGCCGCGATCCTCGCCCTCACCTTCGCGGCCTACGCCACCGGCGGCGTGGTCTTCCTCAAACAGCTGGGCATCGGCATGGCACTGGCCGTCCTGGTCGACGCCCTGCTGATCCGTACCCTCCTCGTCCCCGCCTTCATGGGTCTGGCGGGCGGGGCCAACTGGTGGGCACCGGCCCCACTGCGCCGCCTGCACGCCCGGTACGGAATCAGTGAGGCCCCCCGCCAGGACCCGATCGAGCGGCACCGAGCCGGAGATCACAGTGATCGAACCGCGCCCCTGCCGGGCGATACGGGAAAGGGCCGCCACCACTGAGCCCTCGCCGTCCTCCACGGTGTACGGCGTGAACCGGGGAGACATGTTTTCGAGGACGGGCTTCCTTCCCCCGCCGTGGTGGCGCCCCGCGTGTGGACACGGTGTTGACGTCATACGCACAAAGATCCCCTCTGACCAGCGTTTCCGCAGGTCAGAGGGGATCTCGGGTTGTGGAGCCTAGGGGAGTCGAACCCCTGACATCTGCCATGCAAAGACAGCGCTCTACCAACTGAGCTAAGGCCCCGAAGAGGCAGCACGGCCAGGGAGTGCTCGCTCCCGGCCACCGCCGCAGACCAGAGTACCGGGTGTTCCCGGTGATCCTCCAAAACATTGAGGTCTCCCGGTGGGCGACCACTCTCCGTAAGATGCTCGACGTGGTTCGCAGCAGCGAAGCCCGCTTGGGGAAGCGATGGGGAGACGCGCATGGACGCCGCTCAGCAGGAGACGACCGCAAGAGCCCGGGAACTGCAGCGCAGCTGGTACGGGGAGCCCCTGGGAGCGCTTTTCCGTCGCCTCATAGACGACCTGGGGCTGAACCAGGCCCGTCTCGCCGCCGTCCTGGGGCTCTCCGCCCCCATGCTCTCCCAGCTGATGAGCGGCCAGCGCGCCAAGATCGGTAACCCGGCCGTCGTCCAGCGCGTCCAGGCCCTCCAGGAGCTGGCCAGCCAGGTCGCCGACGGCAGCGTCAGCGCCGTCGAGGCCACCGACCGCATGGAAGAGATCAAGAAGTCGCAGGGAGGGTCCGTCCTGACCGCGAACAGCCAGACCACGAACAGCTCGGGCGCCCCCACGGTGCGCCGGGTCGTCCGGGAGATCCAGTCGCTGCTGCGGTCCGTCGCCGCCGCCGGGGACATCATCGACGCGGCCAACTCCCTCGCCCCGACCCATCCGGAACTGGCAGAGTTCCTGCGGGTGTACGGGGCCGGGCGCACCGCGGACGCCGTCGCGCACTACGAGTCGCACCAGAGCTGACGAGCGAGGGCGGCCCCGGACCGGAGCGGGGCCCCGGAGGGAACGGGGAGCGGACGCAGCACCATGGGTGAGGTCTTCGCCGGTCGGTACGAGCTGGTCGACCCGATCGGGCGCGGCGGAGTCGGCGCGGTCTGGCGTGCCTGGGACCACCGGCGCCGCCGCTATGTGGCGGCCAAGGTGCTCCAGCAGAGCGATGCCCACACCCTGCTGCGCTTCGTCCGCGAACAGGCCCTGCGGATCGACCATCCCCATGTCCTCGCCCCGGCCAGCTGGGCGGCGGACGACGACAAGGTCCTCTTCACGATGGACCTGGTGAGCGGCGGATCGCTGGCGCATGTGATCGGCGACTACGGTCCGCTGCCGCCCCGCTATGTGTGCGCCCTGCTCGACCAGCTGCTCTCCGGCCTCGCCGCGGTGCACGCGGAGGGCGTGGTGCACCGGGACATCAAACCGGCGAACATCCTGATGGAGGCCACCGGGACCCGGCGCCCGCATCTACGGCTGTCCGACTTCGGGATCTCCATGCGCAAGGGCGAGCCCCGGCTCACCGAGACCAACTATGTGGTGGGTACGCCCGGTTACTTCGCCCCCGAGCAGGTCGAGGGCGCCGAGCCCGACTTCCCCGCGGATCTCTTCGCCGTCGGCCTGGTCGCGCTCTATCTGCTGGAGGGTCAGAAACCCGACACCAAGGCCCTGGTGGACTTCTTCACCGCCCATGGCACACCCGGGGCGCCCCAGGGCATCCCGGAACCGCTCTGGCAGGTGCTGGCGGGCCTGATCCAGCCGGATCCCCGCTCCCGGTTCCGTACGGCGACGGGGGCACGCAAGGCGCTCGCGGCGGCCCTGGAGCTGCTGCCGGAGACCGGCCCGGACGACGAGCCGGTCGAAATATTCGACCAGTTGGGTCCCCTGCCACCGGGATTCGGCGCGGACGGCCCGGCACAGCCGCCGGCGCCCGGCCTGCTGGGTCCGGCGGCCACGGGTACGGACACCGGCACCCGGACCACCACCCCCGGCGTCTTCGCCCCGGCGCCCCCGGACCCGACCGGTACGCCGCACACGGACGTACCGGCCCCTCCGGCACCGCCCGCGCCGGGCCCGCACACACCGCCGCCCCCGCCACCGGGCGGCACGGATCCGCACGCACCCCCGCCGACCCCGGCCCCATCCCCGTCCCCGACCCCGGTGCCGGGTTCCTTCCCGGTGCCCCCGCCACCGGCCCAGCCGCCGACGCCGCCGCCCCACCCGGCCCGGCCGGCGGCCCCGCCGCCGCTGCCGTTCCCGCCGGACCACGAGCCCACACCGCCGCCCTCGCCGCCGGCCCCGGGCACCCGCTACCCGTACCCGCCGGAGCATCCGCAGCAGCACGCGCTCCCGGTCCCGTACACGGCGGAGTACACCGCCCCGTTCCCGGTCCCGCTGCCCCGGACCCCCCACCCGCCGCGCCGGCCCCAGGGCCCGCCCGCGAAGGTCGTGGTCCCCGTGCTGATCCTGGCGCTGATCTGCTTCACCATCGGCTTCTGGGCCCTCGCCGAGGCCTGAACCCCGGCCCCCCGCCCCCAGCGGCCCTTGTCACACCGTCTTCCCACTTCGCAAAGATGTCCTTCACAACCGGACGCCCGACGGCACCATCCGCCCCGGCCCCGGACACGGAAAAGCCCCGGCCGCCACAGTGGGCGCCGGGGCTTTTTCGAATGCTGTGCGTCTCACACACCCGAACCTGCGGGCACGGAGTCGGTCGCCTCCGTCCACAGATCCTGCTCGGCGCGATCCGCCTGGATCTGGCGGTACACGAGGAGCCCGCCGATGGCGGCCAGTGCGACCAGGAGAAGCTTCTTCACCGCGCGACCTCGTCTTTCCTTGGCGTATGACGTATGAGGACCTCTGCCGCCCGACTATACACACCGACCGATACCGATCGGTGACCTGCGTATCCCCACCCCATTCCGGAAGGGGCCGGGCGGTTACGCCGAAGGCCCCCGGGCTGATGCCTGGGGGCCTTCGGAACTGGTGGGGCTAACAGGATTTGAACCTGTGGCCTCATCCTTATCAGGTCGGAGACCGGGTTCTGATCACCCTGCTGACAGGGCATCCGACGTGGCTTTACCGTCCGCCGGGATCCGCCGTTGACCGCCGTTGTTCGCGGCTGTTGGTGTCAGCCGGTGATGTCAGCCAACCGACCCCTGCTTGACAGGCCGGACCACGTCTGTCCCGCGCTGTTCCCCTGTAGGTCGGTGGAGCGGCTTTGGGCGGGAGCTGCCATGGGGCGAGAGATCTGGGGCCCGTAAGCTTCCGCGACTCGGGCAGTCTGTGGACCTGCCCGCTCAAGGTCCGAGTGGGCCCCTGATCTTCGAGGCTCGCCCCATGGTGGCTGCCTAAAGCCGTGGAACCGACCGCCCCGGCCACCGGGCCCCGGCCCACGGGGTGGGGATCCCGCCGACGCACCGCCGCGAATCCGGCCTCATGCGTGCAGCCAAAGCGTCGTTGACCCGCACCTGTGCACCCTCCCTGTGCCCACACCTCGCCTGGTCTCTTGTGGCCGGTGGCGCCAGGGGCCGGGTGACCAGAGCCCCGCGGACCGGGCCGAAGGCAGGAGGGGAGCGGGGGCGGCGGGCGACCCGGCCCGCCGCGCCGCGCGCGGCCTTCGAGCCGACCAGCAGCAGTCAGACGGCAGGGCCCGGGGATGGTGATGCCTCCGGCATCCGGTCGAGCGTTCGCCCCGTGTCTTCCCCTGACAGAGGCCGGATTCGCGGCGGGGCGTCGGCGGGAGAACCCACCCCCGAACAGCAGAGACCCGTGCCGGAGGCGGAACCGTCCCCGGCGAGCAGGCCGCCAGCGAGCGAAGCGAGCCTTGAACAAGTAGAGAAACCCGTAACAGCTCACGCCTCGGGAGCAACAAAGCAGATGGCCTGAATACTTTGGCCGGATCCATAGCTATGAGTGGCCTCACCGATCCTGCGCCACCCGAGCCTCTCGTAGAGACGAATGGCAGCAGCATCCTTCGCCATGACATCGAGCACCAAACGAAGGTCCCTTCCCCGCGCGTACTCCATGGCTGCTTCCATCAGGCGCCTGCCCGTGGCGTGCTCCCGCGCTGCTTTGATCACGAACAACCTCGCCAGAACAGCCACGTGAGCTTCGTCGTCGTCGCTCTGTTCAATCCACAGAGACACCGCCTCCTCGCCATGCGGACGCATCACGGACACGTGCCCGGCGATTCCCTCGTCAGTCTCGGCCACCCACGCGGCCAACACGTCATCGGAACTGATCCACGCCTCAGGGTCCTCGATACCCTCCACCGGGTACCCGTCGGTCTCATGAACCTCCACCAGCGCTTTGGCGGCACCGCTCAGATCATCTGCGTTGAAGGGACGTACGACGGAAGGCTTCACCTGGCTGTTCCTCACTTCTCGACGGGCAGTTCGTACAGCAGTCCAGTCCTGTCGGCGCGGTGCACATAGCGTGAGACCTCGAATGGAACACCTTCCTGATCAAGGCTCGTGTGCAGGACCTCCAGGACCGGCACGCCGGGAAGCAGGTTCAGTGTCCTGGCCTCCGCCGGGGTGGGCATCCGGGCGCTGATCTCGTCCCGGACCCTGGTCATGACATGCCCAAGGTCCTCAAGACGACCGTAGATCCCGTCCTTGCCCGTCTTGGCCTGCATGAGCAAGGTGTCTCGTGCTTCGTCCCAGCGCAGATAGGTCGAAACGATCTGTACGGGCTCGTCGTCCGCGTAGTAGTGGTTCTCCCGGTGAACGACGCTCTCCTCGTCCGCCGGAACGTTTAGGCGCTCGGCCACATCGGCCGGCGGTTTCTCCCGGGCGATCGACGGGACATCGATCCGTGCAACCTTGCCCTGCCGCTTGGCTTCCAGCCGGAACGGGGTCAGTCCGGTTTCACGGTTCTTGATCGAGTAGCGATCACTCCCGAACCGGAACAACCGCTGAGGTTCGCGTACGAAGACGCCCTTGCCGTGCTTGGCGGTCACCAGCCCTTGTTCGGCGAGCAGGCGAATCGCCTCTCGGGCGGTGTTCCGTGCGGCGCCGTACTGCTCGGCGAGCACCCGTTCGGATGGCAGCTTGGCACCGCTGTGCAGATCGCCGCTCTCGATCTGACGGCGGAGTTCTTCGGCGATACGCCTGCTCGGTGGCTGCTGAGGGGACAGGGCGGACGGAGTCATGCGACGAGTCTAGCAACTGGCTCAAGCCAGTCACTTGACCCGCGACACCCCCTGTGGTCAACTGGCTTAAGCCAGCAAGTGGCTCAAGCCAGTTGGGCGATCTTCGGTACGTGCGCCCCCCGAACAGGGAGAGATCTATGCCTTCGTTCAAGATTGATCTGTCGACGGCCACGGTGTTCGTGGCGACTCCGCCGGTGCCGAAGGTGGCTAACCGGCAGACGGGTGAGGTGGCCAAGGACCGGGAGACCGGGGCGGATCTGTCCACCGTGGGTCTGCTGGTGGCGGACGACGGTGAGGGGAACCTGTACCAGGTGGCGGTTCCGAAGACCGGGGTCGACGCGAGTCTGGTGCCGGGGACGCTGGTGGCGGTGACGGGTCTGCGGGCCCGGGACTGGGAGAACGAGTTCAACGGCCAGAAGCGTCACGGGATCTCGTTCCGTGCGGTCGCGGTGACGGCCCTGGTTCCGGCTGCCGCCTCGAATGGCCAGGGCTGATCATGTCGGACCTGGTGACGGCGGCTGAGGTGGCCGGGGTCTTATCGGCCGCCGGTGGTCTCGGCTACGCGAAGGTGCGGGCTCCCCGGGTGTGGTGGTCTCTGGTGGGACTGCCGGTGACGCGGGTGAGGTTCGCGCTGACCTACGAGTCCACGATGGACGTGTGCGGGCTGACTGTTCAGCCGACCAGGGCGCGGGCGGCTCTTCTGCGGGCCACTCGGAAGGAAGTCCTCCCGGTGCCGCCCCGGGTCCGCCGGGTGCGGATGACCTCGACGGGACTTCGGGTGACGCTGCGGCTGGCGGCGGGCCTGGAGCCTGCCGACCTGGTGGCGGCCTCCGCCCGGCTGCGGCACGCCTTCGGCGTCTACTCGATCGTCGTCGTGGACACCAAGCCCGGCCTGGTGGAACTGCGGATGACCGGATACGACGTGCTGCGCCGGGTGCGGATGCCCCGGATCCTCCACCGTCCCCGGACCGGCGGGCCGCTGATGGTCCCGGTCGCGCTGCGGGAGGACGGCGGCGTGTTCGTCCGGAATTACCTCCGGATCCCGCACGCGCTGACCCTGGGCGCGAACCAGTCCGGCAAGTCGATGTACCAGCGGAACCTGATCAGGGGACTGGCTTCCCGGGATGTGGCGCTGGTGGGGATCGACTGCAAGCGGGGTGTGGAGCAGATCCGGTTCGTCTCGCGCTTCTCCGCCTTCGCGACCGATCCGGAGACCGCTGCCGGGCTGCTGGACGCGCTGGTCGGTGAGATGGAGGACCGGTTCGATCTGCTGAGCCTGCATCAGGTCTCGGACCTGTGGGAGCTGCCGGAGGACGCGCGGCCGGTGCCGGTCGTGGTCTTCGTGGACGAGGTGGCCGAACTGTTCCTGACCTCCGCGAAGGCGGATGAGGACCGCCGGGACCGGATGGTGAAGCAGTTGATCCGTCTCGCGCAGATGGCCCGCGCGGTCGGCATCTACCTGGAGATCTGCGGGCAGCGCTTCGGCTCCGAACTCGGACGCGGGGCGACGATGCTGCGGGCCCAGCTGACCGGCCGCGTGTGTCACCGGGTCAACGACAAGCAGACCGCCGAAATGGGCCTGGGTGACATCTCCCCCGAGGCGATGGTGGCCGCGACGCAGATCCGGGCGGACCGCCCCGGGCTCGCCGTCGCGGGGGATGCCTCCGGCGGCTGGTCCCGCATCCGCACTCCCAAGGTCACCACCGACGAGACCGCAGCGGCATGCCGCCGGTACGCGTACCTCACTCCGGACCTTCCCGCTCTGGCCGCGTTCCGCCCGCCGGCCGTTTCCCCCGGCCCCGGTGACGCCCTGCCGCTGGACAAGTCCCGGCCTGTGGCCGACTGAGCCACTTCCTCTCCTCGCTCGACGGTCGGCGTGACCGCGTCACGCCAGGTCCCTACCCGATCCATGCCCTGACCACGATCCCGGGAGATCGCCATGGCCGCACGGAAGACGACCAACCGCAAGCCCGCTCCGCCGAAGTGCCCCGCCTGTGACGGCAAGGGCGAGACCACGGAGACCGTGGTCGTCGGCTCCCGCAAGAAGCAGGAGACCAAGCACCTCCAGATCGTGGCGTGCCTCGCCTGCTGGGGCACCGGCCTCCTCGCCTGACATCCCGTCGTCCCGCCCCGGCCGGATCGACGTACCGGCCGGGCCTGACCTCCCTTGATAGGAGGTGATCCCTTTGTTCGAGACGATCAAGCACCGGGTGGACGCGGTTCTGATCCAGGCGGTCATCGCGGCCGCTCTGTCCTTCGCCCACCTGCACGACCTCGCCGCCGCTGCTGGTCAGGCCGGGTGGAAAGCGTGGGCCTATCCGGTCTCCGTGGACCTGCTGATGGTCGCTGCCTGGCGCCGAATCCGCTCCGGTACCGCGAAGGCGTCCGGCTGGTGCTGGTTCCTCATCGCGCTGGCCGCGTCGCTGGGCGCGAACGTCGCCACCGCCGGGCTCCTCGACCTCGACTCCCCGCCTTCCTGGCTGCGGATCCTGGTCGCAGGCTGGCCCGCCCTCGCCTTCCTCGGCGGAACCCTCCTCGCCCACACCCCGCCCCCGGCGGCAGAGGAAACCGCCCCTGAACCGGAAGCGGACACGGCCCCGGAGCCCGAGCCCCTGGAGTCCGGCGGCGAACTACCGGAACTCCCGGAAGCGGCGCCCGTGCCCGCCCTCGTCCCGGCCCCTGACCCGGTTCCCGATCCTGAGCCCGCACCGGCTCCGGCTCCGGCACTGCCCGTGCCGACGGCCCTGGTAGATCACGCCCGGAAGATCGCGGCCGACCACCGTGCCCGTACCGGCTTCGTGATCGACACCGACACCCTGCGCGCCCGGCTCGGCGTCCCCGCCCCGATGGCCGCTGCCATCGCCGCGCAACTCACCTGACAGGAGAGATCGTCATGCCTCGCCCGAACCGCTTCCGCGACATGATCCGCATCGGCCCGGTCCAGGTCGGCAGCTACTACGACGGCCGGGGACGCGACCGGCACACCGCCGCCTGCACCGCCCCGAAGTGCGGCTTCTCCGCCGACTACCGCAACCGCGCCGCCGCCGAACTCGCTGCCCGCACCCACCAGTGCACCGCCTGACACGGGGATGACCACCATGCGCACACCCCACGAACAGGCCACCGCCGGGCACATCCCCGCCGACCTCCTGCGGCAGCTCCCGCCCGGCACCGACCCCCGACGCGTCGTGATCGTCCAGGCCGCGCCCCGCTCCTACACCGGCCCGATCCTGCTCACGCTCACGATCACCGGCTGCATCGTCCTCGTCGTCGTGATGATCGCCGTGACGCTCCACGTGGCCTCGCTCGCCGCCGTCGCCGTGCTCTCCGCGACCGGCGGCATCGGACTCACCCTCAACCGCACCCGCACCCGCACCCGCACCCGCACCCGCACCCGCACCCGGAAACACTGACCCGAAGGGACCCAACATGTTCGGACGGAACAAGAACACCAACAGCGGCAACAGCGACGACGCCCGGCCGGTACGGGACGCGGCCACCATCGCCTTGTACCGGGCGGGTGCGGCCGTGGCCGGGGAGAAGGGGACCAAGGCGGCGAACGCCATCTCCTCCGCCCTGCTCGGACAGTGCCTGGAGCCGTGCTCCGACGAATGCGGCGACTGCAACAGCGCCGGTCTCTGATTCCACCCCCGGGGCGGCCTCTACCGCCAAGTATCCGCCGCCCCGGGCGCAGCACCCTTCCAGATCCAACGGACCCGAAAGGCGATCCCATGATGCCCCAACTCAGGCCCCGTCGTGGGCGTATCTGCCCGGACTGCGACGGCTTCCCCGTCGTCACCATCACCACCGGCCCCCGCCACGGCCCCCGCCGCACCAAGTCCGTCGTCTGCCCGACCTGCCACGGCACCGGCACCCGTACCGGCGCGAGGTGATCGAGTGACCCCCACCGCCCTCCTGGCGGCCCCGGCCCCGGCCACCCTCAGCGACGCGCTGCGGGTGGCCGGGTCCCCCGGCTTCGACCGCTGGCAGGACCAGATCCGCCGCACCGGTGGCTGCGCGGACCCGATCCATCTGACGGGCACCACGACCACACGCGACCGTGCGACCGGAGACATCCTCCACAGGTACTCGACCGACCACGAGCCCGGCGGACGGCTCCGCATCGCCTGCGGCAACCGCCGGGCCTCCCGCTGCCCCGCCTGCGCCTGGACCTACGCCGGGGACACCTACCACCTGATCCGCGCCGGACTCACCGGCGACACCGCCAAGGGCACCCCCACCACCGTCCGGGACCACCCCCGCGTCTTCACCACCCTCACCGCCCCCGGCTTCGGCCCCGTCCACAACCGGCCCGACCACCGGCCCTGCCGCTGCGGCACCCACCACACCGAAGACGATCCCGCCCTCGGCACCGCCCTGGACCCCGCCCACTACGACTACGAAGGCGCCGTGCTGTGGAACAACCACGCCGGAGACCTGTGGCGCCGCTTCACCATCTACCTGTTCCGGGAGACCGCGAAACACGCCGGCATCACCCAGCGTGAACTACGTGAGCGGGTACGGATCTCCTACGCCAAGGTGGCCGAGTACCAGAAGCGCGGCGCCATCCACTTCCACGCCGTCGTACGGTTCGACGGGCCGGACGGACCCGACTCCCCGCCCCCGCCCTGGGCCACCCACGACCTCCTCACCAACGCCATCCGTACCGCTGCCGACCGCGCCCGGATCACCGTCCCCGCCGCCACCAAGCACGACCGGCCGGAACGGCTCGTCCGCTGGGGCGCCCAGCTCGACATCCGGCCCATCCACGCCTTCGGCGACGGACAGGACCTGACGGAGCAGGCCGTCGCGGCCTACGTCGCCAAGTACGCCACCAAGGCGGCCGAGACCACCGGCACCCTGGACCGGCCCGTCGGCAACCACGAAGCCGCCGCCCTCCTCGACGTCCCCGAGCACACCCGGCGCCTCATCTCCACGTGCCTCGACCTCCACCCCGCCTACCCGGACCGCAACCTCCGCGCCTGGGCCCACATGCTCGGCTTCCGCGGCCACTTCTCCACCAAGAGCCGCCGCTACTCCACCACCCTCGGCGCCCTCCGCCAGGCCCGCGCCGACTACCGCGCCCTCCAGGACCCGGCCGCCCCCGACCACACCGACCCGACCACACTCACACTCGCCCACTGGACCTACGCCGGACACGGCCACACCCCCGGCGAAAGCTGGCTCGCAGCCACCATCCACCGCGACCTCCAGGCGGGCCGCGAGGCAGCACGCCATGCCCGAACCGAGCTGGCCGACCCTGACGGCTGGGGGGATCCGGCATGACCGACGAACTGCTCACCGTCCCCGAGGTCATGGCCCGGCTCAAGCTCGGCCGTACCGCCGTATACGACCTGATCCGCACCCGCCGACTCGCCTCCATCCGCCTCGGCCGCGCCCGCCGGATCCCCGCGCAGTCCATCCGCGACTTCATCCTCGGCGAGCTGGGGGAGGCGGCCTGATGGCCAAGCGACGCCCCAACGGCGGTGGCACCATCACCCAGCGCAAGGACGGCCGGTACCAAGGTGCCGCGTACGTCACCGACACCGATGGCCACCGTGTCCGCCGGTACGTCTACGGCTCGACGTGGGACGAGGCCAACGAGAAGCTGGGCAAGCTCCAGCACCAGGAGCGCAACGGCGTCCCCGTCCCGTCCCGGTCCTGGCAGCTCGGTGAATGGCTGGCCTACTGGCTGACCCACATCGTCCGGCCCAACCTGGAGCACAACACGTACGCGAAGTACGAGTCGAAGGTACGGCTCTACATCGTTCCCCAGCTGGGGACGAAGCCGCTCACCCGGCTGTCGGCCGCGCAGGTCCGCGCCTTCATGGCGGCCCTCAAGCGGCGGAAGGTCCCGGCTCCGACCCGCTTCGAAGTTCTGCGGACACTCCGGAACGCGCTCAACAGGGCGATCAAAGAGGAGATCATCACGCGGAACGTGGCGCTGCTCGTGGACATGCCCAAGGTGGACACGGAGAAGGGAAAGCCGTGGGACGCGCCGGAGGCCATCACGTTTCTCCGGTCCGTCCGGGCCCACCGCTTCTACGCGGCCTGCGTCCTGGTCCTGGTGCTGGGACTGCGCCGGGGCGAGGTGATGGGGCTGCGCTGGCAGGACATCGACTTCGCCCGCCGGCAGTTCACTCCCACCAAGCAAGTGCAGCGGGTCACGGGTGTCGGCCTCGTACTGAAGTCCCTGAAAACCGACTCCTCGCAGGCTGCCCTGCCCCTGCCTGAGTTCTGCGCTCGCGCGCTGGAAGGCCGCCGGGAGCTGCAAGAGCTGGAAAGGAAGATCGCGGGTGACTCGTGGGAGCAGTCCCCCGACCATGACGTGATCTTCTCGGCGAACCATGGCGGCCTGATCGACCCCCGGGCTTTCTCCCGTACCTTCGACTCCCTGATCAGGCGGTCAGGAGTGCGCCGGATCACCGTCCGGATCGCCCGGCACACCTGCGGCACCCTGCTGGCCTTCCTCAAGGTGCACCCGAAGGTCGCGCAGGTGATCCTGCGCCACAGCCAGATCAGCATGACCTTGGACATCTACACCCACGTGGTGGGCGGCCGTGAGCGCGAGGCCACGGACATGCTCGCGGAGCTGCTGGAAGATCCACTCATCGGCTGATGTCAGCCATGGATGTCAAAAACCCCCGGGCGTGATCGCCTGGGGGTTTTTGTGCTGGTGGGGCTAACAGGATTTGAACCTGTGGCCTCATCCTTATCAGGGATGCGCTCTAACCAACTGAGCTATAGCCCCGCCGCGCTGCGCGCTGACCTCTGAAGATTAGCGCACGTGGCGGGCTGTGCCCAAATCCGTCCCCCGGGGGCCGGGGAATGACCCCCGGAGACCGGACGGCCCGGACGGCCCGGACCGCGGGGGACCAACCGCGGGGGACCTACTCGTCCTCCGCCAGGGTCAGCTCCACGCCGCCGACGAATCCGGCGGACAGGTTGTAGATGAAGGCCCCGAGCGTCGCCAGCGCCGTGGCGAGGACCACATCGATCACCGCGACCACGGAGGTGAAGATCAGCACCCGCGGCAGCGACAGGAAGGACTGGAGGTCAAAACCGTTGCTCTCGTTCGAGCCGGTCGCCTCGCTGATGGTGCCGCCGACCGTGGAGAAGACGCCCATCGCGTCCATGACCATCCACAGCACCGCCGCCGCGACCACCGTGCAGATGCCCAGCGCGATGGAGAGCAGGAAGCTGACCTTCATCACCGACCACGGGTCGGCCTTCGCCACCCGCAGCCGCGCCTTGCGGGTGCGCGGGGTGGTCCGGGCGCCGGTGCGCGGGAAGCGCATGCCCGACTCGTCGTCGTCCTGCGACGCGAGCGCGGGCGCCGGGGCCGGCGCCTGGTACGCCTGCGGCGGGCGGTAGGGCTGCTGCCCGGCGGGCTTGCGCGGCGGCTCGCCACCGGTCTTTCCGAACGGGGGCTTGGGCCCCCGGGTCTCCGTCACCGTCGCCCCCTGGGATTCCGCGGCGGAGCCACGGGCACCGTTCTTTCCAGCGGCTCCAGCCGCACCAGCGGCCGAACCGGCGCCCGTGGCTCCACTCACGCTTCTACTCCTCGTGCTCCCCGGCCGAGGGCTCGGTGCCCTCGGCTGCCGACGCGGCCGTGCCGCCGTCGGCTCCATCAGTCACTGCGGCCTCGTCGGTCCCATCGACCTCTTCGGCCTCTCGTCCAGCCTCGGCGTTCCGCGCGATACCGACAACGGCGTCCCGCTTGCCCAGGTTGATCAGTTGGACGCCCATGGTGTCACGGCCCGTCTCCCTGACTTCATTGACTCGCGTACGGATCACACCGCCGCCGAGGGTGATGGCGAGAATCTCATCGGTCTCCTCCACCACCAGCGCGCCCACGAGCGATCCACGGTCCTCAACGATCTTGGCGGCCTTGATACCGAGGCCTCCACGTCCTTGGACGCGATATTCGTCCACCGCGGTTCGCTTCGCGTACCCACCATCTGTGGCGGTGAACACGAACGTACCCGGGCGCACCACATTCATCGAGAGGAGTTCGTCCCCTTCGCGGAAACTCATCCCCTTCACACCCGAGGTGGCGCGGCCCATCGGACGCAGTGCGTCGTCCGTCGCGGTGAACCTGATGGACTGGGCCTTCCTGCTGATGAGCAGCAGGTCGTCCGCGGCGGAGACCAGCTCCGCGCCGATCAGCTCGTCGTCGGCGCCGCTGTCGGTCTCCCGCAGATTGATCGCGATCACACCACCGGAGCGCGGCGAGTCGTAGTCCTTCAGCGGGGTCTTCTTGACCAGGCCGGCCTTGGTGGCGAGCACCAGGTACGGCGCGACGTCGTAGTCCCGTACGGCGAGGATCTGCGCGATCCGCTCGTCCGGCTGGAACGCGAGCAGATTGGCCACATGCTGACCCCGCGCGTCCCGGCCCGCGTCCGGCAGCTCGTACGCCTTGGCCCGGTACACCCGGCCCTTGTTGGTGAAGAAGAGCAGCCAGTGATGGGTGGTGGAGACGAAGAAGTGGTCGACGATGTCGTCTTCCTTCAGCTTCGTGCCCCGCACGCCCTTGCCGCCGCGCTTCTGCGAGCGGTAGTCGTCCGTCCGGGTGCGCTTCACATAGCCGCCCCGGCTGATGGTGACGACGATGTCCTCCTCGGCGATCAGGTCCTCGATGGACATGTCACCGTCGAAGGGCACCAGCTGGCTGCGGCGGTCGTCGCCGAACTTGTCGACGATCACGGCCAGCTCGTCGCTGACGATCCGGCGCTGCTTCTCGGGGGAGGCCAGGATCGCGTTGTACTCGTTGATCTTCGCCTGGAGCTCGTCGTGCTCCTGGACGATCTTCTGGCGCTCCAGCGCCGCCAGCCGGCGGAGCTGCATCTCCAGGATCGCGTTGGCCTGGATCTCGTCGATGGTCAGCAGGTCCATCAGGCCGGTGCGCGCGATGTCGACGGTGTCGCTGCGCCGGATGAGCGCGATGACCTCGTCGATGGCGTCCAGCGCCTTGAGCAGACCGCGCAGGATGTGGGCCCGCTCCTCCGCCTTGCGCAGACGGAAGCGCGTACGGCGGACGACGACCTCGATCTGGTGCGTCACCCAGTGGCGGATGAACGCGTCCAGCGACAGGGTGCGCGGCACGCCGTCGACCAGCGCCAGCATGTTCGCGCCGAAGTTGGTCTGGAGGTCGGTGTGCTTGTAGAGGTTGTTCAGCACGACCTTGGCGACCGCGTCCCGCTTGAGGACGATGACGAGCCGCTGCCCGGTGCGGGAGGAGGTCTCGTCGCGGACGTCGGCGATGCCGCCGATCCTGCCGTCCTTCACCAGGTCGGCGATCTTCTGCGCGAGGTTGTCCGGGTTCACCTGGTACGGAAGCTCCGTGACCACCAGGCACTGCCGGTTCTGGATCTCCTCGACCTCGACGACCGCGCGCATGGTGATGGAGCCGCGACCGGTGCGGTACGCCTCCTCGATGCCCTTGCGGCCGACGACCAGGGCGCCGGTCGGGAAGTCCGGGCCCTTGATCCGCTCGATGAGCGCGTCCAGCAGCTCCTCGTGGCTGGCGGTGGGGTGCTCCAGCGCCCACTGCGCACCGGCCGCGACCTCGCGCAGATTGTGCGGCGGGATGTTGGTCGCCATGCCGACCGCGATGCCGGCGGACCCGTTGACCAGCAGGTTCGGGATCCGGGCCGGGAGGACGGTCGGCTCCTGGTTGCGGCCGTCGTAGTTGTCCTGGAAGTCGACGGTCTCCTCGTCGATGTCCCGCAGCATCTCCATGGAGAGCGGCGCCATCTTGCACTCGGTGTAGCGCATGGCGGCGGCGGGGTCGTTGCCCGGGGAGCCGAAGTTTCCGTTGGAGTCGACCAGCGGCAGCCGCATGGACCACGGCTGGGCCAGGCGGACCAGCGCGTCGTAGATCGAGGTGTCGCCGTGCGGGTGGTACGTGCCCATGACGTCGCCGACGACGCGGGCGCACTTGTAGAAGCCCTTCTCGGGCCGGTAGCCGCCGTCGTACATCGCGTAGAGCACCCGGCGGTGGACGGGCTTGAGGCCGTCCCGTACGTCGGGGAGCGCACGCGAGACGATGACGGACATCGCGTAGTCGAGGTACGACCGCTGCATCTCGGTTTCGAGCCCGACGGGCTCGATCCGCTGCGGCTGGGCTTCCTCGGTGGGGGCGGGGGTGGAGATCTCGTCGGCCATTGCCGGTCTTCAGTCCTTTCGTACGGTCAGCAGGGGCCGACTCAGATGTCGAGGAAGCGGACGTCCTTGGCGTTGCGCTGGATGAAGGAGCGCCGGGCCTCGACGTCCTCTCCCATCAGCACCGAGAACAGGTCGTCGGCCTGGGCGGCGTCGTCCAGCGTGACCTGGCCGAGCACCCGGTGCTCGACGTCCATCGTGGTGACGCGCAGCTCCTCGGCGTTCATCTCGCCCAGACCCTTGAAGCGCTGGATCGAGTCCTCGCGGATCCGCTTCCCCTGCTGCTTGCCCAGCTCGACCAGGGCGTCGCGCTCGCGGTCGGAGTAGGCGTACTCGAAGTCGTCCCGACCCCACTTGATCTTGTAGAGCGGGGGGCGGGAGAGGAAGACATGGCCGGCCTCGACCAGCGGCCGCATGAAGCGGAAGAGGAAGGTCAGCAGCAGGGTGTTGATGTGCTGACCGTCGACGTCGGCGTCCGCCATCAGGATGATCTTGTGATAGCGGAGCTTCTCGATGTCGAAGTCCTCGTGGATCCCGGTGCCGAACGCCGAGATCAGCGCCTGGACCTCGGTGTTCTGGAGGATCTTGTCGATCCGGGCCTTCTCGACGTTCAGGATCTTGCCGCGGATGGGCAGGATCGCCTGGTACATCGGGTTGCGGCCGGACTTCGCCGAGCCGCCGGCGGAGTCGCCCTCGACGATGAAGATCTCGCACTTCGTCGGGTCGTTGGACTGGCAGTCGCTGAGCTTGCCCGGCAGCGACGCCGACTCCAGCAGGCCCTTGCGGCGGGTGAGGTCGCGGGCCTTGCGGGCGGCCACCCGGGCGGTCTGCGCCTGGATCGCCTTGCGGACGATGTCCGCCGCCTCGTTGGGGTTGCGGTCGAACCAGTCCGTCAGGTTCTCGTGGACCACCTTCTGGACAAAGGTCTTCGCCTCGGTGTTGCCCAGCTTGGTCTTGGTCTGGCCCTCGAACTGCGGCTCGCCCAGCTTGACCGAGATGATCGCGGTCAGGCCCTCGCGGATGTCCTCGCCGGAGAGGTTGTCGTCCTTCTCCCGGAGCAGCTTCTTGTCACGGGCGTAACGATTGACCAGACCGGTGAGCGCGGCCCGGAAGCCCTCTTCGTGGGTACCGCCCTCGTGGGTGTGGATCGTGTTCGCGAAGGAGTAGACGCCCTCCGTGTACTGGGTGTTCCACTGCATCGCGATCTCGACCGAGAGCAGCCGCTCGCGGTCCTCGGACTCGACGTCGATCACGGTGGGGTGGACCAGCTCGCCCTTGCGCGAGTTCAGGTACTTCACGAAGTCGACGATGCCGCCCTCGTAGTGGTACTTGACCGTGCGGACCTGCTCCTGCTCGGCCTCCTCGGCGCTGTCGGCGCCCACCGTGGCCTTGGCCGACTCGCGCTCGTCGGTCAGCGTCAGGGTGAGGCCCTTGTTGAGGAAGGCCATCTCCTGGAAGCGGCGCGAGAGCGTCTCGAAGGAGTACTCGGTGGTCTCGAAGATGTCGCCGTCGGCCCAGAAGGTGACCGTGGTGCCGGTCTCGTCCGTCTCCTCGTTCCGCGCGAGCGGGGCGGTGGGGACGCCCAGCTTGTAGTCCTGGGTCCAGCGGTAGCCGTCCGTCTTGACCTCGACGGCGACCTTGGAGGAGAGCGCGTTGACGACGGAGACGCCGACGCCGTGCAGACCGCCGGAGACCGCGTAGCCACCGCCGCCGAACTTGCCGCCCGCGTGCAGGACGGTGAGCACGACCTCGACGGCGGGCTTGTTCTCCGAGGGGACGATGCCCACGGGGATGCCGCGGCCGTTGTCGACGACGCGGACGCCGCCGTCGGCCAGGATCGTCACGTGGATGGTGTCCGCGTGGCCGGCCATGGCCTCGTCGACGGAGTTGTCGACGACTTCCTGGACCAGGTGATGAAGCCCACGCTCACCGGTCGAGCCGATGTACATGCCGGGGCGCTTGCGGACCGCGTCCAGCCCTTCGAGGACGGTGATCGCGCTGGCGTCGTACGAGGCGGTTACCTCGCCCGACGAGCCGGCGGGGGTGGACGGGAGGTTCTCGTTGGGGTTGCCGGAATCGGCCACGAAGCGCCCTTTCTGGCACAGCACAGGCCGTTCTCCGAGCATGCTGGAGCGGCTGCGTCGTTCGACATTTCCGCAAGGTGGCGGGATTGTCCACCAGTCTACCGGTACCACTGACACGAATGGGGGTTTGCCGGTAGCTGAGTCCGCATGTGCCGCCCTCAACCCGGTCGGTCCGACTCCCCATATTCGGGCAGGGGCTCCAGGAGGCTCACACGGGCGTTGAGCGCTTTGGCCTGTCAATGGGCGAAACCGGTGACGGACCCCTCATCGGAGGGAGCCTCCGCAGCCGCCCCCACCGTGCGACGCAGGGCCGGAATCGATCATTCCGACGGGGTGGCGTCCAGGTGAAAAGGCGGTGAACGCCAATAAATCGGGCGCAGGCTCCACCGGCTGCGAACACGGCGGGAAGCGGACTCAGCCGTAGGTGTCACCGGGGCCCGTGCTGCCGGGCGCCCGCAGCGGCCCGTACCCCTTGCGCGGCGCCCCCGGACCCAGCACCTTGATCAGCCGGACCGTGCCCTGGCCCAGGTCCTCGTTGAGCCGGGCCACCAGCCGGGGCGCCAGCAGCCGCAGCTCCGTCGCCCAGGCCGTGGAGTCGCACTGCACGGTCAGGACCCGCTCGTCCGGTGCCTCGTCGTAGCGCAGCGGTACGCAGTGATTGGCCAGGTTCTCGCCCACGATCTGCGGCCAGCGGCCCATCACCCCGCCGACCGCCGCCGGTGTCTCCCAGCCGCGCTCGGTGATCAGCCGATTGATCGCCGCGCCGAGGGCCAGCGGGTCGCGGCCGTCGGCACGGGCGCCGGAACGGAGTCCGCCACCCCTTCTGGCCTGGCGTTTCTCCTGCGCCGCCGCACCCCGGGCGCGGGCCTGCTCCTTGGCCGCGCGCAGCGCGACCCGGGCCAGGTCCACGCCGGATGCCACCGGGGCGGCCGGCGTCGCCAGCGGGGCGGCCGAGGCCGCGGGAACCGCCGCCGGTCCGGGCAGGGGAAGGCCCGGTGTGTTCTCGCTCATACCCGTGTCACCTCTCCGCCGGAGACGGAGTACCGCACTCCGGTCAGCACGGCGGGGACGTCGTCGTCCACCGCCGCGGTCACCAGCACCTGCTCCCCCGGAGCGACCAATTCCGCCAGTCGCTCCCGCCGCCGGGCGTCCAGCTCGGCGAAGACGTCGTCCAGGACGAGCACCGGCTCATGGCCCTCGCTCCGCAGCAGCTCGTACGAGGCCAGCCGGAGCGCCAGCGCGTACGACCAGGACTCGCCATGGCTGGCGTACCCCTTCGCGGGCAGCTCGCCCAGCTTGAGGACCAGCTCGTCGCGGTGCGGGCCGACCAGGGTCACCCCGCGCTCGATCTCCTGCTTGCGGGCCTCGCCGAGCGCGGCCAGCAGCACCTCGTACAGCTCCTCGGGACTGCACGCACCGGGCGCGCCGGGCGTCTCGGGTGCGGCCTGTGGACCGGCGGAGGAGCGGTACTCCAGGGCGAGCGGACCGCCGCCCGGCGCCAGCGACTCGTACGCCTTGTCGGCCAGCGGCAGCAGCGTCGCCACCAGGTCGAGCCGGCGGGCCAGCAGCTCCGCGCCCGTCCGGGCCAGATGCTGGTCCCAGATGTCCAGCGTGGAGAGATCGGCCCCGGACCGGGTGCCGCCGTGCCGGCGGGCCAGCGCCGCCGACTTCAGCAGGGTGTTGCGCTGCTTGAGCACGCGCTCGTAGTCGGAGCGGACCCCCGCCATCCGGGGGGAGCGCGCGGTGATCAGCTCGTCCAGGAACCGCCGGCGGTCGCCCGGGTCGCCCTTCACCAGCGCCAGATCCTCCGGCGCGAACAGCACCGTCCGGACTATCCCCAACACATCACGTGGTCTGACCTGCGACGACCGATTGATACGGGCACGGTTGGCCCGGCCCGGGTTCAGCTCGAGCTCCACCAGCTGGGAGCGCTCGCCCTGGGTGACGGCGGCCCGGATCACCGCCCGCTCGGCCCCGGCGCGGACCAGCGGCGCGTCCGAGGCGACCCGGTGGCTGGCGAGCGTGGCCAGATAGCCGACCGCCTCCACCAGATTGGTCTTGCCCTGCCCGTTCGCCCCGACGAACGAGGTCACGCCCGGATCGAGCGGGACCTCGACCCGGGCGTACGAACGGAAGTCGGCCAGCGACAGATGCGTGACATGCATGGTGAGCGCCGACCTCCCCCGGCAGCAGGGTGTACTACTTCGTCTCCACCGCGTGGCCGCCGAACTGGTTGCGCAGCGCGGCGATCATCTTCATCTGCGGGGAGTCGTCCTGACGGGAGGCGAACCGCGCGAAGAGCGAGGCGGTGATCGCGGGCAGCGGCACGGCGTTGTCGATGGCGGCCTCGACCGTCCACCGGCCCTCGCCGCTGTCCTCGGCGTAGCCGCGCAGCTTCTCCAGGTGCTCGTCCTCGTCCAGCGCGTTGACGGCCAGGTCGAGCAGCCAGGAGCGGATGACCGTGCCCTCCTGCCAGGAGCGGAAGACCTCGCGCACATCGGTGACGGAGTCGACCTTCTCCAGCAGCTCCCAGCCCTCGGCGTAGGCCTGCATCATGGCGTACTCGATGCCGTTGTGGACCATCTTGGCGAAGTGCCCGGCGCCGACCTTGCCGGCGTGGACGGCGCCGTACGGGCCGGCCGGCTTCAGGGCGTCGAAGACCGGCTGCACCTGGGCGACATGCTCGGCGGAGCCGCCGTACATCAGCGCGTAGCCGTTCTCCAGGCCCCAGACACCGCCGGAGACACCGCAGTCCACGAAGCCGATGCCCTTGATGCCCAGCTCGACGGCGTGGCGCTCGTCGTCGGTCCAGCGGGAGTTGCCGCCGTCCACGACGACGTCGCCGGGGGAGAGCAGCTCGGCCAGCTCGTCGATGGTGGACTGGGTCGCGGCGCCGGCCGGGACCATCACCCACACCACCCGGGGGCCCTCCAGGCTGTCCACAAGCTCCTGGAGGCTGTGGACATCGGCGATGTCCGGGTTGCGGTCGTAGCCGATGACGGTGTGGCCCGCGCGGCGGATGCGCTCGCGCATGTTGCCGCCCATTTTGCCGAGGCCGACGAGGCCGAGCTGCATCTCATGTCCTTAAGCGTCGTGGTGCGTGAACGGTTCCGAGCCTACGCCGGGACGCGTCGTGCAGCCCGACGGGCCTGCCCCCGGGGAGCAGGCCCGTCGTGAAGGCGTCGTCCGGCGGCCCGGCGGGGGCTCAGCCCGAGAGTCGTACGGGCATGATCAGGTACTTGTACGCCTCGTCCGCCTCGGCGTCCACGGCCGGCTTGCCGCTGAGCAGCGCGGGCTTGGTGGAGGTGGTGAACGAGAGCTGGGCGACCGGGGAGTCGATCGCGCTCAGGCCGTCGAGCAGGAAGGTGGGGTTGAAGGCGATCGAGATGTCGTCGCCCTCCAGCTGGGCATCGACGCGCTCCACAGCCTGTGCGTCGTCGCTGGAGCCCGCCTCCAGGATCAGCACGCCCTGCTCGAAGCTGAGCCGGACCGGGGTGTTCCGCTCGGCGACGAGGGCCACGCGCTTGACGGCCTCGACGAAGGGCGCGGTCTCGATGACCGCCACCGAGTTGAACTCGGTCGGGAAGAGCGTGCGGTACTTCGGCAGGTCGCCTTCGAGCAGCCGGGTGGTGGTGCGGCGGCCCGCGCCCTCGAAACCGATCAGGCCCTCTCCGGCGCCCGAGCCGGAGAGCGCGAGCGTGACGGTGTCACCGCTGGTCAGCGACTTGGCGGTGTCGAGCAGGGTCTTCGCGGGCACCAGGGCGACGGCGGACGCCTCCGGGTTCTCCGGCTTCCACAGGAACTCGCGGACGGCGAAGCGGTAGCGGTCGGTGGAGGCCAGGGTGACGGTGTCGCCCTCGATCTCGATCCGGACGCCGGTGAGGACGGGCAGCGTGTCGTCGCGGCCGGCGGCGATGGCGACCTGGGCGGCGGCGGAGGCGAAGACCTCACCCGGGACGGTGCCGGTGGCGGTCGGCATCTGCGGCAGCGAGGGGTACTCCTCCACCGGGAGGGTGTGGAGCGTGAAGCGGGAGGAGCCGCAGACCACGGTCGCCCGTACACCGTCTGTGGAAATCTCCACCGGGCGGTTGGGGAGGGCGCGGCAGATGTCGGCGAGCAGCCGGCCGGAGACGAGGACGGTGCCGTCCTCGTCGACCTCGGCCTCGACGGAGACACGGGCGGAGACCTCGTAGTCGAAGCTGGAGAAGCTCAGAGCGCCCTCCTCCGCCTTCAGCAGCAGGCCCGCGAGCACGGGCGCCGGCGGACGGGCCGGGAGGCTCCGGGCCACCCAGGCCACCGCCTCCGCGAGTACATCGCGCTCAACCCGGATCTTCACCGGAACCGCCTCCTGCTGTTGCTGGCTCGCCTTGCTGGCCTTCTCGTCGGCTGTGTCGCCGGGGACCAGTCTGACGCACCGCACTGACAGTCGGCGCGGGTCGGGGTCAAGTCGTGACCGCGGGTGTCGCGGCCCGCGGCGCCGAGTTGTGCACAGGACCCACTTCGAAGCGGATTTCCCGGTAACTCTAAGTGGGAGTAGTAGTAGGGCCTGTGGATACGGTGGATAACCCTGTTTTCGCAGGTCAAGGCCGCTTTTTTATCCACCGGGCCTGTGGGTGGAGCCGGTGGATAACCGGGGCCGTCTGTGGACACCGAAAAGTTCTGCACAGGCGGTCCACAGGCCATGGGGAGTTCTCCCCAGCTCTGTCCCCAGCTTTACCCCGGTTCCCCACAGGCCAACCCGGCGCATCGGTGTGACCTCTTTCACTCGACACGGTGAGAGGGGCTCGATCGTTGCCGAACAGTGGACAGCGCTGTGGAGAAGCTGTGGGAAACCGCCTCCTGCCTGTGGGTAGGCGGTGGACAACGCACGGCGACCGCTGTGGACGGATGCTCTGTCCACAGGCTGTGGATGACGATTTACCACAATTCCACAGCCACCTGACCTGGTGGGATGATCTTTCCCCGGGCCCAGCTGTGGACAGCGTCTGGACAACTTTTTGGTCCCCAGCCTGTGGACAGTGGATTTCCGCCCGGCCTGTGGAGAACACGGTGACACACCTCCCTAATCGAACATCGCCCAGGCGGCGGGACACGCCGGACGCGTCCCCGGGGACCCCCGGAAACGGTCCCGAAGCCCTTCCGAAGCCCCTCCGAAGCCGCCTTCGGACCCGCTCCGGACTCCCTCCGGACCCGCTCCTGAATCCCCTCTGAGCCCCCTCCGGACCCACACGCCGGCGCCTCCCCGGGCACGAAAAAGCGCCCCGGGAAGGCTCCCGGGGCGCCCCACCGCGCCGCAGTGCGGCGGGTGTCAGCCGTTCTTGATGCGGTTGGTCAGCTCGGTGACCTGGTTGTAGATCGACCGCCGCTCCGCCATCAGCGCGCGGATCTTCCGGTCCGCGTGCATCACCGTCGTATGGTCACGGCCGCCGAACTGGGCGCCGATCTTCGGCAGCGACAGATCGGTCAGCTCGCGGCAGAGGTACATCGCGATCTGCCGCGCCGTCACCAGCACCCGGCTGCGCGAGGATCCGCACAGGTCCTCCACCGTCAGACCGAAGTAGTCGGCCGTCGCCGCCATGATCGCGCCCGCGGTGATCTCGGGGGCGGTGTCCTCGCCGCCCGGGATCAGATCCTTCAGCACGATCTCGGTCAGCCCGAGGTCCACCGGCTGCCGGTTGAGCGAGGCGAACGCCGTCACACGGATCAGCGCGCCCTCCAGCTCACGGATGTTGCGCGAGATCCGGGAGGCGATGAACTCCAGCACCTCCGGAGGCGCGTTCAGCTGCTCCTGGACCGCCTTCTTGCGCAGGATCGCGATCCGGGTCTCCAGCTCCGGCGGCTGCACATCGGTGGTCAGCCCCCACTCGAAGCGGTTGCGGAGCCGGTCCTCCAGCGTCATCAGCTGCTTCGGCGGCCGGTCCGAGGAGAGCACGATCTGCTTGTTGGCGTTGTGGAGGGTGTTGAAGGTGTGGAAGAACTCCTCCTGCGTCGACTCCTTGCTCGCCAGGAACTGGATGTCGTCGACGAGCAGGATGTCCACATCGCGGTACCGCTTGCGGAAGGCGTCGCCCTTGCCGTCCCGGATCGAGTTGATGAACTCGTTGGTGAACTCCTCCGAGCTGACGTACCGCACCCGCGTCCCCGGGTAGAGGCTGCGCGCGTAGTGCCCGATGGCATGGAGCAGATGGGTCTTGCCGAGGCCGGACTCGCCGTAGATGAACAGCGGGTTGTACGCCTTCGCCGGGGCCTCCGCGACCGCGACGGCCGCCGCGTGCGCGAACCGGTTGGACGCGCCGATCACAAAGGTGTCGAAGAGGTACTTCGGGTTGAGCCGGGCGTGCGGCTCACCGGGGCCGCCCGCGGCCGGCGCGGAGGAGGAACCGAGCGGTCCGGAGCCGCCGCCGGTCCCGCCCCGGGACGGCCCGCCGGAGTCGGGCAACTCCCGGCGGTCCGGCCGGGACTCGTACCCCGGGCGCTCCGGCTGCTGCGGGGAGCGGTAGTCGTGCGTCGAGCGGTCGGGCCGTGCCGTCGCGTACGGATCGCGGCTGTGGAACGTGTCCCGGTCCTGGTAGGAGTCCCGCTCGGGGAAGCCGCCGAGCCGGGGCTGCTGCCAGGACAGGTCCTCCTGCGTCCGCGGCCACGCGCCGGGCTCCGGCCGCTGCTGGTACTCGGGGTAGACGGGCCGGATCTCCGGAAGCCCGTCGTCGGGCCCCCGGTGGCCGTACCCGCCGTACGGGTCCTCGCGGGGGTAGCCCTGGGGCTCGTCGTGCTGGGGGCCCGGATAGCCGGACGGCTGCTGCGGGGCGCCCTCCTGCTGATCCGGAGCGTCACCGGCGGAGTCGTCCACGGTGATCGCGATCCGGATCGGACCGCCGCACTCCCGGCTCAGCGTCTCGCTGATCAGCGGCGCGAGCCGGCCTTCGAGGACCCGCTTGCCCCACTCGTTGGGTACGGAGAGCAGCGCCGTGCCCGCGACCAGCGCGAGCGGACGGCAGCGCTCGATCCACTGCTTGTCCTTGGGCTCGATCCCCTGCCGGCCCTCGGCGAGGAGGTGCTCCAGTACGCGCGGCCACACTGCGGCAAGATCGGCAGGTACGTCAGCCACGGGGCACGCTCTCTCGAAGGTCCCACGAAGGTGTGGTTCTCGGGACGGGGATGGGCGGGAGTGAGACAGGAAGGACAGAAGGGAAAAGTTCCTGGGTCGAGCCACGGTAGTCAGGCCGACCCGCGCGGTTCAAGTTGTTGTCCACAGCCTGTGCACAGTGGCCCCCGCCGTCGCCCTGGTTTGACCGGATGGCGTAGCCGCGCGTACCGTAACCAGGTCGAGTTGTCGATGGCTGCTGCCGCCTGCCTCCGATGGGCAAAGATCACGCTCTGTGATTATGAAGCGGTGCACCCCAGCGTGAACGCGAGCTTCTCGTGGGCGCACGGTGACAGCCAGGCGATGTCCCGCCATCTACGAGTCATTTCTGGAGCCCCCGAGTGAGCAAGCGCACCTTCCAGCCGAACAACCGTCGTCGGGCCAAGACCCACGGTTTCCGTCTGCGTATGCGTACCCGCGCCGGCCGCGCGATCCTCGCGTCTCGCCGCGAAAAGGGTCGCGCCCGCCTGTCCGCCTGATCGCGAACAGGTCATGACGTGCTGCCTACCGAGAATCGGCTGAGGCGGCGCGAGGACTTCGCGGCCGCGGTACGACGAGGCAGGCGGGCTGGCCGCCCGCTCCTGGTCGTCCACCTACGAAGCGGTTCACCGGACCCGCACGCGCCTGGGGAGAGCGCTCCCCCGACGTGTGCGGGTTTCGTCGTGAGCAAGGCAGTGGGCGGAGCGGTCGTCCGCAACCAGGTCAAGCGCAGGCTGAGGCATCTCATACGTGACCGGCTCGCCGAGCTGCCCCCCGGTAGCCTGGTGGTCGTACGGGCGCTGCCCGGTGCGGGTGACGCCGATCATGAACAGCTGGCCCGAGACCTGGATGCCGCCTTCCAGCGGCTGCTGGGAGGGGGCGTGCGATGAAGTACCCGCTGCTGGCTCTGATCAAGCTGTACCAGTGGACGATCAGTCCCCTGCTGGGGCCCGTCTGCAGGTACTACCCGTCGTGTTCCCACTACGGATACACGGCCATCGACCGGCACGGCGCGATCAAGGGCACGGCGCTCACCGGCTGGCGGATCCTGCGGTGCAATCCGTGGTCGCCCGGCGGTGTGGACCATGTGCCCCCCCGCAAGCGCCCGCGCTGGCACCAACTGCTGCGTGATGCCCTCCGGGGTGACAAGGGCGGGACCTCCGCCGCCGACACGCCTCACCGGGAGTCGGCCGACCGGCTCCCGAGTCCGGCCGCAGAGACCTCGCCCAATGCTCAAGGAGCCTGATTAGTGGACACGATTGCCAGTCTCTTCAGCTTTATCACCACACCGGTTTCGTGGATCATTGTCCAGTTCCACAAGCTCTACGGGGCCATGTTCGGCCCCGACACGGGCTGGGCCTGGGGACTGTCGATCGTTTCCCTCGTGGTTCTCATCCGTATCTGTCTGATCCCGCTCTTCGTGAAGCAGATCAAGTCGATGCGGAACATGCAGGCGCTCCAGCCGAAGATGAAGGCGATCCAGGAGCGCTACAAGAACGACCGGCAGCGTCAGTCCGAAGAGATGATGAAGCTGTACAAGGAGACGGGTACCAACCCGCTCTCCTCGTGCCTGCCGATTCTGGCCCAGTCGCCGTTCTTCTTCGCCCTGTACTACGTCCTCTCCAACATCGCCTCCGGCAAGACCGTCGGCGTGATCAACGAGTCGCTGCTCGAAAGCGCTCGTCAGGCCCATATCTTCGGCGCCCCGCTGGCCGCCAAGTTCATGGACAGCCCGGAGAAGGTCGCCTCGCTGGACGCCTCGCTGGGCTCGGTCCGCATCGTCACCGCGATCATGATCATCATGATGTCGGCGTCGCAGTTCTACACGCAGCGCCAGCTGATGCAGAAGAACGTCGACCTCTCCGTGAAGACCCCGTACATGCAGCAGCAGAAGATGCTGATGTACATCTTCCCGATCATCTTCGCCGTGATGGGCATCAACTTCCCCGTCGGCGTTCTCGTCTACTGGCTGACCACCAACGTGTGGACCATGGGCCAGCAGATGTACGTGATCAACCAGAACCCGACCCCGGGCAGCAAGGCGCAGGACGAGTTCCTGACCCGTCTGCTGAAGGCCGTCTCCCACAAGGGCGAGGTGCGCTCGCGGCGCAAGCGCAAGGTGGTCCAGGGCATCGTCGCCAAGGGTCCGAACCGCAATGACAACGAGCGCAAGTTCATCGGCGCTCTGTCCAAGGCCGGCTACGCCGCCCAGGCCGACGGCTCGGTGATCCGCAGCGAGGAGACCGCCGACGAGGCCGCCACCGGTGGGTCCGCCGCCCGCCGCCAGCAGCCCAAGCGGCAGAGCAAGTCCCAGCGTGCCCACACCGGCACCAAGGCCGGCGACGACTCCGACAAGCTCTCGCTGGAGAAGAGCGAGGAGCAGGACACCCAGCCGAAGACTCCCGGCAAGCCCGCCCGCCGTCAGCAGCCCAAGGCAGGACAGCGCAAGGGCCAGCAGCGACCCAAGCACCCGTCGTCCAAGAAGTAAGAAGGAGTCCATCCGTGACGGAAGGCACCATCCCCGCCGCCGCCGAGGAAGGCGACACCCTCACCCGCCTTGAGCAGGAGGGGGAGATCGCAGCCGACTACCTCGAAGGTCTGCTCGACATCGCCGATCTCGACGGCGACATCGACATGGACGTCGAGGCCGACCGGGCCGCTGTATCGATCGTCAGTGACACCGCCAGCCGTGATCTCCAGAAGCTGGTCGGCCGTGACGGGGAGGTCCTGGAGGCTCTCCAGGAGCTGACCCGGCTCGCCGTGCACCGGGAGACCGGTGACCGCAGCCGTCTGATGCTGGACATCGCGGGCTTCCGGGCCAGGAAGCGGACCGAGCTGGCCCAGCTCGGCGCGCAGGCGGCCGACGAGGTGAAGAGCAGCGGCGAGCCGGTGAAGCTGAACCCCATGACGCCCTTCGAGCGGAAGGTCGTCCACGACGCGGTCGCCGCCGCGGGTCTGCGCAGCGAGTCCGAGGGCGAGGAGCCGCAGCGCTTCGTCGTCGTCCTCCCCGCCTGATCCATCAGCGTTTCCTCGGCCCCGTCTGTTGAGCAGGCGGGGCCGATCTTTGTCAGCCTGAGTTCACCATTGCGACAGTGCGGTATGGAAGGACGGTCCCCGTGACAGAGGCAGCACAGGAGCTTCCCCCGGCGCCCGACGTTGCGCGGAAGGTCTTCGGAGAGTACTTCCCGGAGGCTGTGCGCTACGCGGAGCTGCTCGCCGACGCCGGGGTGAAGCGCGGTCTCATCGGCCCACGGGAGGTGCCCCGGCTCTGGGAGCGCCATCTGCTGAACTGCGCCGTGCTCTCCGAAGTGGTCCCGGAGGGTGTCACGGTCTGTGACGTGGGCTCGGGCGCCGGCCTGCCGGGCATCCCCCTGGCGCTGGTGCGACCCGACCTCAAGATCACGCTGCTGGAGCCGCTGCTGCGCCGGACGAACTTCCTCCAGGAGGTCGTCGAGCTGCTGGGACTCGACCATGTGACCGTGGTGCGCGGCCGGGCCGAGGAAGTGCTCGGGACGCTCCAGCCGGTCCATGTGGTGACGGCCCGCGCGGTGGCCCCGCTGGACCGGCTCGCGGGCTGGGGTGTTCCGCTGCTCCGTCCCTACGGGGAGATGCTGGCGCTCAAGGGCGACACGGCCGAGGAGGAGCTGAAGGGTGCGCGGGCGGCGCTGAGCAAGCTCGGTGTGGTGGAGACCTCGGTGCTCCAGGTCGGCGAAGGGCTGGTCGACCCGCTCTCCACGGTGGTCCGGGTCGAGGTCGGGGAGAGCCCCGGCGGGGTGCGCTTCGCGACCAAACGCGCCAGGGCCGCCCGGGTCGGCCGCACCCGTCGCCGTCGCTGACGGTGGGCCGTCGACGGTGAGCCGTTGATCAAGGCTGCCTATCCGTAAGTATCAGCAGTGGGCGCTTTGCACTATTTGACCGGAGTGTCGGACCGGGCTTGCCTCGCGACCCGTGCATCGTGTTTCACGTGAAACGTCGCTCACTGCTGCACGGAATCATCAGCCGCGGGCGCGCTGCCGCCCCGATCCGGAGTCGTAAGCAGCCCCTCGGGCGGGCTACGGAGTTCTCCACAGAGCCGGATTCATCCACAGAAGCACAGGCCTCGCTGGTTCATGAACCCGAAAGCATGGCAGGCTCTGTTCATCGCGAGCCTGAAGTCGAGGAGAGTGAACCATTGCGGTCCGACGCCAACATCGCGGGACCGATGGCCGATCCGGTCCCCGGTCCCCGTACTGAGTCGCCGGGAGACGATGTTTCACGTGAAACACCGCCCCCGATGGACGACACCCCCATCGGCCGAGCCGCCCAGCTCGCCATGGAAGCGCTGGGACGTACCGGTTCGGCTCTGCCTCGCCCCGGTCAGACGCGAGTCATGGTGGTGGCCAACCAGAAGGGCGGCGTGGGCAAGACCACGACCACGGTCAATCTCGCCGCCTCGCTCGCCCTGCACGGTGCCCGTGTCCTGGTGATCGACCTGGACCCCCAGGGCAATGCCTCCACGGCCCTCGGCATCGACCACCATGCCGAAGTCCCCTCCATCTATGACGTCCTGGTGGAGAGCAAGCCGCTCTCCGACGTGGTGCAGCCGGTGCCCGACGTCGAAGGCCTCTTCTGTGCCCCCGCCACGATCGATCTCGCCGGTGCGGAGATCGAGCTGGTGTCACTGGTGGCGCGGGAGAGCCGGCTTCAGCGGGCCATCCTGGCCTATGAGCAGCCCCTCGACTACATCCTGATCGACTGTCCGCCGTCGCTCGGGCTGCTGACCGTCAATGCGATGGTGGCCGGTGCCGAGGTGCTGATCCCCATCCAGTGCGAGTACTACGCACTGGAAGGGCTGGGGCAGCTGCTGAGAAACGTGGACCTGGTGCGCGGCCATCTCAACCCCGCGCTGCATGTCTCCACCATTCTTCTGACCATGTACGACGGCCGGACCCGGCTCGCCTCCCAGGTGGCCGACGAGGTCCGCAGCCACTTCGGTGAGGAGGTGCTGCGGACGAGCATCCCCCGGTCGGTCCGTATCTCGGAGGCTCCGAGCTATGGACAGACGGTGCTGACCTACGATCCGGGGTCCAGCGGGGCCCTGTCGTATCTTGAGGCGGCACGTGAAATCGCCCTGCGGGGCGTGGGAGTTCAGTACGACCCGCAGCATGCCCATGTGGGCGCCCAGAACAGCCAGCGGAACATCTCGGAGGGGATCCAGTGAGTGAGCGACGTAGGGGATTGGGGCGTGGGCTCGGTGCCTTGATCCCTGCCGCTCCCCAGGAGAAGCAGGTGGCGCCCGGCGGGGCCGTCGGCTCGCCAGGGGTGCTTCCGGTGGCGGGGGACAACCGTGGGGTGGCCGCCGCCAAGGTGACGACCCTGGCACCGGTAGCGGCACCCGTGGTCGTGGTGCCCGCCCCGGCCACGGAGCCGGAGTACCGGGAGCCTGCCGGGGCGCACTTCGCCGAGCTTCCGCTGGACACGATCACCCCCAATCCGCGGCAGCCCCGCGAGGTGTTCGACGAGGACGCCCTGGCCGAGCTGGTCACCTCCATCAAGGAGGTCGGTCTGCTCCAGCCCGTGGTGGTACGCCAGCTCGGTCCCGAGCGCTATGAGCTGATCATGGGCGAGCGGCGCTGGCGGGCGTGCCGTGATGCCGGCCTGGAGCACATCCCCGCCATCGTCCGGCACACCGAGGACGAGAAGCTGCTTCTCGACGCGCTGCTGGAGAACCTCCACCGGGCGCAGCTGAACCCGCTGGAAGAGGCGGCCGCCTATGACCAGCTGCTCAAGGACTTCAACTGCACCCATGACCAGCTGGCCGACCGGATCGGCCGCTCCCGTCCGCAGGTCTCCAACACCCTGCGCCTGCTGCGGCTGTCCCCCTCGGTGCAGCGCCGGGTCGCCGCGGGGGTGCTGTCGGCCGGGCATGCGCGGGCTCTGCTCTCCGTCGAGGACTCCGAGGACCAGGACCGGCTGGCGCATCGCATCGTGGCCGAGGGGCTGTCGGTGCGCGCGGTCGAGGAGATCGTGACGCTGCTCAACTCCCACCCCACGAGCACGGCCAAGCCCAAGGGGCCTCGGGCCGGCACCCGTCTCTCCCCCGCGCTCTCCGATCTGGCCGCACGGCTCTCGGACCGTTTCGAGACCCGGGTGAAGGTCGACCTGGGGCAGAAGAAGGGGAAGATCGTCGTGGAGTTCGCCTCGATGGACGATCTGGAGCGGATTCTGAGCACCCTCGCCCCGGGCGAAGGCCGGGTGCTGGACCAGGGGGTCCGCCCGGACGCCGACGCGGACGACGAGGACTGATCCGAGTTCGGTCGAAGGGGCGGGTCGTGGAGAACACGGCCCGCCCCTTTGCTTGTTGGCGCTGTCCGCTCCCTGAGGGGATGGATACGATCGTGGACGGCTCGTGGCCCGGGAAGGAAGCGAGGAACAGCCTTCATGGGGCGTCGGCTCGTACCGCTCACGCTGGACAATCTCTCCGAGCTGCCCCGGCGCTGCCGGGCCTGTGTCTTCTGGGAGCTTGATCCGGTCAGCGGCAGCGCGGCCACCACGGCGGGACGGTCGGAGTCCGAGAAGGAGGCATGGATCTCGGCGGTTCTGCTGGAGTGGGGCTCCTGCGGACGGCTGGTCCGTGTCGACGATGTACCGGTGGGCTTTGTGCTCTACGCTCCTCCGGCCTATGTCCCGCGTTCCCTGGCCTTTCCGACGAGCCCGGTCTCAGCGGACGCCGTCCAGTTGATGACCGCGTGGATCAACCCCGCGTATCAGGGGCAGGGGCTGGGCCGGGTGATGGTGCAGACCGTCGCCAAGGATCTGCTGCGCCGGGGGGTCCGGGCGATCGAGGCGTTCGGGGATGCCCGCTGGAAGGAGCCGGCCTGCATACTGCCGGCGGATCATCTGCTGGCCGTGGGGTTCAAGACCGTACGGCCGCATCCCACCTCGCCACGGCTGCGGCTGGAGTTGAGGACGACGTTCTCCTGGAAGGAGGATGTCGAGATGGCTCTTGACCGACTGCTGGGGGCCGTTCAGAAGGAACCGGCACTGAGACCGCTGTGAAGCGGCGGCCGTGCCGGGCCGTGAGATGGACCGCCGATACGGGTGAGGGGCCCACCCCGGACGGGATGGGCCCCTCAATGTTTCACGTGAAACATCGATGGCCGCGAACGGCCGCCGCTGTCGATCAGCCGTTGATGAACGGGTCCAGGTCACGCAGGAGCGCGGCCTTCGGCTTGGCGCCGACGATCGTCTGGACGACCTCGCCGTTCTGGTAGACGTTCAGCGTCGGGATCGACATGACGCCGTACTTCGCGGCGATCCCGGGGTTCTCGTCGATGTTCAGCTTGACGATCTCGATCTTCTCGCCGTGCTCGGCTGCGATGGCCTCCAGCGACGGCGCGATCTGGCGGCACGGGCCGCACCACTCGGCCCAGAAGTCCACCAGGACGGGCTTGTCGTTCTTGAGGACGTCGTTCTCGAAGCTGGACTCGGTGACGGCCTTCAGTGTGCCGGCCATGGCGGCCTCCTTGACTCTGTGGGGTGGTGGGGGGTGAGGGGATCAGACCGCGGGAGCCGGCTGGGCCGCCTGCTCGCTGTCGGCGAGGGCCGCGAGGAAGCGCTCGGCGTCGAGAGCGGAGGAGCAGCCGGTACCGGCGGCGGTAATGGCCTGCCGGTAGGTGTGGTCGACCACGTCACCTGCGGCAAAGACGCCCGACAGGTTGGTACGGGTGGACGGCGCCTGGACCTTGAGGTAGCCCTCGTCGTCCAGGTCGAGCTGCCCCTTGAACAGCTCGGTCCGCGGGTCGTGGCCGACGGCGATGAAGAGACCGGTGACGGCCAGCTCCGACGTCTCGCCGGTCTTGGTGTTGCGCAGGGTCAGACCGGTGAGCTTCTGGTCACCGTGGATCTCGGCGACCTCGCTGTCCCAGGCGAAGGAGATCTTCGGGTCGGCGAAGGCCCGGTCCTGCATGGCCTTCGAGGCGCGCAGCGCGTCCCGGCGGTGGACGATGGTGACGGACTTGGCGAACCGGGAGAGGAAGGTCGCCTCCTCCATCGCGGTGTCACCGCCGCCGATGACCGCGATGTCCTGGTCCTTGAAGAAGAAGCCATCGCAGGTGGCGCACCAGGAGACTCCCCGGCCGGAGAGCGCGTCCTCGTTGGGCAGCCCCAGCTTGCGGTGCTGGGAACCGGTCGTGACGATGACGGCCTTGGCCCGGTGCACCGTGCCCGCAGTGTCCGTGACGGTCTTGATCTCACCGGTGAGGTCGACCGAGACCACGTCGTCCGGGATCAGTTCGGCGCCGAAGCGCTCGGCCTGGGCGCGCATGTTGTCCATCAGGTCCGGTCCCATGATGCCGTCACGGAAGCCGGGGAAGTTCTCCACATCGGTGGTGTTCATCAGGGCGCCACCGGCGGTGACGGCCCCCTCGAACACCAGCGGCTGCAACGAGGCGCGCGCGGTGTAGAGCGCCGCCGTGTAGCCGGCCGGACCGGAGCCGATGATGATCACGTTACGGACGTCGCTCACGGATGGGTTCCTCGTCTCTGAAGACTGCGCTGCTGTCGACTGGGCCGGGTCAATGACTCTCACCCCACCCAACGGATCCTAAGGGGCTGGCATTCCCGGAAGAACGGCGGCGCAGCGCAGGAGAGCGTCAGTCGCGGGGGTACGAGGAGTGGAACAGCACCTTCCCGGTGGACGTGGGGTCCTTGGTGGTGCAGTCCGTGGAGATCACATACGCCTGGAGCTGTGCGCTGTCCGTGCGATGGGGGAAGACCAGGAGAAAGGCGCTCTCTCCGCGATAGGAGCCGGCCTCGACCCCCAGCGGGGAGTCGCCGCGTGCCGTGGCCCGCTGGACACAGGGCGGAACGGGGCCGGGCTGGTGCAGCCGGCGGGGCTCGGCCACGGCGGACGGGGAGCCCTCCGGCGCACCGCCCTTGGGGCTTTCGAGTTCGCCCCCCTGGGTGCCGAAGCCGTTGTCGGGCACCGTGGGTACCGCGGACCGTGCCGCTGCCGACAGTCCGGCGGCGAGGGACCGGACGCGCTCCGCCAGCTCGGGGCCGGAGAAGTCCTGGGCCGCGGCGCCGGCCACCGGGGTGTGCGCCCGGGTGGCCCCGGGATGAGAGGTGTCCGAGGAGGTGAGCGGCTGGATGAGGAGGAAACCGACCCCGGCGGCCGCCACGGCCAGCAGAGCGCCGAGGGCCTTTCGCCCACGCCGGGTACGGGCTGCGCGACCGGGGCCGGTCGTCCCCCGGGAGTGGACGGCCGGACGTCCGGAAGGCCGGTCGGCGGGGCCGGCGGCGGAGCGGTGCTCCTGTGCGGGAACGACCGGCGGCGCCCCGGCTTCGGCGGCCGATGTTTCACGTGAAACGGTCGATGTTTCACGTGAAACATGCCCGCTGTCCCCCTGCGGGGCGGTCGAGGCGAGCAGCGCCTCGGCGGCCAGCGCGGCGTCGATGCGTCCGGCGACGTCGGCGGGCATCCTGGCGGCGCCGGGGAGTGTGCCCAGCAGCTCCCGGATCTCCTCCAGGGAGGCCCGGACGTCGGCACACAGCTCGCAGTCGTCCAGGTGCTGACGGAGTTCAGCGGCCCGTGCCGGGGACAGCAGACCTTCCGTGAGGTCGGAGATCTCGGAGACATCAGGGTGCTGAGTCGTATCGGCCGTCGATGTCATGCGCGCCCACCTCCGCCCTTCGCCGCGGCAGGGTCATGTGGCCCTGCGTCCCTGTGTCTCGTCGCCGGTGGGACGGAATCCCCCGGCGTCCGGTTCCTTCCCCCGGCCGGTTCGCTGTTACCCCCGACGTCACCGCGCAGATGGGTGAGGAGGGGCAGCAGCCGTGCCCGTCCCCGGGCACAGCGGCTCTTGACGGTACCGGTCGGGACGCCGAGGATCTGCGCGGCCTCGGCGACCGGATAGCCCTGCATGTCCACCAGTACCAGGACGGCCCGCTGATCGGGGGGAAGCTGTGCCAGAGCGGTGAGGAGTTCATGGTGCAGGGCACGGCGCTCGGTGGGGGCCTCCGCGGACTCATGGGGCTCCAGGAGCTGATCCAGCCGTTCCGCGTCCTCGACGGGAGCGGTCCGCCGGGAAGCGGCTTTGCGTGCCCGGTCGAGACAGGCGTTCACGGTGATGCGGTGCAGCCAGGTGGTGACCGCGGACTGCCCCCGGAAGGTGTGGGCGGCCCGGAAAGCCGAGACCAGGGCGTCCTGGACCGCGTCCGCGGCCTCCTCCCGGTCCCCGAGCGTGCGCAGGGCGACCGCCCAGAGGCGGTCGCGGTGTCTGCGGACCACCTCTCCGAAGGCGTCCTTGTCCCCCGCCACATGCCGGGCCAGAAGCTCCTGGTCGCTGACGCCGTGGAGCGTCACATCGTCCAACGGTGTGCCCCCTCCCTGCCGACGTCAGCCGGTGACCTTGATCTCCGAGACCTTGCCGCGGAACTTGCCGTCGATGTCACGTGGAAGGTCGGTCAGCCAGACCAGAACGTACCGTGATCGCACCGGCTCGCGGGGGGTGAGCGCCACATTCATCCCGGCCCCCTCGGCGACCTTGCTGAACGCGGTGAACGTCGTCGGCCGTACGCCGGTACTGTCGGCCGCGGTGCGCAGTTCGACCGAGGTGGAGCCCACCGGGAAGGAGACGTCGACCTTGCCGACCTGCTGGACCGAGCCGAGGTCCAGCATGATGCCGAGCCCGCTCTTCAGCCGGCCGAAGTCCGAGCTGGCGTACCAGTCGGAGTACCAGTAGGTCGCGAGGTCGCCGTCGTGGCTCTTCCCTATCTCCTGCGGGGTCTCGGTGGGGTCTCCGCCGAAGGGGTCGAAGTCCACGGCCGAGTGGATGGTGAGGGGCTTGCCGGTGCGGACATCGGGCCGGGCCTTGTTCTTCTTGTCGTCCTCGGTGGTGGAACTCTGCTGCTCGCCGCCGCGTCCGTTCCCCCGGCCGAGCAGCTCGTCGGCGATCTGCCAGCTGCCGATGCCGAGGGCGGCGATCAAGAGGGCCGAGACGGTCCACTTCAGGGCCCGGCCCGCGCCGCTCTCCAGGGGCGCCGGCGGCATGGGGACGGGCTGGCTGATCGCCGGCCCGGGGCGCAGCGGGGTACGGCCGTAGGCGCCCTGCTGATAGCCGGGGCCCCGGTACTCGTGCGGTGAGGAGAAGGTGGGCTCCGGGGGCCGGATGCGGGGCATCGCGGCCACGGCCTTCACCAGCTCGTCGGGGGTGGTGCAGGGCGGTTCCTGCCGGGAGGCGGTCGCCCCGTCGTTGACGAGGGCCCGCATCGCCAGTTCCGAGAGCCCTCGGTGGATCCCGGCCTTGACCTGGTCCGGCGGGAGCAGACCGACGCCCTTGGGCAGCCCGGAGAGGCCATGGGCGTCGTTCTCGTACGGCCAGCGCTGGGTGAGGGCGGCGTACAGCAGCGCCCCGATCGCCTCGGTGTCGGTGCGCTGGGGGCGCTCGGTGGTGATTCCGCGGAGTGCCGCGTTCACCGCGAGTCCCCGGATGCGGTACTGGCCGGTGGAGGTCCGCAGCACGGCCCCGGGGGTGAGCCTGAGGTGGGCCAGGCCCTCCCGGTGGGAGGCGGCCATGGCCTGGGAGACCTGGTCGACGAGCTGGTAGGCGTCGTGGGCGTCCAGGGGGCCCATGGCGAGCAGGGTGGTCAGCTCGACGGCGTCCGGCAGCCACTCATGGACGACGTAGACGAGGTCGTTCTCCTCCACGGCGTCGAGCACCTGGACGAAGCGCGGGTCGGCGAGGAGGGCGGCGGAGCGGGCCGCCGCGAGGACCGAGCGGGCCCGTGGATGGTCGGCGGGGAGGATGTGCACGCCGACGGCCCGCCGCAGCTTCTCGTCCACCGCACGCCAGCTGCTGAAACCGTCCAGACGGGTGATGCACTCCTCAAGCCGGTACCGCCTGGCCAGCTTGTGGCCGCTGTGCAGCTCGGGCGTGGCGATGGCGGGCTCGGCGCCGGACCGCTCACCGCCCGTGTTCGGCGCGTCCTTCTCCGCCGTTTCCTGGGATCGATCGTCCGCCCCGTCGGCCGTGGCCTTGCCCGCCTGCGCGGTCAGCGGTTCCTTTCCGCTGTTGTCGGCCACGTCGACGGCGGCCGTGCTACGTTCCGCCACCGTCGTTCCTGCCTCCCCATCCGTTGCGCATCACCAACAGCCAAGCCAATTGTGCCCACAGTCCGCTGCTATGCACGACACATGACATCGGACGATGGTTGCGCGGACGCGCCGCCGATCAGCGGCCGAGACGCCCGCGCACCATGCCGACCATGGAGTTCAGCTCCGCGATCCGCATCCGCTTCGCGGCGACGAAGAAGACGGCCAGCAGCACGATCCCGCCGGCCACGAGCGCGGCGAGCGAACCGAGGGCACCGCTGCCGAGGATCTTGAGGACGTACCAGGCGGTCGCACCGCCGAGGGCGGCGGCCGGCACCGCGGCGATGCAGAGCCGGGCGTAGGTGCGCATGATCTGGGCGCCGTCCAGATTGCCGCCGAGGCGTCGCTTCAGCCTGCGCCAGGCGATCCCGACCCCGACCATGTAGGCGAGGCCGTACGCGGCGGCCATGCCCACGACCGCCCAGCGGGCAGGGAGCAGCAGGAAGCAGACGGTGGACGCGACCGCGTTGACCACGGCGACGATCACGGTGTTGTAGAACGGCGTCCGGGTGTCCTCGTAGGCGTAGAAACCACGCAGGACGACGTACTGGACGGAGTACGGAATCAGTCCGAGGCCGAAGGCCATCAGAGTGAATCCGATGCCCCTGGCGCCGTCGCCCGATCCCGCGTAGAGGAGGGTCGCCATCGGCAGGCCCAGGGCGAGGAAGGCGAAGGCGCAGGGCACGATGGCGACGGCCGAGGTCCGCAGCCCGTAGGAGATGTCGTCGCGGACCGCGGACTCGTCGCCGTCGTGCGCGGCCCGGGAGATCCTGGGCAGGACGGCCGTCATGACGGAGACGGTGATGATGGCCTGCGGCATCTGCCACAGGAGCAGTGCGTAGTTGTACGCGGTGATGCCGGCGCCCTCGACGCCGTCCTTGGCGGCCTCGGAGCCGGCCCAGGTCGCGAGCTGGGTGACGACGACCATGCCGAGCTGGTTGGCGAGGACGAAGAGGAAGGTCCACTTGGCCAGCCCCATCGCCTTGCCGAGGCCCTGGCCCTTCCAGTCGAACCGCAGCCGGATCTTGAAGCCCGCGTCCCGCAGGTAGGGGATCATCGCCAGCGACTGGACGGCGAGCCCGAGCAGGGTGCCGATGCCCAGCAGCCGCACGCCCTCGGGGGTGATCGTGGCCTCGGTGACGCCGGTGTCGGTGAAGCCGCCGAACGCCCAGATGAACGCGGTGAACGTCACGATGATGACGATGTTGTTGAGGACCGGGGTCCACATCATCGCGCCGAAGCGGCCACGGGCGTTGAGGATCTGCCCCAGCACGACGTGCACACCCATGAAGAACATCGTGGGGATGCAGAACTGGGCGAAGGTGACCGCGACCTCCATGCGCACCGGGTCGGAGGCGATGGGGTCGGACAGCATCCGGATGAGCAGCGGGGCCGCGAGCACACAGACGGTGGTGACCCCGGCGAGGAGGACCACGACGAGGGTCAGCAGCCGGTTGGCGTACGCCTCGCCGCCGTCGTCGTCGTTCTTCATGGCCCGGACGAGCTGGGGGATGAAGACCGCGTTGAGCGCGCCGCCGCCGACGAGGACATAGATCATCGTCGGCAGCACATTGGCGATCTGGTACGAGTCGTTGAGGACGCTGACGCCGATGGCGGAGGCCATCACCAGGGTCCGCAGGAAGCCGGTGATCCGGGAGACGATCGTGCCCGCCGCCATCACGGCGCTGGACTTCAGCAGCCCGGAGGCCCGGCCGCCGCCGGAGCTCTTGGGCGCCGGAGGCGCCGGGGGAGCGGCGGGGGGTTCCGGGGCGATGGTGGGTGCGGGGACGGTCTGCGCCGTGACCTGCTGGTCCCGGAAGAGATGCGCGAACGCGTCGGGCTCCGGCCGCCGCTCACCGGCCTGGGTGACGAGGTCGTCGACGCCCGTGTACTGGGTGGTCCTGGCGTCGTCGCCGTACGGCAGATGACGGGAGGGACCGGCCGGCTCGGGCGGCGGGGTCTGGGCCCAGACCCGGGGGTCGGGGGCGTACTGCGGCGGCTGCGGCTGCTGGTAGAGCGGCTGCGGCTCCTGGTAGGTGCCCGGCGGGGGCGGCGGGTGCGACGCCCGGTCGTACAGCGCCTCGGTCACCGGATCCTGCGCGGAGAGGTCCTGGGCCCGGTACGGGTCCTGCGCGTAGGCGTCGTGCACATACGGGTCCTGGGGGTACGCCGGGTAGGCGTCCTGGGGCGGGTACGCGCCCTGGGGGTGGTTCTCCTGGGCGTACGGATCGTGCGGGTAGGGCCCCTGGGGGTCCGGGGGATACGGTCCGTGGGGATCCTGGGGGTACGGCCCGTGGGCGTAGGGATCCTGTGCGGAGGGGTCGGGGGCGGGCTGCGGCGGGACCTGGCCTGCCGGGTCCTGGCCGCGATCACCGTCGTACGGCGCGTTCATTACTACCCCACCTCATCGTCCCGGGCCGGCCGGCCACGACATTGCTCAACGGTCCACTTTCTCACCCGTGCCCGACGGCGTGCCGTTTTCCGGACCGGTGTCAGGCGTCGGGTCACTCGGCTGCCCGGGATCGGTGCCGTTGACGCCGCCCGAGGGGCGCGGCTTCCCGTCCGGGGAGCCGTCCGCGGAATCGTCGCGATCCCCTGCGGTCGCCGAGGCGGCCCCGCCGCCGCCGTCCTGCCCGGACTCCTCCGCCGACGCCGTGTCCCCGGCCCGCTCCGCGCTCTCGGCGTGCTCAGCACCGTTCTCCGGCCCGGCTGCCTGCTCCTGCGCCGCCGCCCGCTTGCGCTGGGTGTACATCCTGACCCCGGCGAGGACGAGCAGCAGCACGCCGCCCGCGATGACGAGCATCACGGTGGGAGTGATCTCGGAGACCTTCACCGTGAACTGCATCTCCGGACCGTACGGCTTGTTGTCCGCGGTCATCAGCTGGGCCCGCATCCGCACCTGGCCATTGGCGTTCGCCTTGGCGTCGAACTTCACGGACTGGCTGTGCCCGGCCTGGATCTCGATCGGGCGGCCCGCGACCCCCTCGTCGCCGTCGAGGCTGAGCCGGCCCGCGTTGTCGGAGCTGAGCCGCAGGACCAGGCCGTCCACATCCTGCATCAGCCGGTTCTGCACGGTGATCGGGATGGTCGCGCTCCGCCCCGAGAGCGTGATCGCCGACTTCTTGATCAGCCGCACCTGTTCGGTGAGGACCGAGAGGTTCTCCCGCACTCCCGTGCGGTACTCCTCCGCCCGGACCGGCCGGCCGCGCCAGGACGTGGACAGCTCCCGGTCGATGGCCCGGCCGAAGGGCGTCTCCACCCGGTCCTTCTGGGTCAGGATCACGGAGAACTTGTTCAGGGCGTCCTGGGTCTCCCTGATGTCCTGGAACGCCTGGACCGGCAGCTCCTGCTTGCGCAGCCGATCCGGGTAGCGCCCGGCGGACGGCACCCGGGTGTTGGCGCTGGGGTCCGGCTTGGCGGCCGCGGCCGCGACCAGGTTCGACGGCTCCGTCCACCGCTGCGCCCCCAGAGCCACGAGCGCGCTCGCCATGGACTGGGCCTGGGAGGCCGTCGGCATCCGCTGGGGAGCGACGACCAGGCTCCGCTGCCTGTCGGTGTTCTGGAGTGTCACCGCCAGCGTCTGCGCCAGGAACTCCTGCACGGCCAGGGTCGAGGTGCCGGTGCTCAGCATGTCGCCCTGGAACGCCTTGGAGAGCCGGGAGTCGCTGACCACGGCGGTGGTGCCGCCGCCGATCGGCCGCGCCGCGCTCGTCGTGTAGTTCAGATTGTCCTGGAGGCTGTCGCTGCGGGTGATGACCTTGTCCGCCCCCGCTGAGGTGGCCACCGCCACGATCGAGGGGTCGATCGCGCCCTCCACCGGCCAGGCGAAGTCGGTCGACGGCTCGACATGCAGGATGGTCTCCACCGTGGCCGACGCGACACTCGTGGCCTGCTGGAGCTGCTTGAGCGAGCCGGAGACGTTCTTGCCCTGGTGGGCCAGGGAGGCGAGATCCGGATCGGCGAACGGCAGGGCGACGACCTTGCCGCCCTCGACCGCCTTCTGGAGATCGCTCAGCCACGCCTTGGCGACGAGCTGGTTCTTGCCCGCGACCGTGCCCTCGCCGTCTTCGTCGCGGACTCGGTAGCCCTCGGTCATGGCGGCCACACTGGACAGCAGATCGGGGTCGATCACCCAGGTGACCGGCAGCTCACGGCCGAGAGAGACCATCTGGCCCAGCCTGCCGTCCGGCGCGATCTCCCGCGCCAGCGACTCGTCCGCGAAGACCGGGGTCTGCTGGTCCCCCGGGCTCGTCTGCGACGTCAGATGGGACGACGAGACCAGCGGCCAGAGATAGGTGATACGGGTCTTCTTCTCCTTCTCCAGCGCCTCCGGCTGCCAGGGCAGGAAGGTCCGCTCGATCCCGAGCACCTGGTCGAAGGAGGTCCGGGCGGTCCGTCCGGAGAGGGTCACCCCGAGCTGGTAGACGCCATGGCTGGTCAGGTTCAGCTCGTCGACCGGGACCCGCAGCGAGAAGTCCCGGCTCACCCCCGGGGCCAGCTTCGGCAGCTCGACGGAGAACGAGTCGTCAAGGGGGAGGCCGTCGAAGGACGGATGGAAATCGGTCCGCCGGTCGGCCTCGTCGATCCCGGTCCTGCCGTACAGCGCAGGACCCACCCGCAGGGCCACCTCGGCATCGCTGACGGCCTGCTTGCCCCGGTTGACCACCGTGCCGGTGATCGTGAGCGTCTGCCCCTCCACCGGAGCGGCCGGCGCGAGTGTGGTGAGGGACACATCCACCGGGCCCGCGCCGGCGCGGGCCTCGGGGGCCGCCTGGGCCGGCGCGACGGCGACCCCGCCCAGCAGCCCCGCCACGAGCGGGACACCCGCGAGCACCGCAGCGGTACGGCGCAGCCACCGGCGGGCCGGAGAAGGGGAGGAAACCCCCTGGAAGACTGCCGGCTCGGCCACGCGCACGTCCGTCCCTCGTCGTCTGTTGCGGTTGGTGCAGTCGCCAGGGCCGACCTGATGGACCCTGGTTGCGTCCACGCATGGTAACGAGGTGCGCCCCACCGAAGTGCCGCGGACCGCTTCACAAGATCGCAACGGCTCTCCGGCCCCGGGCGACCGGCGGCCGGAGCGTGACGGGCGGTACAGGCGCTCACGGGGCCGTACCCTGTTCTGTTGTGCCGAACGCCAATGAAGACAGCCCCACCTCCCTGAGCCAGGTGCAACACCGCGCGGTCGCAGAACTACTGCGAGTGGCGCCGGTGGCCGACGATCTCGCCCGCCGTTTCCAGGAAGCAGGCTTCCGCCTCGCCCTCGTCGGTGGATCGGTCCGGGATGCCCTGCTCGGCCGGCTCGGCAACGACCTGGACTTCACCACCGACGCCCGCCCCGAGGCCGTCCTGAAGATCATGCGCCCCTGGGCGGACTCGGTCTGGGACGTGGGGATCGCCTTCGGCACGGTCGGCGCCCAGAAGGACGGCTACCAGATCGAAGTCACGACGTACCGCTCCGAGGCGTACGACCGGACCTCCCGCAAGCCCGAGGTCTCCTACGGCGACTCGATCGAGCAGGACCTCGTCCGCCGGGACTTCACGGTGAACGCCATGGCCGTCGCGCTCCCGGAGAAGGAGTTCATCGACCCCCACCAGGGGCTGGAGGATCTCGCGGCACGAGTGCTGCGCACCCCCGGCACCCCCGAGGAGTCCTTCTCCGACGACCCCCTGCGGATGATGCGGGCGGCCCGCTTCGCGGCTCAGCTCGACTTCGAGGTGGCCTCCGAGGTCGTCGCGGCGATGAAGGACATGGCCGACCGCATCGAGATCGTCTCCGCCGAGCGGGTACGGGACGAGCTGAACAAGCTGCTCCTCTCCACCCACCCCCGCACGGGACTGGCGCTGCTGGTGGAGTCGGGGCTCGCCGCGCATGTGCTGCCCGAGCTGCCCGCCCTGCGGCTGGAGAGCGACGAGCACCACCGCCACAAGGACGTCTACGAGCACTCCCTGACCGTGCTGGAGCAGGCCATCGACCTGGAGGAGGACGGGCCGGACCTCGTGCTGCGGCTGGCCGCGCTGCTCCATGACATCGGGAAGCCGCGGACCCGGCGCTTCGAGAGCGACGGCCGGGTCTCCTTCCACCACCACGAAGTGGTGGGCGCCAAGATGACCAAGAAGCGGATGACCGCGCTCAAGTACTCCAATGAGCTGGTCAAGGAGGTCTCCCGGCTGGTGGAGCTGCACCTTCGCTTCCATGGCTACGGGACCGGGGAGTGGACCGACTCGGCGGTGCGGCGCTATGTCCGGGACGCCGGGCCGCTGCTGTCCCGGCTGCACAAGCTGACCCGCTCGGACTGCACCACGCGGAACAAGCGCAAGGCCGGTGCGCTCTCCCGGGCCTATGACGGCCTGGAGACGCGGATCGCCCAGCTCCAGGAGCAGGAGGAGCTGGACGCGATCCGGCCCGACCTCGACGGCAACCAGATCCAGGAGATCCTGGGAGTGGGCCCCGGACCTGTGATCGGCCGGGCCTATGCCCATCTGCTGGAGCTTCGGCTGGAGAACGGCCCCATGGAGCACGAGCAGGCGGTGGCCGCGCTCACGAGCTGGTGGGCCGAGCAGAACCAGTAGCGAGCGCTGTGCCGGCGGCCCGGGTCATGTTTCACGTGAAACATGACCCGGGCCGCCGCCGTTCTCGGGCTCTTCGCTCTCCGGTCTCCGGTCGCGGTGTTTCACGTGAAACATCGCGAGCGCACCGCCCGGCCGGGCGATGTTTCACGTGAAACACCGCCCGGCGTCAGACACAGGGCAGGGCGCCGGCGGAACGGCACCGCCGGTCAGCGGACCCCGCTCGCCCGGCGCCAGCGGGCCAGGACGAGGGCGATACCCGCGTAGATCAGCGCGACCAGGAGCACCAGGGGCACCGACTTCCCGTCGGCGGGGAGGATCAGGGCCGCCACCCCGGCGGCACCCACGAAGGCGACATTGAAGAGCACGTCGTAGAGGGAGAAGATCCGGCCGCGATAGTCATCGTCCACGGAGGTCTGGACGACGGTGTCGGTGGTGATCTTCGAGCCCTGGGTGATGAATCCCAGGACGAAGGCGGCGACGAGCGTCGGTACGGGAGCGAAGGGCAGCCCGAGGGCCGGCTCCAGAACGGCGGCCGAGGCCGCGCAGATCACCATCCAGCCGGTGCGGCCCCGCCGGGCGATGGCCCACGGGGTCAGCACGGCGGCGGCGAAGAAACCGGCCCCGGAGACGGCGACAGCCACCCCCAGCAGCGCCAGCCCGTCCTGTTCGTTCTCGTACCAGGCATAGCGGCAGAGCATCAGGACCATGACCGTCAGGGCCCCGTAGTTGAAGCGCATGAGGGTCATGGCGGTGAGCACCCGGGCCGCCGCCGGTCGCTCCGCCAGGTGACGCAGACCGTCGGAGAGCCCCCGTGCCGTGGAGGCGAGGGCGGCACTCAGCCGGGGGCGCGGACCGTCGAGGTCGGGCCCGAGCAGCCGGCGCCCCATCCGCAGCGAGGCGAGGGCCGAGCAGAGATAGAGCGCCGACCCGACCAGCACCACGGCGGCATCGGAGCCCTCGAAGACCAGCCGCACCACGAAGGCGATCCCGCCGCCGGCGGTCGCGGCCAGTGTCCCGGCGGTGGGGGAGAGGGAGTTCGCGACGACCAGCCGTTCCTGGTCGACGACCCGGGGCAGGGCGGCGGAGAGCCCGGCCAGAACGAAGCGATTGACGGCCGTCACCATCAGGGCCGAGGCGTAGAAGAGCCAGTCGGGCACGGAGCTGAGGATCAGTACGGCGGTCACGGCGGCGAGGACGGCCCGCAGCACTCCCCCGTACAGGAGGACCTGCCGCCGCTGCCAGCGGTCCAGGAGCACTCCGGCGAAGGGGCCGACCAGGGAGTACGGCAGCAGCAGCACGGCCATGGCGGAGGCGATGGCGGCCGGTGAGGTCTGCTTCTCCGGGGAGAACACCACATAGGTGGCGAGCGCGACCTGGAAGACGCCATCGGCCAGTTGGGAGAGCAGCCTGACCGTCAGCAGCCGGCGGAAGCCGGGCAGACGCAGGAGCGCACGAAGATCACTGGCGACGGGCATGCGGTCAAGCGTCACATACGCACAGGGTCCCCGGGCGGACGACCCGGGGACCCTGTGGCGGACGGGTCCTGAGCCGGCTGCTCAGGACCCGTCGGTGATCAGCGCTCGACCTCGCCCTTGATGAACTTCTCGACGTTCTCGCGCGCCTCGTCGTCGAAGTACTGCACCGGCGGGGACTTCATGAAGTAGGAGGAGGCGGAGAGGATCGGGCCGCCGACCCCACGGTCCTTGGCGATCTTCGCCGCGCGCACCGCGTCGATGATGACACCGGCGGAGTTCGGGGAGTCCCAGACCTCCAGCTTGTACTCCAGGTTCAGCGGGACATCGCCGAACGCGCGACCCTCCAGGCGGACGTACGCCCACTTGCGGTCGTCCAGCCAGGCCACGTAGTCGGAGGGGCCGATGTGGACGTTCTTCTCGCCCAGCTCGCGGTCGGGGATCTGCGAGGTGACGGCCTGCGTCTTGGAGATCTTCTTGGACTCCAGCCGCTCCCGCTCCAGCATGTTCTTGAAGTCCATGTTGCCGCCGACGTTCAGCTGCATGGTGCGGTCCAGGATGACACCCCGGTCCTCGAACAGCTTCGCCATCACACGGTGCGTGATGGTGGCGCCGACCTGCGACTTGATGTCGTCACCGACGATCGGCACACCGGCCTCGGTGAACTTGTCCGCCCACTCCTTGGTGCCGGCGATGAAGACCGGGAGGGCGTTGACGAAGCCGACCTTGGCGTCGATGGCGCACTGCGCGTAGAACTTCGCGGCGTCCTCGGAGCCCACGGGCAGGTAGCAGACCAGAACGTCGACCTGCTTGTCCTTGAGGACCTGGACGATGTCGACCGGGGCCTCGGCGGACTCCTCGATGGTCTCGCGGTAGTACTTGCCGAGACCGTCCAGGGTGTGGCCGCGCTGCACGGTGACGCCGGAGTTCGGCACGTCGCAGATCTTGATGGTGTTGTTCTCGCTGGCGCCGATGGCGTCCGCGAGGTCGAGGCCGACCTTCTTGGCGTCCACGTCGAACGCGGCGACGAACTCGACGTCACGGACGTGGTACTCGCCGAACTGGACGTGCATGAGACCCGGCACCTTGCTGCTCGGGTCGGCGTCCTTGTAGTACTCGACGCCCTGGACCAGCGAGGCGGCGCAGTTGCCCACGCCGACGATGGCTACGCGAACCGAACCCATTCCGGTTGCTCCCTGTGTGATCTCGGATGAAAACCCGCGGACCGCGGGATTTCAGTTGACGGTGCCGTCGGACGGATCCGGCGGGGTGGCGGGCCCGGGGGAGTCTCCCCCCGGTGCCTCGCTGTCCCCGTTCCGGGGCAGGCCGTCCGGCGACCCGGTTCTGTTGTCCTGCTGAGCCGCGCCGTCGGTGGCGGACCGCCGTTGGTCCCGCCCCGCCCGCTCGCTCTCGATGAGCTCGTTCAGCCAGCGCACCTCGCGCTCCACGGACTCCATGCCGTGACGCTGAAGCTCCAGCGTGTAACCGTCCAGGCGCTCGCTGGTACGGGCCAGGGAGGCCCGCATCTTCTCCAGGCGCTCCTCCAGCCGGCTGCGGCGGCCTTCCAGCACCCGCATCCGCACCTCGCGCTCCGTCTGTCCGAAGAAGGCGAAGCGGGCGGCGAAGTGCTCGTCCTCCCAGCTGTCCGGCCCGGTGTGGGAGAGCAGCTCCTCGAAGCGCTCCTTGCCCTCCGGGGTCAACCGGTAGACGATCTTGGCGCGGCGTCCGGAGAGTGAAGCGGACAGCGCTTCGTCAGGCGCGTTTCCCGGCTCCTCGATCAGCCAGCCGTTGGCGACCAGCATCTTGAGGCAGGGGTAGAGCGTCCCGTAGCTGAAGGCCCGGAAGATCCCCAGTGAGGTATTGAGCCGTTTCCGCAGCTCATACCCGTGCATCGGAGCCTCACGGAGCAGGCCGAGTACGGCGAACTCAAGGATGCCCGAGCGTCTGCTCACCATGGCCCTCCTCCACCGTCCCGGCTCGTTATGCCGTGCTGATGTATCGACTCGATACATCAGCACGATAGGGCGGAGGGTCCGCTGCGACAAGAGGGGTCAAGGTGAACGGCGTCACATCGTCAATTGATCCGGAGCAACTTGCCTGTTTTGGGGTGAACTTCGGAGTCGGGAGGGATTTGAGCGTGCGTAGTCTGTGCGGATGCAGACCACCGGGAACCATGTGACGCCCTTGAGCGTCATCGCCGTGGATGCACAGCGGATGAGCTCTTCGACGGATCTCGTCCGTATCCATTTCGGGGGGACCGGAACACCACTGCCGCTTCCAGGCGTCTCGCCTGCCCGAGGAGTAGTTGTTCGATGAGCGAGCACCGTCGCAAACCGCCGCAGCCCCAAGGTGGCGGGCGAGCGGCTGCCAGGCGTGCCCAGCAGTCATCCGGCCGCCGTGCGGCCCCGTACCAGGGAGTCTCCGCGGACTCCCCGTCCGATCCGTACGCGCAGGAACGGCCCTACGGCGGTCGCGCCGAAGCGCGCCGGGCCGCGCGGCGCGGCGGTCGCCGACATCCTGAGGGCGGCGCGGGCGCCGGCCACGGGGGTCCCGGCGGCCGCGGCGGCGGAGGCCGGGGCGGTGGTGGCGGTGGAGGCCACGACGACGGCCATTCCGGCCGCCGGCGGCTGATCGACTATCCCCGCCGGGGCAAGCACGGCTGGCGGCGCTGGATGCCCTCCTGGAAGCTCACCAGCACGCTGTGCATCGGCTTCCTCGGCAGCCTGATGGCCGCCGCCGCGCTCGCGTACGCCTGGGTGCAGGTCCCCGACCCCGACCGGCTCGCCGAGGCGGAGAACAACGTCTACTACTGGGACGACGGCAGCCAGATGATCGCGACCGGTGGCGAGGTCAACCGGCAGAACATCTCCATCAGCCAGATCCCGAAGGACATGCAGAACGCCGTGATCTCGGCGGAGAACAAGACCTTCTGGAAGGACTCCGGCGTCGATCCGCGCGGCATCACCCGCGCCCTGTTCAACATGGCCCGGGGCCAGGAGACCCAGAGCGGTTCCACCATCACCCAGCAGTATGTGAAGAACGCCCGGCTCAACGACCAGTCCCAGACCCTGAGCCGGAAGTTCAAGGAACTCTTCATCTCCATCAAGATCGACAACACGGTCGACAAGGACGAGATCCTCACCGGGTACCTGAACAGCTCGTACTACGGCCGGAACGCCTACGGCATACAGGCCGCCGCCCGTACCTACTACGGCAAGGACGCCCAGCGCCTCAACGCCAGCGAGTGCGCCGTCCTCGCCTCGCTGCTCAAGGGCGCGACCTGGTACGACCCGGCCGGCACCCCCGGCCACCCCCTCGCGACCAAGGAAGCGAACACCAAGCGCGCCGAGAAGCGCTGGCGCTGGATCCTCGACGAGATGGTCAAGGACAAGTACCTGGACGCGGCGGAGCGCGACAAGTTTGTCGAGGCGGGCTTCCCCACGCCCGACCCCCTCAAGAAGGGCGCGAAGCTGGGCGGGCAGATCGGCTATCTGGTCGACCTCGCCAAGGAGAACTTCCTCAACAACAACGACCGGGGCATCGACGAGCCGCAGCTCGCCCAGGGCGGCTACGAGATCCACACCACCTTCAACAAAGAGAAGATCCAGAAGCTCGAAAAGACGATCGCGAAGGTCCGCAAGGAGAACATCGACCCGAAGAAGCGCCCGGAGACGGACACCCATGTCCAGTTCGGCGGCGCCTCGGTCGAGGTGGGGACCGGGAAGATCGTGGCCATCTACGGTGGCGAGGACGCCACCAAGCACTACACCAACAACGCCGACACGACCGGCGCCCAGGTCGGGTCCACGTTCAAGCCCTTCGTCCTGGCCGCCGCCATGCGCGACGGTGTGCGCGATCCCGCCCTGGGCCCGGTCCAGACGGCCGACCAGCGCACCCTCGTCAACCCCGACAAGACCGTCTACAACGGCGCCAACAAGCTCCGGATCAAGAGGTACGACGGCGAGGTCTGGCGGAACGAGGAGGGGAAGGAACTCCTCCAGGTCAACGACAACGACAACGACTACGACGACCTCACCCTGCGCGAGGCGATGGTCGTCTCCGCGAACTCCCCCTTCGTCCAGCTCGGCATGGACATCGGCATCTCGAAGGTGCGCGAGGCCGCGGAGGACGCCGGACTGCGCAAGGGCTCGCTGGACAAGGCCGACGTGCCCTCGTTCTCCCTCGGCATCTCCACCCCCAGCGCGATCCGCATGGCCAGCGCGTACAGCACCTTCGCCGCCAGCGGCGAGCAGCGCGACCCCTACTCCGTCCAGACGGTGAAGAAGCGCGGCGTCACGATCTACGAGCACAAGAGCAAGCCCGTCGCCGCCTTCTCCCCGGAGATCGCCGACAATGTGACCGACGTGCTCCGGGACGTCGTCGACGAGGACAACGGCACCGGCAAGAACGCCCGGATCCCGGGCCGGCAGGTCGCCGGGAAGACCGGCACCACCGACGGCAACAAGCAGGCCTGGTTCGTCGGCTACACGCCGCAGCTGTCCACCGCGATCGACATGTACCGGATGGACGACAACGAGAAGTCGACCGACCGGGGCTTCCAGGAGATGTTCGGCACCGGCGGCAAGGCGAAGATCCACGGCTCCTCGTTCCCGTCCGAGATCTGGCAGCGCTACATGGCCGAGGCCCTTGAGGGCGAGCCGGTGAAGAAGTTCCCCAAGCCCCGGCCGATCGGCGAGACGGTCTACGGCGGCGGCGCGGTCAGCCCCGAGCCCACCCCCTCGCCCACGGCCTCCGAGTCGACGCCCGACCCGACGCCGTCCGCGACCGAGTCCGAGTCGACGCCCGACCCGACACCGTCCGCGACCGAGTCCTCGGAGCCGCCGGCCTCGCCGTCCCCGACGGCCTCGGAGTCCTGCGCCCCCTGGGACCAGTGGCAGTGCGGCAATCCGACGAGCCCCAGCCCCACCGCGTCGGCGTCGGACTCCACCAACGGCGGCCCGGGCAATCCCGGCGGGCCCGGCGAGGAATCCGGAACCGACGGATTCTGGGGCGGCCCCGGCGGCTGATCCCCCCCCGGAGCCCCACCGTCCACGAGGGCCGCCGAACCCGGCGCGCACCGCCCGTACCCCTGGTACGGTCCGTGCCCCCGGGTTCGGCGGCCCTCGGTCGTACACCCCCTCCGTACGGCAGGATGAGCACCATGCCCAGCGCAGAAGAGACGAGCGTGTACGACGACCGGCCGGCTGTCCGGCCCACCCGGCGGGACCCCGTCGCCAAGGCCGGCAGCGAACTGATCGGCGGCCCGGCCGGCCGCTGGGCCCGGCGCTCCCCCGGCGGCTCCGTCACCCCCGTACGCGTCGTGGCACTGCTGGCCATCGGCATGTTCGCGCTCGGCATGGTGCAGAAGCTGCCCTGCTACAACTGGGCCTGGTTCCGGGGCGTCAACTCGCAGTACACCCACGCCTGTTACTCGGACATCCCGCACCTCTACATCGGCCGGGGCTTCTCCGAAGGGCTCATCCCGTACTTCGACCGGCTCCCCGGCGACATGCAGTACCTGGAGTACCCGGTCCTCACCGGCCTCTTCATGCAGATCGCCGCCTGGCTCGACATCGCCGACGGCTCACTCCAGTACCAGCAGCAGATGTACTGGATGGTCAACGCGGGCATGCTGCTCGTCTGCACCGCCGTCATCGCGGTCTGTGTCACCCGCACCCACCGCCGCCGCCCCTGGGACGCGCTGCTCGTCGCCCTGGCGCCCGCCTTCGCGCTCACCGCCACGATCAACTGGGACCTGCTGGCCGTCGCGCTCACCGCCGCCGCGATGCTGATGTGGTCCCGGGGCCGGGCGGTCGCCTTCGGTGTCCTCATCGGCCTCGCGACCGCCGCCAAGCTCTATCCGGCGCTGCTGCTCGCCCCGCTGCTGCTGCTCTGCTGGCGCGCGGGACGGTGGCGCGAGTTCTTCACCGCGTCCTTCACCGCCGCCGGCAGCTGGCTGCTGGTGAATCTCCCGGTGATGCTGGCGGCCCCCGAGGGGTGGAAGAAGTTCTACACCTTCAGCCAGGAACGCCAGGTCGACTTCGGCTCCTTCTGGCTGATCCTCAAGCAGCGCACCGACGCCATGATCGAACCGGAGACCGCGAACACCTACGCGATGCTGCTGATGGTGCTGGTCTTCCTGGGGATGGCCGTGCTCACGCTCCGCGCCCCCAGCCGGCCGCGCTTCGCCCAGCTCGCCTTCCTGATCGTCGCGGCGTTCATCCTCACCAACAAGGTCTACTCGCCGCAGTACGTCCTCTGGCTGATCCCGCTCGCCGCACTGGCCCGGCCCCGCTGGCGCGACTTCCTGATCTGGCAGGCGTGCGAGGTCGCGTACTTCCTGGGGATCTGGATGTACTTGGCGTTCACGACCGGCGGGAAGAACCAGGGGCTCCCGGCCGAGGGCTACCACCTCGCCATCGCCGCCCACCTGCTGGGCACGCTGTACCTGTGCGCCGTGGTGGTACGCGACATCCTGCGGCCGGACCGCGACCCCGTACGCCAGGACGGGTCGGACGACCCCTCGGGCGGCGTCCTCGACGGAGCGCCGGACCGGTTCGTCCTGGGCCCCGCCGCGCCCGCCGGCCACCCCGGCGCACCGGAGAACCGTCCCGGGACGCTGGTGAACTGGGGCGTCGAACCCCGGTCGGCCGCCGGTACCGCCTCCGCGGAGGACCGGCCCGGCGACCCGAGGTCCTAGTTCGTAAGAAACGGCCTAGTGGTCGACCAGCCGGTCGAACTGGGTCGTGGTGTGGCGCAGATGCGCCACCAGCTCGTCGCCGACCCGCGGCTCCTGGGCGTCGGAGGGGACGAACAGGATCGAGACCTGCATGTGCGGCGGCTCGGCGAACCAGCGCTGCTTGCCCGCCCAGACGAACGGCGACAGATTGCGGTTCACGGTCGCCAGACCGGCCCGGGCCACACCCTTGGCCCGCGGCATCACGCCGTGCAGCGCCTTCGGCGCCTCCAGGCCCACACCGTGGGAGGTGCCGCCGGCGACGACGACCAGCCAGCCGTCGGAGGCCGCCTTCTGCTGGCGGTAGCCGAAGCGGTCGCCCTTCGACACCCGGGTCACGTCCAGGACCGCGCCCCGGTACTGCGTCGAGTCGTGGTCGCCCAGCCACAGCCGGGTGCCGATCCGGGCCCGGAACCGGGTCTGCGGGAACTGCTGCTGGAGCCGGGCCTGCTCCTCGGCGCGCAGATGGCTGACGAACATGGTGTGCAGCGGCAGCCGCGCGGCCCGCAGCCGGTCCATCCAGCCGATGACCTCCTCGACCGCGTCGGAGCCGTCCGTGCGGTCCAGCGGCAGATGCAGGGCGAAGCCCTCCAGCCGTACGTTCTCGATCGCCCCGGCGAGCTGCCCCAGCTCGTGCTCCAGCACCCCGTGGCGCTTCATCGAGCTCATGCACTCGATGACGACCCGCGCGCCGACCAGGGCGTGCACGCCGTCGACGGAGGACACCGAACGGATCACCCGGTCCGGCAGCGGAACCGGCTCCTCGCCCCGCCGGAAGGGGGTGAGCACCAGCAGATTGCCGCCGAACCAGTCCTTGATCCGCGCGGCCTCGTACGTGGTGCCGACGGCCAGCATGTCCGCCCCGAAGCGGCTGGCCTCCTCGGAGAGCCGCTCATGGCCAAAGCCGTAGCCGTTGCCCTTGCAGACCGGAATCAGCCCGGGGAACTGGTCGATCACGGACTTCTGGTGCGCCCGCCAGCGCGTGTTGTCGACATACAGGGAGAGCGCCATGGCCGGCCCGGGACCTTTCTGGTGGCTGCTGTACAGCTGGGGGTACGTACGGGATCTACGAGGTTACGGGGTGGGCGCGGGCGCGTCAGCAGCCCTGCACCCACCGGCCCTGCGGCGGCGCGGTCCGCCTCAGCGGCGGGACATATACATGTCGAGTGCCTTGTGCAGCATCTTGTTGAGCGGGAAGTCCCACTCGCCGACGTACTCGACGGCCTCGCCGCCCGTGCCGACCTTGAACTGGATCAGACCGAAGAGGTGGTCCGTCTCGTCCAGGGAGTCGCTGATGCCGCGCAGGTCGTAGACGGTCGCGCCCATCGCGTAGGCGTCCCGCAGCATCCGCCACTGCATCGCGTTCGACGGCCGGACCTCGCGGCCGATGTTGTCGGACGCGCCGTACGAGTACCAGACATGGCCGCCGACGACGAGCATCGTGGCCGCGGAGAGGTTCACCCCGTTGTGGCGGGCGAAGTACAGCCGCATCCGGTTGGGGTCCTCGGTGTTGAGGACGGACCACATGCGCTGGAAGTACGAGAGCGGACGCGGCCGAAAACGGTCGCGCACCGCCGTGATCTCGTACAGGCGCTGCCACTCCTCCAGGTCGTAGTAGCCACCCTGGACCACCTCGACACCGGCCTTCTCGGCCTTCTTGATGTTGCGGCGCCACAGCTGGTTGAAGCCCTTGTGGACATCGTCGAGCGAGCGGTTGGCCAGCGGCACCTGGTAGACGTAGCGGGGCTGGACATCACCGAAGCCGGCGCCGCCGTCCTCGGCCTGCTGCCAGCCCATCTTGCGCAGCCGGTCGGACACCTCGAAGGCGCGCGGCTCGATGTACGTCGCCTCGACGTCCCGCAGGCGCTTGACGTCCGGGTCCTGGATGCCGGCCTTGATGGCGGGGGCGTCCCAGCGGCGGATGACCACCGGCGGGCCCATCTTCACGGAGAAGGCGCCCTGCTGCTTGAGGTGGGCGAGCATCGGCTTCAGCCAGTCGTCCAGATTGGGCGCGTACCAGTTGATCACCGGTCCCTCGGGGAGGTACGCGAGATACCGCTTGATCTTCGGCAGCTGGCGGTAGAGCACCAGACCCACGCCCACCAGCTGGCCGGTACGGTCGAACCAGCCCAGGTTCTCCTGGCGCCACTCCGTCTTCACATCGGCCCACGCCGGAACCTGGCAGTGACTGGCCGATGGCAGGGACTGGATGTACGCCAGATGCTGCTCTCGGCTGATGGTCCTCAGGGTCAGGCTCATGCGGGGCGCTCCTCGGCAGGTGTGTCCCCATGGATCAGGGGCTCCGGCTCTCGCGCCGAAGCCTACTGGGCGCGGGGAACACCCCGAATGGCCGCGTGGCCCCGGGACGGTGGGGAATGCCCGCCCTCCGCCCGCCGGTGACCGCCGGCCGGGCCGTCGTCGCCGTCGCGCGGAGGGTCGGCCGGGCCGGACCGGTGGACGGTCCGGCCCGGCCGATGATCGTTCCGGCCGGTCAGAAGACCCCGCCGAAGAGGCCGCCGTGGGCCATGCCGAGGAAGAAGCCGACGGCGGAGGCGCCCAGACCGATGACCAGGGCCGTGCGCTCCCGGGTCGTCACCGAGATGAACTGTCCGTAGCCACCGGTGAGGATCCCCAGCAGGCCCGCCCAGGAGCTGAGCAGATGCAGATGGTGGAACAGCGACGTGATGAGCGCGAGAGCGCCCAGCACGAGCGTCGCCGCGGCCAGGGTGTCCTGGAGCGGGTGGGGCTTGCCGTCCGTGGCGAAGAGGGATGTCTGACGTCGCACTGCCTGTGCCATCTGGCACCTCCTGGCGTTGCCGGAAATCGCGGCGCTTCGTAGCGCCGTGCACACCCGATGTGTACAGATTGCGGCCGCCGGCCGCTGGATTTCAACCGCACGCGCCAGTGCAGGTACTCTGTACGGTCTGCACCGGTGTCTGCCCAGGCCAGGCCGGGCACCCGTCACTGTCGGTGGCGGGTGGTCCGATGCTGCTGTGTTCGGGCATCGGTGTTCACGCATCACGACCCTCCTGCCACGGAACGACCGTGGCCGCTGAGTCCAAAGGAGGTGGGTTCCACATGCGTCACTACGAGGTGATGGTCATCCTCGACCCCGATCTGGAGGAGCGCTCCGTCGCCCCCCTGATCGAGAACTTCCTCTCCGTCGTCCGTGAGGGCAACGGAAAGGTCGAGAAGGTCGACACCTGGGGCCGTCGTCGTCTCTCTTACGAGATCAAGAAGAAGCCCGAGGGCATCTACTCGGTCATCGACCTCCAGGCCGAGCCTGCGGTCGTCAAGGAGCTCGACCGACAGATGAACCTGAACGAGTCGGTCCTCCGGACCAAGGTTCTCCGTCCCGAGACCCACTGAGCATCCAGCTCAGCAGTCATCGGGCTTGAGTAGCAGCAAGCAGCCAGAAGCAATCCCGCCGAGAGGTTCACCCAATGGCAGGCGAGACCGTCATCACGGTCATCGGCAATCTTGTCGACGACCCCGAGCTGCGCTTCACCCCGTCCGGTGCGGCGGTCGCGAAGTTCCGTGTCGCGTCCACTCCCCGCACCTTCGACCGTCAGACCAATGAGTGGAAGGACGGCGAGAGCCTGTTCCTGACCTGCTCGGTCTGGCGTCAGGCGGCGGAGAACGTCGCCGAGTCGCTCCAGCGCGGTATGCGCGTGGTCGTACAGGGCCGGCTGAAGCAGCGGTCGTACGAGGACCGCGAGGGCGTGAAGCGCACGGTCTACGAGCTGGACGTCGAGGAAGTCGGCCCCAGCCTCAAGAACGCCACGGCCAAGGTCACCAAGACCACCGGTCGCAGCGGTGGCCAGGGTGGCTACGGCGGCGGGCAGCAGCAGGGCGGCGGCAACTGGGGCGGTGGCCCCAGCGGTGCTCAGCAGGGCGGCGGCGCTCCCGCCGACGACCCCTGGGCCACCGGTACGCCGGCCGGCGGGCAGCAGCAGAGCGGCGGGGGCAACTGGGGCGGCAGCTCCGGTGGCTCCGGCGGCGGCTACTCGGACGAGCCCCCCTTCTAAGGACTCTCCCGTCCTTTCCGGGGCGCTCGCACACCCACTTCTTGATCACACAGGAGAAACATCATGGCGAAGCCGCCTGTGCGCAAGCCGAAGAAAAAGGTCTGCGCGTTCTGCAAGGACAAGACCGTGTACGTGGACTACAAGGACACGAACATGCTGCGGAAGTTCATTTCCGACCGCGGCAAGATCCGTGCCCGCCGCGTGACCGGCAACTGCACTCAGCACCAGCGTGACGTCGCCACGGCCGTGAAGAACAGCCGTGAGATGGCGCTGCTGCCGTACACGTCCACCGCGCGATAAGGGAAGGGTGACAGCGATATGAAGATCATCCTCACCCAGGAGGTCACCGGTCTCGGTGCCGCCGGCGATGTCGTCGAGGTCAAGGACGGCTACGCTCGCAACTACCTGGTTCCGCGTGGTTTCGCGATCCGCTGGACCAAGGGTGGCGAGAAGGACGTGGCGCAGATCCGCCGCGCCCGCAAGATCCACGAGATCGCGACCATCGAGCAGGCCAATGAGATCAAGGCCAAGCTCGAAGGCGTGAAGGTCCGTCTGGCCGTTCGCTCCGGCGACGCCGGCCGGCTCTTCGGTTCCGTCACCCCGGGCGACGTCGCTTCGGCGATCAAGTCCGCCGGTGGCCCCGAGGTCGACAAGCGCCGCGTCGAGCTGGGCTCGCCGATCAAGACCCTGGGCTCGCACCAGGTGTCCGTGCGTCTGCACCCCGAGGTTGCCGCGACCTTCGGCATCGAGGTCATCGCCGCCTGAGGCAGCGATAGAGCAGAGGAAGGGCCGTACCCCCCGGGGTGCGGCCCTTTCGCCGTGCCCGGCACCGGATGTTTCACGTGAAACGCTCGGTTTCACGTGAAACAGCGAAGGCGGTGTCCCGGACTCGGCCGGTGAGGGCGACGGCTGCGTGGGAGGCCGGGTCTCGGTCTCGCGCCGGCGGCGGTGCAGGGGCTCAGCGGGTCGCGCCGAGGACGATCCACCGTCCCGACCGGGCGCGCAGCCAGAGGGTCACCAGCCGGACGGCCATCATCAGGGTCATCGCCGCCCACAGCGCGGCCAGCCCGCCGCCGAGGGCGGGGACCAGCAGGGCGGCCGGGGTGAAGACCGCCAGGGTGATCAGCATGGCCCAGGCCAGATAGGGTCCGTCGCCCGCGCCCATCAGTACCCCGTCGAGGACGTAGACGACCCCGGCGATGGGCTGGCAGACGGCGATCACCAGCAGGGCCGGCAGCAGGGTGTCCTGGACCTGTGGGTCGCCGGTGAAGAGCGGGGTGAACAGCGGCCGGGAGGCGACCAGCAGCAGCCCGAGGGCCACACCGGAGGCGATGCCCCACTGGACCATCCGACGGCAGGCCTGCCGGGCCCCCTCGGCGTCCCCGGCGCCCAGATAGCGGCCGATGATCGCCTGTCCGGCTATGGCGATGGCGTCCAGCGCGAAGGCCATCAGGCTCCAGAGGGAGAGGACGATCTGATGGGCGGCGATCTGTGCGTCTCCCATCCGGGCGGCGACGGCGGTGGCGATCATCAGCACGGCCCGCAGTGAGAGCGTCCGGACCAGGAGCGGGGCGCCGGCCCGGGCGCTGGCCCGGATGCCGGCGGCGTGGGGGCGCAGAGGGGCCCGGTGCCGCCGGGCGCCCCGGACCACCACGATCAGATAGACGACGGCCATGCCCCACTGGGCGACGACGGTTCCCCAGGCCGAGCCGGCGATGCCGAGCCCGGCGCCGTACACCAGGCCCACATTGAGGACGGCGTTGGCGGTGAACCCGCCGAGGGCCACATAGAGCGGGGTACGAGTGTCCTGGAGGCCGCGCAGGACACCGGTGGCGGCGAGGACGATCAGCATGGCGGGTATTCCCAGGCTGGATATCCGCAGATAGGTCAGTGCGTACGGGGTCGCGGTGTCGGAGGCCCCGAAGATGTCGATCAGCCAGGGGGCCGTCGGCAGGGTGAGGGCCACCATGGCCGCGCCCAGCAGGGCGGCGAGCCAGATGCCGTCCAGGCCCTGCCGGATGGCGGCGGTGAGGTCGCCCGCGCCGACCCGTCTGGCGACGGCCGCCGTGGTGGCGTAGGCGAGGAAGACGAAGATGCTCACGGTGGTCATCAGCAGCGCGGCGGCGATGGCGAGACCGGCCAGCTGGGGGGTGCCGAGATGACCCACCACGGCGCTGTCGACCATGATGAAGAGCGGTTCGGCGACCAGGGCTCCGAAGGCGGGGAGCGCGAGGGAGACGATCTCGCGGTCATGGCGTCGCCGCTGCGCCTTCGCGGGTGTGGAAGCCTGGGTCATGCGCTCACGGTAATCGTCCACAGGTAATGGACGCAAATGAAGAACGCCTATTACTTGAGTGCGTGGCCCCGGCGTGACGGCGCGTTGTTTGTCGCGATCTTGGCCCAGTCGGGAAAGTTTTTCTCCCCCACAGCCAGTGGATGGAAAAGCCGCAGGTCAGAGCGGCACTCGGGAGCGAGGCATGATTTTGTCCACAGCACTGTCCCCCGGTCCGTACACAGGTTCCGGGGAGTTCTCCACAGCATCGGGCCGCTCGTCCACATGGCCTGTGGATAACCAGATTGGCTGACGGTGCCCGGGGGCCTACCGTGGACCGTCGCCCGACGCGCCGGAAGCGGAGTTGGGCGGCTCGATTTGTCAGTCCTGTGCCGTAGAAAGAGGGGGCACGGCGAGGTCCGCGGAGCGGACGGGAGGAGGTGACCGGGGTGAGTATCTCCGAGCCCTTGGACGACCCGTGGGCGGCAGAGGACAGCCCCGGCGACCGTCTGCCCGTCTCCCGCCAGCGCCGCGGCGATCAGCGCGGCGGCCGCGACGACCAGCACGAGCGCGGCCGGGAGGGCGGCGGCTGGGAGGGCGGCTCCCCCGGCTTCGAGCGGGTGCCGCCCCAGGATCTCGACGCCGAGCAGTCGGTCCTCGGCGGCATGCTGCTCTCCAAGGACGCCATCGCCGATGTCGTGGAGATCATCAAGGGCCACGACTTCTACCGCCCGGCCCACGAGACGATCTACACGGCCATCCTCGACCTCTACGCCAAGGGCGAGCCCGCCGACCCCATCACGGTCGGGGCGGAGCTGGTCAAGCGCGGCGAGATCACCCGCGTCGGCGGCGCCTCCTATCTCCACACCCTCGTCCAGTCGGTCCCGACCGCGGCGAACGCCTCGTACTACGCGGAGATCGTCCATGAGCGGGCGGTCCTGCGGCGGCTGGTGGAGGCCGGCACCAAGATCACGCAGATGGGCTATGCCGCCGACGGCGATGTCGACGAGATCGTCAACTCCGCCCAGGCCGAGATCTACGCGGTCACCGAGCAGCGCACCAGCGAGGACTATCTGCCCCTGGGCGAGATCATGGAGGGGGCGCTCGACGAGATCGAGGCGATCGGCTCCCGCAGCGGCGAGATGACCGGTGTGCCCACCGGGTTCACCGACTTCGACTCCCTGACCAACGGTCTCCACCCGGGCCAGATGATCGTCATCGCGGCCCGGCCCGCCATGGGTAAGTCCACGCTCGCCCTGGACTTCGCCCGTGCGTGCTCGATCAAGAACAATCTGCCGAGCGTGATCTTCTCCCTGGAAATGGGGCGCAACGAGATCGCGATGCGTCTGCTGTCGGCGGAGGCCCGGGTGGCCCTCCACCACATGCGCTCCGGCACCATGACGGACGAGGACTGGACCCGGCTCGCCCGCCGGATGCCGGATGTCTCCCAGGCCCCGCTGTACATCGACGACTCCCCCAATCTCTCGATGATGGAGATCCGGGCGAAGTGCCGCCGGCTGAAGCAGCGCAACAATCTGAAGCTGGTCGTGATCGACTATCTCCAGCTGATGCAGTCCGGCGGCTCCAAGCGCGCCGAGAGCCGTCAGCAGGAGGTATCGGACATGTCTCGAAACCTGAAGCTGCTCGCCAAGGAGCTGGAGCTTCCGGTGATCGCGCTCTCCCAGCTGAACCGTGGCCCCGAGCAGCGGACGGACAAGAAGCCGATGGTCTCCGACCTGCGTGAGTCGGGCTCCATCGAGCAGGACGCCGACATGGTGATCCTGCTGCACCGCGAGGACGCGTACGAGAAGGAGTCCCCGCGCGCCGGCGAGGCCGACCTGATCGTCGCCAAGCACCGTAACGGCCCGACGGCGACGATCACGGTGGCCTTCCAGGGCCACTACTCCCGCTTCGTGGACATGGCCCAGACCTGATCCGGCCCGGGGTGGGACCCGGTGGCCGACACGCGCGGAGAGCCGGCCGGGACCCCGGGGCGGAGGCGGCGGTGGGGTTTCGATAGACCTTTGTCCATGACCACATCGCTGACCGCGTTGCTGCCCGCCACCGAGCGGGCCCTGTTGACCCGTATCGCCACCGCCCAGTCGGCGGGGCGGTGCCCCTCCCTGGTCGCCGGGGTGGCGCGCGAGGGGGAACTCGTATGGACCGGCGGCCGGGCCGCCGGCGGCGGTGACGACGCCGTGGAGACGCAGTACCGCATCGGGTCGATCACCAAGACCTTCACCGCCGTCCTGGTGCTGCGGCTGAGGGACGAAGGGCTGCTCGATCTGGAGGACCCGGTGGAGCGGTACCTTCCGGAGGCCGGGCTGGGGCAGGTGACGATCGCCCAGCTGCTCGGGCACAGCGCCGGGCTGAGCGCGGAGCCGCCCGGGCCCTGGTGGGAGCGGACCCCGGGGGCGCTCCGGCCGGAGCTGGCCGATGTGCTCGGGGAAGGGGCCGGGACCCATCCCGTCGGGCGCCGTCACCACTACTCCAACACCGGGTACACCGTGCTGGGCGCACTGGTCGCGGCGGTGCGCGGCGGGACCTGGGAGGAGGCGCTGCGGCGGGAGATCCTCGAACCGCTGGGGATGACCCGTACCAGTGTGCTGCCGCAGGCCCCCGCCGCCGAGGGCTGGGCGGTGCACCCCTGGGCCGATGTGCTCCTGCCGGAGCCCAGTGAGGACCTGGGGCTGATGACCCCGGCGGGCGGGCTCTGGTCCACGGTCGCCGACCTCTGCCGGTTCGCCGTCTTCCTCGCCGAGGGCGATGAACGGGTGCTGGGCGCGTCCTCCGTCCAGGAGATGAGGACCCCGTCCGTGCCCCTGGAGAGCGGGGAGTGGAACGCCACCTATGGGCTGGGGCTCCAGATCATCGGCGATCGGGAGCACACCCTGGTGGGCCATGGCGGCTCGCTGCCCGGATTTGTCGCCGGGCTCTGGTTCGACGTGGAGGACCGGATCGCCTCGGTCGTGCTCGCCAACGCCACATCGGGGCCGAATGTCTCCGCCGTCGCCGTCGAGCTGGTGCGGACCGTGGCGGAGGCCGAGCCCCGGGTACCGGCGCCCTGGAGGCCGCTCACCGGCGTCGACCAGGAGCTGCTGGCGCTGACCGGCCCCTGGTACTGGGGGACGTACTCCTATGTCCTGCGGCTGCTGTCCGATCGGGCCCTGGAGCTCCAGCCGATCCAGGGGGCCGGCCGGGGTGCCGTCTTCCTCGCCGGGGACAACGGCACCTGGACGGGTCAGAGCGGGTACCACGCGGGGGAGACCCTTCGGGTGGTGCGCCGGGAGGACGGGTCGGTCCGCCATCTCGACGTGGGGTCCTTCGTCTTCACCCGGGAGCCGTACGAGCCCGGCGCGGGGGTCCCCGGCGGAGTGGACCCCGCCGGGTGGCGCGGGGTGCCGGACCCCGCTCAGGGGTGATGTTTCACGTGGAACCGGGCCCGGGGGCGACGGGCTACACGGCGGCGTGCAGCTCCTGAACCGTCCGGACCAGCGGCGCGAGGACCGGGTTCGCCGCCGCCTCCTCGAAAGCCGTGCGCAGGGCGGCGTCATGGGTGGGGCGGGCCTCGTCGAGCAGGGCGAGCCCCGCCTCGGTCACATCGGTGTAGATGCCCCGGCGGTCGGTATCGCAGAGGTAGCGCCGCAGCAGCCCACGGTCCTCCAGCCGGGTCACCAGCCGGGTGGTCGCGCTCTGGCTGAGGACGACGGCCTCGGCGACCTCCTTCATCTGGAGGTGCCCGCCGGGGCCGCTGTGCTGGCGGCTGAGGACGTCGAGCAGGGAGAACTCCCGCACGCTCAGACCGTGCCCGCTCTCCAGGGCCCGCCCGATGCGCGTCTCGATCCTTCCGTGGAGCAGGGAGAGGGCGCACCAGCCCTGGGCGAGTCCGGTGAGCGCGGGGTCGGTCGCGGTCATCTTGTCCTCCTCCACGCCCCAGCGGCGTACCCCTCAGGGTAGTCGACGAGTGCAAAAGTCCGCGTATGCAAATATCGGGGGAGAGGTCCCGGCTCCGCCCGCGCGGGGTAGTGCGGCCGGACGCCCGCCGCCCGGGGCGGGCGACGGGCGGCGGGGGTGGAGGCGCGGCCGCTCCGGCCGTCCCGGATCAGCCGATGGCGACCGAGAGAGGGGCGAAGCGCCGGGTCCAGTCACCCGGCAGATCGTCCTGGGCGTGGTTCATCACGGAGTTGAACGCGATCGTCTCCAGCCCGCGTTCCTTCAGCCAGTCGAGCAGTTCGGTATGGCGGACATCGATATCGGTCCGCAGGGGCCGGTCCGTACCCGCTGCCAGGGAGGTGACCAGCGCCTTGGCGGTCCCGGTGTTCTGCGCGATCAGCGGGCCGATGACATGGGTGTTCGTATTGGGCCAGGCAGCCGCGTACCCCGTCAGCCGGCCGTTCTCCTCGGCGACCCGGATCTGATCGGCGAAGGCGGGCAGTCGCGTGATCATATGGGTGCGGTCCATCCCGAAGATCTCCGTGTCCAGCCGGATGATCGCGGACAGATCCTCCGCGGTCGCCGGGCGGGTGGCCACCGCCGGCTCCCCGGCCTCGCCCCGGAAGGGACCGAGGACCATCTCCGCCCTGCCGCTCACGGTGAAGCCCAGTCGTTCGTAGAGCGGCCGGCCGCTGGGGGTCGCGTGCAGGGTGAGCGGGGTGTCCCCGGCCTCCGCCAGCACATGGCGCATCAGCCGGAGCCCGATGCCCTGCCGGGCGCACCGCTCGGCGACGACCACCATCCCGATCGCCGCGAGCCGGGAGCCGTACGAGGTCACCACACAGCTCGCCACCAGCCCCTTCCCCGAGGGGTCGTCGATGCCGTAGCCGGTACCGGCCGTGAGCAGAAGCCCCCATTTATGTTCCTCGCGTGGCCAGCCCCGGTCCTCCGCGAGGTCGGCGCAGGAGACGAGATCGTCCAAGGTGAGACGGCGGATCGGCAGCTCGGGGAGCGGAATCGGCATAAGGATCAGGCTCGCTGACGCAGCGATCGCTCGTCCAGTGCTTTCCCCTGCTTTCCGGGAAGTGGGTGAGCCCGCCCCCGGCGGAGTGCTGACGATGTTTCACGTGAAACACCGCGGGCGCGGCGCTCCCCGGATGGTCCGGCCGCCGGGGAGCGGAGGGTCAGCCCAGGTCGGGGGCGTGCATGGCGCGGACGCCCTCGATATTGCCGTCGAGATAGTGGCGCAGGGACAGGGGCACCAGATGGACGGCGGCGATCCCCATCCGGCTGAAGGGCACCCGTACGATCTCGTACTCCCCCAGGGGGGCTTCGATCTCGGGGCCGTGGCGCCGGGAGGGGTCCATGGATTCCAGCCGGCAGACGAAGAAGTGCTGGACCTTCACCCCGGTCACCCCGCCGCCGGCGATGTGCTCCACCGTGTCCACGAAGCAGGGCACCACATCGGTGATCTTGGCACCCAGCTCCTCGTCCAGCTCGCGGTGGAGCGCGGCGACGACGGTGGTGTCCCCGGGCTCGACGCCGCCGCCGGGGGTCAGCCAGTAGGGATCGACTCCGGGTTTGGTGCGCTTGATCAGGATGAGATCGTCACCGTCGAGCAGGATGGCGCGGGCTGTGCGCTTGACCACGGGTCGTTCGGTCATGTCTGGAAAATGGCCCGTACGGTGCGTTCTGAAACGCCTCCGGGTGGAGGTCACCAGTCGACGGCGGCGCGCAGCAGCCACTCATGGGCCCGTGCGATGTGGGGGAGCGCGAGCGTCCCGGTGCGTACGGCGAGGAAGTAGGTGCGCAGCGGGGGCACCGGGGGATCGAGCAGGGCGACCAGCCGGCCCCGTTCCAGGGCCTCGTCGCAGAGATAGCGGGGCAGGACGGCGAGTCCGGCGCCGGAGGCGGCCGTCTCCAGTACGGCACGGAGATCGGGGGCGATGACGGCGCCGGCGACGGCCGGACGGGTCTCGAAGACGGTGTTCCAGTAGCGGGAGACCAGGGGCAGGGACTCATGGACATCGACCACGGGCAACTGTTCCAGCAGGACATCGGCGCCGCGCAGGACGTCGGGGCCGAGGCGGGCGGCCCAGCGGGGCGAGGCGACCAGGACGTGTTCCTCGTCGCAGAGCGGGGTCGAGGTCAGCAGGCCGCCGCGCGGCCGGGCCGTGGTGATGGCGAGGTCGTGGTGTCCGGCGGCCAGCCCGTCGAGGGCCGTCTCGGCGTTGCCGAAGGAGGCCCGCAGGGCCAGCCCCTGGGAGGTCAGGGGGGCGAGGGCGGGCAGGGCGCGCAGCGAGGTGAACTCGGGAAGTCCCGCGAGATGCAGGGTCCGGACGCCCGATTCCTCGGCCAGGCCCGTTTCGGCGATCTCGACCAGGGCGTCCAGATGGGGAGCGGCCCGGTGGGCCAGCTCGTCGCCGATGGTGGTGGGAGTGACTCCCCGCGCCTGGCGGAGGAAGAGAGGTCGGCCCAGCTGGCGTTCCAGGGTCCGTATCTGGCCGGTCACCGTGGGCTGGGAGAGACCGAGCAGGGCGGCTGCGCGTGTGAAGGATCCGGCCCGGTGCACCGTGACGAATGTGCGTAACAGGGCCAGATCCATACCGAGCGCCTCTCGGCCGACTATATCCACGGACCGGACAACTATAAATAAGTCGATAGGTAGCTGTCGCTACCGTGATTGGACACTGACGCAGAGTCAATTAGCCTTGTTCGCGCGGTTCCCCGGGGGGATGAACCGGGGCGGTCCGAGCCACGAGGGGGGAGGTTCGGGCCGCCCGTCGGCACGCCCGGAATCGGCCATGACCGGTGCCATGACCGGTCCCGAGGACCGGCCGGGGCCCGCCTACGCCCCCGTTCCGGCCGTCCCGGCTGTCTCGTTCAGGGCTCGCAGCACATCCGCCACCAGGTCCTCGGGGTCCTCCACCCCCGCCGAGAAACGGATGAAGCCCTCCGGGACGGCGTCCCCGCCCCAGCGGCCGCGCCGCTCCGCGGACGAGCGGACCCCGCCGAAGCTGGTGGCGTCGTCCACCAGCCGCAGGGCCTCCAGGAACCGTTCCGCACGGTCCTGACCGGGCAGGACGAACGAGACCACACCGCCGTACCGACGCATCTGCCGGGTCGCGAGCGGATACGAGGGGTCGTCCGCGAGCCCGGGGTACCGCAGGCCCGACACCTCGGGACGGCCGGCCAGGGCCCGCGCCAGGGCCAGCGCGTTCGCGCACTGCCGGTCGATCCGCAGCTGCACGGTGGCGAGCGAACGGTGGGCGAGCCATGCCTCCATGGGTCCCGGGATCGCCCCGGCGACCTTGCGCCAGTTCCGCACCTCCGCCGCCCGTGCGGTATCCCGGCAGGTCACATGGCCGAGCAGCAGATCGCCGTGGCCCGTCGTCCCCTTGGTGTCGCTCGCCACCGAGAAGTCGGCGCCCAGCTCCAGGGGCCGCTGCCCCAGCGGGGTCGCGAGGGTGTTGTCGACGGCGACGAGCGCGCCCTCGGCGTGGGCCGCGGCCACCAGCCGGCGGATGTCGCAGACGTCGAGCCCGGGGTTGGACGGCGACTCGATCCACAGCAGCCGCGCCCCCGCCAGCGCCGACAGCTGGGCGTCCCCGCCCGTGGGCGCGGTCCGCACCTCGACCCCCCAGGCCCGCAGCCGTTCGGCCAGCAGCGGCAGGGCCTGGTAGCCGTCGCTGGGCAGGACCACGGCGTCGCCCGTCCGCAGCTGGGAGAAGAGCACACCGGAGATCGCGGCCATGCCCGAGGCGAAGGCGACCGTCTCCACCGGCTCGCCCGGGGCCTCCAGCTCGCCGATCGCCCGCTCCAGAAGGGTCCAGGTCGGATTGGAGTCACGGCCGTAGGTGTACGGTCCGGTGGGCTCGCCCGGCAGATGGAAATGGGCCGCGAAGACCGGGCCCGGCAGGGTCGGCTCGTACTTCACCGGCGCGGGCAGCCCGGCCCGGACCGCTCTCGTACCGTCTCCCAGGGGGGTTGCGCTGTTCATGCGGATCGCTCGGTTCTCTGTTCTCTGCCCTCGCGGTGACGCGGGGGCATCGGGACTGGGGGAGGGGCGGGCCCGGTGCGCGGACCCCGTGCGGGGGCGCCGGCTCCCCGGCTCAGTCCCGCTCGGGTATGGCGACGTTCAGCGCCCAGGAGACCACCGAGACGATCAGTGCGCCCAGCAGGGCCGCCCCGAAGCCGTCCACATGGAAGTCCAGGTCCACCACATCGGCCAGCCAGGAGGTCAGCATCAGCATCAACGCGTTGATGACCAGCGTGATCAGCCCGAGGGTGAGGACGAACAGCGGGAACGCCAGCAGATTCACCACAGGTTTGACGACCGCGTTGACCAGGCCGAAGAGCAGTGTCACGGCCAGCAGGGCCAGCACCTTGTCACCGGTGTTCCCACCGGTGAGGGTGATGCCGCCGATCAGCCAGATCGCCACCGCCAAGGCCGCCGCGTTCGCGATCGTCTTGACGAGAAAATTCATCATGTGTCTGATCGTGACAGACAAGACGGCCACCACGGCAGGGGTAGACGACGGATGAAGGCGTTCCGACTGGACGAGCTGGAGGCCGAGCGGGCCGCGAACGACGGGGCCTATCTACGGTTCCTGCGTGAGCGGAATATGTCCGTCGGCCTCTACGCGCTCAATGCCGGCGAGCTGGACCCACAGCTTCCGCACGATCAGGACGAGGTCTACCTCGTGGTGAGCGGCCGCGCGTCCCTCACCGTGGGCATGGAGACCACACAGGTGGGGCGGGGCAGCGTGGTCCATGTCCCGGCCGGGATGCCGCACAAGTTCCACCACATCACCGAGGACCTGCGGGTCATGGTCGTCTTCTCGCCCCCGGAGGACTGAACGGCCCGGTCCGCGCACCCCGAGATCCGGCCCGGACGGACCCCGTATTCCCTAGGGGAACGCTCAGGGGAGTTCAAGGGGTGACGGACCCCCGTTCGAGCCGCCGCCTGCCTAGCATCGAGACATGACCCAGAGCGCCGCCGAGGGCCGGGTCCGTCGCAGGAGAGTCGCAGGAGAGAGGTCGGGGCCATGTCTGTTCGGGAGCGTTTCGCGGGCCTGCCGTGGTGGGTGAAGTGGGTCGTGCTGCCCCTGCTCCTCCTCGCCGTCTTCGGCGGGCTGATCGCGAACGTGGTCGGCTTTGTGATCGCCCTGCTCTTCCGGGCGCTGATCCTGGTCGCGTTCATCGCCGGAATCGTCTATGTCGTACGGAAGTTCATACCGGCGTCGAACTCGCGGAAGGAGTGGTAGATGCCACCGGTACGACTCTTCACCCGGCTGAGGGAACCCCTCCTGACCGGGCCGCTCCCGCCCCGGGGAAGGCCGTTACAGTGACAGGCCGCCGCCACGACCCCGTCCCGCCCCCGGGACAGCAGTCGGGGCCGTCGGCGACGGGTACGCGGGGGAGGCCCCCGCGGGCGGGCCGAGCGCCCGTCACCACGCCCAGGGGTGATCTTTGGCCACAGAGACACGTGCTGCCGCCGCCCCGACACTGATCGGCTCGGTGCGGCGGGCCCTGAGGCTGCTGGAGGCCGCCGCCGCGCACCCGGACGGAGCCCCCGCCAAACAGCTCGCCCGGGAAGCGGGCATTCCCCTGCCCACCGCCTACCACCTGCTGCGCACCCTGACCCATGAGGGATATCTGCGCCGGGAGAAGGGGGTCTTCGTCCTCGGTGGCGCCGTCGGCCGGCTGGCCGTGGGCGGGGCCGGGTGCGGGGCCCTGCGCGACTGCCTGACCGTGTGATCCCGGCCGGCGCCGTGGGGCCCGTGCGTCATGGGTGGTCGCGGCGGCCGGGGTGAGCGGAGAGCCGGATGACCGAATGATCGCGGCTCATCGGACCGGCCACGCCAACCGATGCCTACAGTCGGTCACGGAACGCCAGGATTTTTCTCTATCAGTATCTGAAAAATCACTCCTTGTAGTCTCCCGTGGGATTGCAGCACGATGGCGGCTGAGGGTCGGGTGGATCGTTCCTGGCCTTTTTCGACAGACTTTCAGCAGCCTTCATTCACCGCGGGGTACATGATGCGCGAGTCGGTCCAGGCCGAGGTCCAGATGAACTTCCTTGTCTCCGAGGAGTTGTCGTTCCGGATTCCGGTGGAACTGCGGTACGAGACGGATGACCCCTACGCCGTGCGAATGACCTTTCATCTCCCCGGGGACACGCCGGTGACCTGGGCGTTCAGCCGCGATCTCCTGGTGGGCGGAGTGGCCGGGCCCACCGGGGACGGAGATGTCCACATCGGGCCGACCGGCCCGGGCCGCCGTGCCGACCTCGGCATCCGGCTCCAGGTGGGGCAGGAGCGGGCGTTCTTCCTGGTCGGGTCCGCTCCGGTCGTGGCCTTTCTCGACCGCACCGACCGGCTGGTGCCCCTGGGGGACGAGCAGAAGTACGGGGACTGCGAGGGCGACCTCGACTCCGCGCTGAGCGACATCCTCGCGGAGGCGGAGGAGAACGCGGGCTGATCGGCACCCCGGCAAGATCCAAACGAGAGGCCCTAGCGTTTGCGGCGGCGGCCCTTGCCGCCCAGGCCCGGCACCATTCCGCCGAGGCCGGCGCCCGGGGAGCGGCCGGGTACGTCCCGGACCGGCGGCTGCCCCGGCACCGTCCCGCCGGGTCCTGCCCCGGACGGCTGGTGCGCGGCCGTGGCCGCACCGCCGCCCGGCGGGCCGTTCTGCGCCACCCCGGAGGCCGGTGAGCGGTCGGCGGAGACGACCAGCGCGGCCAGCGCCGTCGTCACCGGCACGGAGGCCACCAGGCCGATGGAGCCGATGAGGGTCCGTACGATCTCCGTCGCCACCACCTCGCTGCCCGCGACGGAGCCCATGTCGCTCTGGGCCACGGAGAACAGCAGCAGCAGCGGCAGCGCGGCGCCCGCGTAGGCCAGGACCAGGGTGTTGACCACCGACGCGATATGGTCCCGGCCGATCCGGATGCCCGCGCGGTACAGCGCCCGCGGCCCCATGCGCGGATCCGCCTGGTGCAGCTCCCAGACGGCCGAGGTCTGGGTGACCGTCACATCGTCCAGCACCCCGAGGGAGCCGATGATCACCCCGGCGAGCAGCAGACCGCTCATGTCGATCCCGGGATAGAGACCATGGATGAGACCGGTGTTGTCGTCGGTGTTGCCGGAGAGCGCCGCCCAGTCGATGAAGACCGAGCCCAGCAGGCCGATCAGCATCAGCGAGACCAGGGTGCCGAGGACCGCGACCGAGGTCCGCGCGGTCAGACCGTGGCAGAGATAGAGCGCGATGAGCATGATCGCGCTCGCCCCGACCACCGCGACGAGCAGCGGATTGGCGCCGTCCAGGATCGCGGGCAGGATGAAGAAGGTCAGTACGGCGAAGGAGGCCACCAGCGCGACCAGCGCCATCACGCCGCGCATCCGTCCCACCAGGACCACGGCGAGCGCGAAGATCGCGGCCAGCAGCGCCATCGGGACCGTGCGCTCGATGTCGATCACGGCGTACTGGAGTTCCCGGGGGGCGTCCGGCGCGTACGCCACCACGACCTTCTGATCCTGCGTCAACTGGCGCGGTGCGTCGGGCTGGACGATCTCGTTGAAGGTCCGCCCCTTGTTCTCCCCGCTGGTGACCTCGATCCGGGCCTTGCCGCATGTGCCCTGCTGCCGGGCGGCCGCCTCACGGCCCTGCGGGGTGTCGATCGTCTCGGTCGGCGGCACCTGACCGGCGTTCACGCTCGCGCAGTCGATCCGCTCGACCGCGGTCACCACGGCGCTCTCCGTCTGCCGGTCGAAGCCGACACCGGTGCGTTCATGGGCGGGTGCCGAGCCGGGCCAGAGCACGGCCAGCCCCACGACGACCGCGGCGGCGAAGGGGATCAGCACGGCGGCGATCACCCGGCGCAGATGCCGGGAGACGGGAGCGGCGGGCCCATGGCTGTGCGTATGCCCATGTCCGTGGCCGTGGCCGGGCGCATGTCCGTGGCCGGGCCCGGGGTCATGGCCCGCGGATTCGTGCGCGGTTCCGTGGCCGTGGCTGTGGTGGTGGCCGGGCGCGGACGGCCCCGGTGGACCGGGCGGCAGCGGAGGAGCGTACTCCTGCTGGGGGTCGTGCGGCGAAGAGGTCACCGACCGATCATCGCAAGAACGGCGGGGGGCCTCTGTTCAGCACGCCAGCGGGGACGCTAGCGTGGTGGCACCTTTGCACACGCGGGAGCTCGGAGCACCGGGCTGAGAGGGCGCTGACCTCCGCAGGAGCCGACTGGCCGGGCCAGTACGCCGACTGCGGACACCGCTGCGTCGACCGCCGAACCTGTTACCGGGTAATGCCGGCGTAGGGAGTAGGTCTCATGACCGTTCAGGATGCACACACGCGCGCCGCCGACCAGCCGTCCGACGGCGACGGGCGCACGCCGGGCTGGCACAAGGGGTATGTCGAGGGCCCCCGCCCCGACCTCAGGGTGCCCGTACGGCAGGTGCACCTCACCAACGGCCGGGATGTGACGCTGTACGACACATCCGGCCCGTACACCGATCCCACGATCGAGACCGACGTACGGCGCGGACTCGCACCGCTCCGGGAGAACTGGATCATCGGCCGGGGCGACACCGAGGAGTACGCCGGCCGTCCCGTGCGCCCCGAGGACGACGGCATCAAGCACACGTCCCCCCGGGGCGGGCTGCGCAATCTCGACGCTGTCTTCCCCGGCCGCCCGCGCCAGCCGCGCCGGGGCCGCGACGGCCGCGCGGTGACCCAGCTCGCCTATGCACGCCGGGGCGAGATCACCCCGGAGATGGAGTTCGTCGCGATCCGGGAGAACGTCGACCCCGAGGTCGTCCGGGAGGAGATCGCCGCGGGCCGTGCGGTGCTGCCCGCCAATGTGAACCACCCCGAGATCGAGCCGATGATCATCGGGAAGCGTTTCCTGGTGAAGGTCAACGCCAATATCGGCAACTCGGCGGTCACCTCCTCCATCGAGGAGGAGGTCGAGAAGATGACCTGGGCGACCCGCTGGGGCGCGGACACGGTCATGGACCTCTCGACCGGCCGCAACATCCACACCACCCGCGAGTGGGTGCTGCGCAACTCCCCGGTGCCGATCGGGACCGTCCCGCTCTACCAGGCGCTGGAGAAGGTCGACGGCAGGGCCGAGGAGCTGAACTGGGAGATCTACAAGGACACCGTCATCGAGCAGGCCGAACAGGGCGTCGACTACATGACGGTGCACGCCGGGGTGCGCCTCGCGTACGTCCCGCTCACCGCGCGCCGCAAGACCGGGATCGTCTCCCGGGGCGGCTCGATCATGGCGGCCTGGTGTCTGGCCCACCACCGCGAGTCCTTCCTCTACGAGCACTTCGAGGAGCTGTGCGAGATCCTCGCCGCGTACGACGTCACCTACTCGCTCGGTGACGGGCTGCGGCCGGGGTCGATCGCGGACGCCAACGACGAGGCGCAGTTCGCGGAGTTGCGGACGCTCGGGGAGCTGAACCGGATCGCCAAGCGCCACGAGGTGCAGACGATGATCGAGGGCCCCGGCCATGTCCCGATGCACAAGATCAAGGAGAACATCGACCTCCAGCAGGAGATCTGCGAGGAGGCGCCGTTCTACACGCTCGGCCCGCTCACCACGGACGTGGCCCCGGCGTACGACCACATCACCTCCGGCATCGGCGCCGCGATGATCGCGTGGTGGGGCACGGCGATGCTCTGCTACGTCACGCCCAAGGAGCACCTGGGGCTGCCGAACCGGGACGATGTGAAGACGGGCGTCATCACGTACAAGATCGCGGCGCACGCGGCCGATCTCGCCAAGGGACACCCGGGGGCGCAGGAGTGGGACGACGCCCTCTCCGACGCGCGCTTCGAGTTCCGCTGGGAGGACCAGTTCAATCTGGCGCTCGACCCGGAGACGGCGCGGGAGTTCCACGACGAGACGCTGCCCGCCGAACCGGCGAAGACCGCGCACTTCTGCTCGATGTGCGGTCCGAAGTTCTGTTCGATGAAGATCTCCCAGGACATCCGGAACCGGCACGGCGGTACGGCGGAGGAGATCGCGGAGGGGATGGCGGAGAAGTCGCGGGAGTTCGCCGAGGCGGGCAATCGGGTCTATCTGCCGATCGCCGACTGACGGGCCGCGCCCGCCGGATACGGGTCTGGTCAGCCCCGGTGGCCCGGCCCCGGGGCGCCGGGGCCGGGACCGGAGGGGCCTGGTGCGCTGATGCCGGGGTCGGCCAGCGCCGAGCGGAGGAAGGGCATGATCCCGCGCTCCAGCAGGGCGTGCCGCCAGGCCTCCCGGGCGCGGGCGATCTCGTCCGGGAGCCCGGCGGCCGGCGCGTCGGTCGGCATCGGAACCGGGGCCGGCTCCGGTTCCGACGCCGGCCCTGGGGCATGTGAGGGGATCCGGGCCGCCCTGTCGCGCAGGGCGGTGGCCAGCAGTCCGGCGGCCGCGGCGAGCAGTGTGGCGGCCGTCAGCGCCGCGAAGAACCAGCCCGCCGCGATCAGGCTGGTGGCGAAGGCCGGCGGGGGTTCGAGGAGTCCGAGCAGATGGCCAACGAAGAGGAAGATCAGCGTCGCTGTCGCGGCGAGCACCGGCGCCAGGACGGTGACCACGGCCAGGAATCCGGCGCCGGCCCCCGGTCGTCCCGGTGCGCCCGCGTCCGTCACCCGGCCGCCGTCCCCGCCTCCACCCGGTGGTCCATCTGCCCGTCCGCCTGGGTGTGCGTCTCGGCATGCGCCGGTGGAACCCGACGCGCGCGGCAGCGCGCGGACCTCCGCGTAGCGCTCGTACTCCGCGGCCGCCGCCCTGCTGATCAGGGCGATCGAGTCCAGTGCCATGGTCCGGAGCTGCGCCGCGTCGAGGCGGTCTCCCAGGGTGGCCAGATCCGGTTGCTCCTGGGCGTTGCGCAGTGTCTCGTCGAGGACGCGCTCGAACTCCGCGCGGTCCTCGGCCGGCAGGTGCGGAGCGCTTCCCATGCGCGTCCCCCGATGCGCCGTCGGGCCGAACTGCCCCAATAACACGGGGTGATGGACCCGTAACGGAAGAGAGCCTGCTAAGGATGGTCCGATGGTACGGCGGTAACAGGCGCCGAAGACAGGGGTTTTCAGTAAAAAAGGTGCTCTGGGCCGTATGGCTGCGGCGATCAGCGGGACAGGGGCAGCTGGGCGACAAGAAGCTTTCCGGCCATGGTCACGCCGCCGTCCATGGCGATGGCCAGTCCGTCCGCGTAGACATGCGGCCCGTCGACCACCGGGCGCTCGCCGTCCTCGCCGTCCTCGGTGCCGACCTCGCCCGTCAGATACGGGATGGGGCTGTGGCCGTGGACGACGCGCTCGCCCCCGTAGGTGGTGAGGAGTTCGCGGACGGCCAGCGGGCCCGTCTCGTCGCGGAAGGCGAACCGCTTGGTGAACTTCCGGAAGAGGTCCCAGTACTCGTCGGCGTCGTTGCGGTTGAGGATCTCGTGGACGGTGTCGTTGACGTCCTCGACGGTCTCGCCGTATTCGAGGTAGGCCGTGGTGTCGGAGTGCAGGAGCAGATGGCGGTCCTCCTCGACGATCGCGTCGAGCCGGGACATCCACTGGATGTGCACGTCCTGGAGCCGGTCCATGTCGTACTTCTGGCCGCCGTTGAGCAGCCAGGCGGCCTGGAAGGTGGCGGTGCCGGCGCCGGAGTTGACCGGGGTGTCACCGAACCGCTTGGCGCCGAGGAGCAGCAGTTCGTGGTTGCCCATGAGGGCCTTGCAGTAGCCACCGGCGGCGGCGGCCTCGGCGGAGAGCCGCATCACCAGGTCGATGACGCCGATGCCGTCGGGTCCCCGGTCGGTGAAGTCGCCGAGGAACCAGAGGCGGGCGTTGCCGGCGGCCCAGTGGCCTTCGGCGTCGATGAGGCCCTGGGCGGTGAGGGCGCCGATCAGCTCGTCCAGATAGCCGTGCACGTCGCCGACCACATAGAGGGGGCCGAGGCCGTCGGGGGCGTCGGAGCCGTCGGGGATGAGCCGGGCCCGGAGATCACCGGGCTCGCCGCGGCCAATGATCGGAAGGTCGCGCTCCGTGGGGGTGTAGCCCTCGGGCAGCTCATGCTCCGGTACGGCGTTGCCGGGGTGGGTGGAGTGACCGGGGTGAGCGGGGTGCTCCGGCTGACCCGGCTGACCCGGCTGACCCGGCTGACCCGGGTGGTTCGAGGGGAGGTGCGAGGGTACGGGCGGCGCGGCCGGGTGGTGCGGCGGTTCGCCCGGCGGCGGCGGGAGGTGGTGCGGCGGCTCCGGCGGCAGCGCCGGGGGCGGGGGGTACGCGGCGGCGGCGGGCTGCTCCGCCAGGTGGGCGGTCGAGAGCTGGAGCGTGGGCGAGGAGGAGGAAGAGGGCGCGGGCACGGAAGCGGGCGCGGCCGGCGGGGCGGCCTGCTGGTCGGTGCCCTGGTGCGGGTGCGGAGGCTGGTGCGGGTGTGCGGGGTGGGGCTCGTAGGGCTCCTGCTGCCGGGGCGTCTCCGACGGCGGCTGTGGGGCCGTCTCGGACTGCACGGGCACCTGCGCATAGGGCGGAACGCGGAAGTCGCGCCCTGTCGCCGTCCGCACCACGGGTCCCTGACCGGCCCCCTGAGTCATCGACCCCTCCACCACCGTCGCGCCGCCGTTCACCTCTCGGCCCAGCCTGGTCGGGGTGGTCCGCGGTGTCGTGCGCCCATCATAGGAATGAGGTCCGCGCTCTGTGACGCACCAGGGGTGGTGAATCGGACCGTACCCCTGATGCGTCGGCTGTTTCGTCCTGATTGATGAGGTCTAGTCCGGTGCGGGCGACCGAGGGGGGCTCACCGTGGTCCTCGGCGAGCGGCGCTGGGACGAGGTCCGGACAATCAGCTCGGTCGGTATCACCTGCTCGACCGGACGGTCCTCGTCGATGCCCTCGATGGCGTCGATGAGGAGCTGGACCACGGCCGTCCCGATGCGGCGCGGCTTGAGCGAGAGCGTGGTGATGGGCGGCTCGGTGGTCGCGTACACCGTGGACTCGCTGCAACAGACGAGCAGCAGATCGTCGGGGACCCGCAGGCCGTACCGGCGGGCGGCGGCCAGCAGGTCGGTGCCGTTGGGGTCGAAGAGGCCGTAGACGGCGTCCGGACGGTCCGGGCGGGCCAGCAGCCGATCGGCGGCCACGGCCCCGGCGCAGGGGTCGTGCGCCGGGTAGGACTCGTAGACGGGGTCCTGGCCCACTCGTTCGCACCAGCGGAGATACGCCGTGGTGGAGAGACGGGTGTAGGTGTCGGTCGTGGTTCCGGTGAGCAGCCCGATGCGGCGGGCCCCGGCGTCGGCGAGATGGTCGAGGAGATCGAGGACGGCGGCCTCGTGGTCGTTGTCCACCCAGGCGGTCACCGGCAGGGTGCCGGCGGGGCGCCCGTCGGAGACCACGGGAAGGCCCTGGCGGACCAGCTCGGTGACAACCGGGTCGTGGTCGGAGGGGTCGATGACGATCGTGCCGTCGAGGGCCACATTGGACCAGACGTCGTGCCGTGAGGTGGCGGGGAGAATCACCAGCGCGTAGCCCCGGGCCAGCGCCGCGGAGGTCGCCGCTCTGGCCATTTCGGCGAAGTAGGCGAACTCCGTGAAGGTGAAAGGTTCATCCCCGTACGTGGTCACGGTCAGGCCGATGAGCCCCGATTTACCGGTACGGAGGGTACGGGCCGCTGCGGACGGGCGGTAGCCCAGCCGGTCGGCGACCTCGCGGACATGGCGGCGTGTGGCGTCCGGGAGCCGGCCTTTCCCGTTGAGCGCGTCGGAGACAGTCGTGATGGAGACACCGGCTGCGGCGGCGACGTCTCGGATGCCCGCCCGACCTTGCCGGCTGCCCCGGCGGGATGTATCCGTCCGGCTCACCTGGTGCTTCCCTGCTGCTGTCATGGCGAGCCGATAGTAGGGCTCGCGCGGGGGGTTGGCCCGGTCGCATATTCACTCGTTGACAGGCACGTTTCTGCATGATCATAACGCATTAACTGCCTTGGAAAATAAAGGAGTTGACCCCTACATCTATAGTGAGTGGGGTGTTCGACGGCATAGAGCTGCTGGATGTTGGATGTCTCGGAGAGGTCTCAACTCACCTCTACGGGGGATGCGCGCCACGGAGTGAGCCACCGGCGTGCGCCATGGCGGCGGGCGCCCCCATATTTTTTCCCGGCCCATACGCGGCCGAAGAGAATCCTCTTAAGGTGAGGAGTATTGGCACGGGAAGGCGGGTTCCGGATGCCGTCCGGTGCCGGATTCCGTTCTCGGGCGTGCCGAAGCGGGGGCCGTGCCGCCAGGGGTGGCGCGGCGTCCGGCAGGTCAAGAGGTCAACAGGACGATGGTCGATGGTCGAGGAGGACCCGCGGTGAGCGAGACGAGCCCCAGGCTGCGCGCCGAGCTGGACGGCATTCCCACCTACAAGCCGGGCAGGCCCGCGGCGGCGGACGGCCCCGTCGCCTACAAGCTCTCGTCCAACGAGAACCCCTATCCGCCGCTGCCGGGGGTGCTGGAGAGCGCCGTCGCCGCCGCCCATGCCTTCAACCGTTACCCCGACATGGCCTGCACCGGTCTGATGAACGAACTGGCGGACCGTTTCGGCGTACCGGTGGAGCATCTGGCCACGGGTACGGGGTCGGTGGGCGTCGCCCAGCAGCTGGTCCAGGCCACCTCGGGCCCGGGGGACGAGGTGATGTACGCCTGGCGCTCCTTCGAGGCGTACCCGATCATCGCCCAGATCAGCGGGGCCCGCTCGGTCCAGGTGCCGCTGACCGCCGGGGAGGCCCACGACCTGGACGCGATGGCCGGCGCGATCACCGACCGGACCCGGCTGATCTTCGTCTGCAACCCCAACAACCCCACCGGCACCGTGGTCCGGCGGGCGGAGCTGGAGCGGTTCCTCGACCGGGTGCCCTCCGATGTGCTGGTGGTGCTGGACGAGGCCTACCGGGAGTTCAACCGCGACCTCGATGTGCCGGACGGGATCGAGATCTACCGGGACCGCCCCAACGTGGCCGTGCTGCGCACCTTCTCCAAGGCGTACGGGCTGGCGGGGCTGCGGGTCGGCTTCGCGGTCGCCCACCCGCCGGTGGCCGCCGCGCTGCGGAAGACGGCGGTGCCCTTCGGGGTGAGCCAGCTGGCCCAGGACGCGGCCGTGGCCTCGCTGCGGGCCGAGGACGAGCTGCTCGGCCGGGTCGGGTCCCTGGTCTGCGAGCGGGCCCGGGTGTACGAGGGGCTGGTCGCCCAGGGGTGGACGGTGCCGGAGACCCAGGCCAACTTCGTCTGGCTGCGGCTGGGCGAGCGGACGGCCGACTTCGCCGCCGTGTGCGACGCGGCGGGGGTGACGGTGCGGCCCTTCCCGGGGGAGGGCGTGCGGATCACCATCGGCGAGGAGGAGGCCAATGACCTCCTGCTGCGGACGGCCGGAGCGTTCCGCAAGGAGCTGTAGCGGCTCCGGGGGCCGCTGACCCGGCGCCGTCCGACCGTCGCCGAGTGCCGCCGGGTGTCGCCGACCGCTGTTCGGCCGCTGTCCGATCGCCGCCGGGCTCCTGGCCGGGCCGGCCGCCGCCCGGGTCCGGGCCGGCCCTCGTCGATCAAGAGCTGCTGCCCCGGACCGGAATCATCCGGTCCGGGGCAGTGCCATGTCCGTCCCCCTGTCGTCCCCCTGTCGGCCTCGTGTCCGTCCTCGCGTCCGCCCCCGTGCGGCCCGCCGCAGGGGCGCATTGTCCTCCTCCGGAAGCCGCCGCGAAGGGGCACCCCCGGTCATCCTGGTGGATTCGGTATGAGACATAATTGCTTGTGAATGTGAACGCGTTCACAAGCGTGTCCCTGTTCGTCCCGTGATTGCTGGGATTAATCAGGCAAACTGCCGCTCGACCTCGTCGATGTAAGGAGATGACGACGTGGACTTGGCTCTGGCGCCGGAGACCTTGGCGCGATGGCAGTTCGGCATCACCACCGTCTACCACTTTCTCTTCGTCCCACTGACGATCTCCCTCGCGGCGCTGACCGCGGGGCTCCAGACCGCGTGGGTGCGAACGGAGAAGGAGAAGTACCTCAAGGCGACGAAGTTCTGGGGCAAGCTCTTCCTGATCAACATCGCCATGGGTGTCGTCACCGGCATCGTGCAGGAGTTCCAGTTCGGCATGAACTGGTCGGACTACTCCCGCTTCGTCGGTGACATCTTCGGAGCGCCGCTCGCCTTCGAGGCTCTGATCGCGTTCTTCTTCGAGTCCACCTTCATCGGCCTGTGGATCTTCGGCTGGGACAAGCTGCCGAAGCGGATCCATCTCGCCTGCATCTGGATGGTCTCCATCGGAACCATCCTCTCCGCGTACTTCATCCTGGCGGCCAACTCCTGGATGCAGCACCCCGTCGGCTACCGCATCAACGAGGAGCGCGGCCGCGCCGAGCTGACCGACTTCTGGCGGGTGCTCACGCAGGACACCGCGCTCGCCCAGTTCTTCCACACCATCACCGCCGCCTTCCTCGTCGGTGGCGCGTTCATGGTCGGCATCGCCGCCTACCACCTGGCCCGCAAGAAGCACATCCCCGTGATGCGCAGCTCGCTGCGGCTCGGCCTGGTCACGGTGATCGTCTCCGGGCTGCTCACCGCCGTCAGCGGCGATGTGCTCGGCAAGGTCATGTTCCGGCAGCAGCCGATGAAGATGGCCGCCGCCGAGGCCCTGTGGGACGGCGAGGCGCCCGCGCCGTTCTCGCTCTTCGCCTACGGCGATGTGGACAAGGGGCACAACACCGTCGCCCTGGAGATCCCCGGGATACTGTCCTTCCTCGCCAACGGTGACTTCGACTCGTACGTCCCCGGAATCAACGACGTCAACAAGGCCGAGCAGGAGAAGTACGGACCGGGCGACTACCGGCCCAACATCCCCGTCGCCTACTGGGGCTTCCGCTGGATGATCGGCTTCGGCATGGCGTCGCTGGCCATCGGCATGCTCGGTCTCTGGCTCACCCGCAAGAGGTTCCTGCTGCCACCGGCGCTGCGGACCGGCGAGGACGAGGTCCCGCATCTGGTCCTCTTCCGCAAGCCGCTCGGCGCCCGCTTCAGCCGCTGGTACTGGATCGTCGCCCTCTGGACCATGACCTTCCCGCTGATCGCCACCTCCTGGGGCTGGATCTTCACCGAGATGGGACGGCAGCCGTGGGTGGTGTACGGAGTGCTGCGCACCAAGGACGCCGTCTCCCCCGGGGTCTCCCAGGGCGAGGTGCTCACCTCGATGATCATCTTCACCTCGCTCTACGCGATCCTCGCCGTCATCGAGTTCAAGCTGATGGTCAAGTACGTGAAGCTGGGCCCGCCCGAGCTGACCGAGGCCGACCTCAATCCGCCCACCAAGATCGGCGGCGACGACCGTGACGCCGACCGCCCGATGGCCTTCTCCTACTGAGGCCCCGAGGAGCTGAGGCATGGAACTCCACGACGTCTGGTTCGTTCTCATCGCGGTCCTGTGGACCGGGTACTTCTTCCTGGAGGGCTTCGACTTCGGGGTCGGGGTCCTGACCAAGCTGCTCGCCCGCGACCGCAAGGAGCGGCGGGTACTGATCAACACCATCGGGCCGGTCTGGGACGGCAACGAGGTCTGGCTGCTCTCGGCCGCCGGCGCCACCTTCGCCGCCTTCCCCGACTGGTACGCCACCCTCTTCTCCGGCTTCTATCTGCCGCTGCTGGTGATCCTGATCTCCCTGATCGTGCGCGGGGTCTCCTTCGAATACCGCCATAAGCGGCCCGAGGAGCAGTGGCAGCGGAACTGGGAGAACGCGATCTTCTGGACCTCGCTGATTCCCGCGTTCCTCTGGGGTGTGGTCTTCGGCAATATCGTGCGCGGGGTGAAGATCGACGCCCAGAAGGAATACGTCGGCAATGTGCTCGATCTGGTCAACGTCTACTCGATCCTCGGCGGACTGGTCACCCTCGCCCTCTTCACCTTCCACGGCACCGTCTTCGTCGCGCTGAAGACCGTGGGGGACATCCGCACCCGGGCCCGTGCGCTGGCGCTGCGGGTGGGGCTGCTCACCGCCCTGCTGGCGCTGGGCTTCCTCGGCTGGACCCAGGCGATGCGCGGTGACGCCGCCAGCCTGGCCGCCCTGGTCGTCGCGGTGGTGTCGCTGGTCGCGGCGATCGGCGCGATCCGGGCCGGGCGGGAAGGCTGGTCCTTCGCCTTCTCCGGGGTCACGATCGTCGCCGCCGTGGCCATGCTCTTCCTGACGCTCTTCCCGAACGTCATGCCGTCGTCGCTCGACGACGCCTGGAGCCTCACGGTCGTCAACGCGTCGTCGACCCCGTACACGCTCAAGATCATGACCTGGTGCGCCGGGATCGCCACCCCCGTCGTCCTGCTCTACCAGGGCTGGACGTACTGGGTGTTCCGCAAGCGGATCGGCACCCAGCACATCGCCGACGCCCACTGACCGGCAGGGGATGTTTCACGTGAAACCGATCGACCCGCGTCTGCTCCGTTACGCCCGTTCCACCCGTCGCTTCCTGCTCGCGGTGGTGCTCCTCGGACTGGTCGGAGCGGCGCTGGTCGTCGCTCAGGCGATGCTGATCGCCGAAGTGGTGGTCGGAGCCTTCGAGCGCGGTCTGACCGGCAGCGCTCTGCTGACCCCGCTGATCTGGCTGGCGGTCGTCGCGGTGGGCCGGGCCGGGGTCTCCTGGCTCACCGAACTCGCCGCGCACCGCGCCAGCGCGGCGGTCAAGTCCGAACTGCGGGCCAAGCTCCTGGCCCGGACGGCCGAGCTGGGTCCCGGATATCTGAGCACCCAGCGCACCGGCTCCCTGGTCGCCCTCGCCACCCGGGGCATCGACGCCCTGGACGACTACTTCGCGCGCTATCTGCCGCAACTCGGCCTCGCCGTGGTCGTCCCCGTGGCGGTACTGGCCCGGATCGTCACCGAGGACTGGGTCTCCGCCGCGATCATCGTGGGCACCCTGCCGCTGATCCCGGTCTTCATGGTGCTCATCGGCTGGGCCACCCAGAACCGGATGGACCGTCAGTGGCGGCTGCTCTCCCGGCTGTCGGGCCACTTCCTCGACGTGGTCGCGGGGCTGCCCACCCTCAAGGTCTTCGGCCGCGCCAAGGCACAGGCCGAGTCGATCCGCTCCATCACCGCGGAGTACCGCCGCGCCACGATGCGCACCCTGCGGATCGCCTTCATCTCCTCCTTCGCCCTGGAACTGCTCTCCACCCTCTCCGTCGCCCTGGTCGCGGTCACCATCGGCATGCGGCTGGTCCACGGCGGCATGGACCTCTACACCGGGCTGGTCATCCTGATCCTCGCCCCGGAGGCGTATCTGCCGATCCGGATGGTCGGAACCCAGTACCACGCGGCCGCCGAAGGGCTCGCCGCCGCCGAGGAGATCTTCACCGTCCTGGAGACCCCGCCCCCGGCCCGGGGCGGTGCCCCGGTGCCCGCGCGGGCCCGGATCGCACTCGACAACGTCACCGTCCGCCACCCCGGCCGCGCCGAACCCTCCCTGGACACCACCTCACTGACCGTCGAACCGGGCGAGACCGTCGCCCTCGTCGGACCCAGCGGCATCGGCAAATCCACCCTCCTCGATGTCGTCCTCGGCTTCACCGCTCCCAGCGAGGGCCGGATCCGGATCGGCGGCACCGACCTCGGGGACCTCGACCCGGCTCGCTGGCACGAGCGGATCGCGTGGGTGCCCCAGCGCCCGTACCTCTTCGCCGGGACGGTCGCCGACAACGTCCGCCTCGCCCGGCCGGACGCCGACGACGACGCCGTACGGGCCGCACTGCGGGACGCCGGGGCACAGGAATTCGTCGCCGCCCTCCCGCAGGGCGTGGAAACACCGCTGGGCGAGGACGGCGCCGGGCTCTCCGCCGGCCAGCGCCAGCGGCTCGCCCTGGCCCGCGCCTTCCTCGCCGACCGGCCGATCCTGCTCCTGGACGAGCCGACGGCGGCCCTGGACGGGGAGACCGAGGCCGGACTCGTCGAGACGGTACGGAGGCTGTCGGCGGGACGGACCGTCCTGCTCGTGGTGCACCGGCCCGCGCTGCTCGCGGTCGCCGACCGGGTGGTCACCCTGACCCGGACCACGACCGGCACCGGCCCCGACACCGTCTCCGAGACCGTGCCCGGGACGGTCCGGAGCGGGGACGACGACCTCGCCGCATTCGAGGACATCTGGGCGGCGGCCGGAGCCCTGCCCCCGGAGCCCGCCGACACCCCGGCTCCGGCGGGAACCCCGGCGGCCGTCCCGGCACTCACCCGGGTCCGGGAGGCCGCCCGCTCCCAGCGCGGCCGGTACGCGCTGGCACTCCTCCTCGGCACCCTCGCCCTCGGCTCGGCCGTCGGACTCATGGCGGTCTCCGGCTATCTGATCTCCCGGGCCTCCGAACAGCCGCCCGTGCTCTATCTGATGATGGCCGTCACCGCGACCCGCGCCTTCGGCATCGGCCGTGCCGTCTTCCGCTACGCCGAGCGGCTGGTCTCCCACGACGCGGTGCTGCGGACCCTCGCCGAACTGCGGGTCGCCGCCTACCGCCGGCTGGAGCGGATCTCCCCCGCCGGACTGCGCCGCAGCCGGCGCGGCGATCTGCTCTCCCGGCTGGTCCACGACGTCGACGCCCTCCAGGACTACTGGCTGCGCTGGCTGCTGCCCGTCGGCGCGGCCGTGGCGGTGAGCGCCGCGTCCGTCGGCTTCACCGCCTGGCTGCTCCCCGAGGCCGGCGCGCTGCTCGCCGCCGGACTGCTGCTCGCGGGGGTGGGGGTGCCGCTGCTCAGCGGGGCCGTCGCCCGCCGCGCCGAACTCCGGCTCGCCCCGGCCCGCGGCGAACTCGCCGCCCGCCTGGTGGACCTGCTGCGCGGTACGGCCGAACTCACCGTCGCCGGCGCGATGCCCGCCCGCGAGGAAGGCGCCCGCGAGGCCGACACCCGGCTCACCCGGATCGCCGCGCGCGGAGCGGCCGCCACCGCACTCGGCAGCGGACTCACCACCCTCGTCTGCGGGCTGACCGTCGTCCTCACCGCCTTCGCCGGCGTCCAGGCGGTGGCGGACGGCCGGCTCGCCGGGGTGGCGCTCGCGGTCGTGGTGCTCACCCCGCTCGCCGCCTTCGAGGCGGTCACCGGGCTGCCGCTCGCCGTCCGCTACCGGCAGCGGGTCCGCCGCAGCGCCGAGCGGGTGTACGAGGTGCTGGACGCCCCCGTACCCGTACCGGAGCCGGAGCACCCGGCACCGGCGCCCGCGACGGCCTTCCCCGTCGAGCTGCGGGGGGTGCGCGCCCGGTACGCGGGAGCCGAACGGGACGCCCTCGCCGGGCTGGATCTGACGCTGACGGCCGGCAGCAGGATCGCGGTCGTCGGGACGTCGGGCTCCGGGAAGACGACGCTCGCCCAGGTGCTGCTGCGCTTCCTGGACGTGGACGCCGGCACCTACACCGTCGGCGGCGTCCCCGCCGGGGAGCAGACCGGAGACACGGTCCGCTCGCTGGTGGGGCTCTGCGCCCAGGACGCCCACCTCTTCGACAGCTCGATCCGGGAGAATCTGCGGATCGCCCGGCCGGGGGCCGGCGAGGAGGAGCTGCGGGACGCGCTGGCCCAGGCCAGGCTGCTGGAGTGGGTCGACGGACTGCCCGCAGGACTGGACACCCACATCGGTGAGCACGGCGCCCGGCTCTCCGGCGGCCAGCGGCAGCGGCTCGCCCTGGCCCGCGCGCTCCTCGCGGACTTCCCCGTCCTGGTCCTGGACGAACCCGCCGAACACCTGGACCTGGCGACCGCCGACGCGCTGACCGCCGATCTGCTGGCGGCGAGCGAGGGCCGGACGGCCCGGGGCGGGGCGACCGTACTGATCACCCATCGGCTGCGGGGGCTCGACACGGTGGACGAGGTCGTCGTCCTGGCGGACGGGCGGGCGGTGCAGCGCGGTTCGTACGCCGAGCTGAGCACGGTGGACGGGCCGCTGCGGCGGATGCTGGAACGGGAACGGGCGGCGGACCGGCTGACGGACCCGTCGGCGGCGCCGGCCCGGCGGGGTGGGGCACTGGTCGCGGGCTGAGCGGGCGGCCGCACCCGGTACCGGAGGAGAGCCGGGTGCGGCCGACTTTCCTCCCCAAATAGGTATTACTAGGCTCAAGGTCATGACCGTGCCCGCACCGAAGGACGCGCAGGAGCCACAGCGGCCGCCGGGCCCGCAGTCCCCGCGTACCCCCAGGGAGCCGTCCGGGACCGCCGACGGTCCCGGCACGGCCGACTCCGCGAGCGCCGTCCCCCACGGCCTCCAGGGCCTGTCCTCCGAACTGACCGCCCGCGTCCCCCAACTCCTCGAAGCCATGCGCTCGGTCGGCACCGGCCTGGAACTCCACTCCACCCTGGACCGCATCTGCGAGACCGCCGCCGCACTCGCCGACGCCCGCTACGCCGCCATCGGCGTCGTCGACGAGGAGGGCCGGGGCCTCTCCGACTTCGTCACCCACGGCATCGACGCGGCGACCGTCCGCCGGATCGGCCGCCGCCCCGACGGCCAGCACGGACTGCTCGGCGCGCTGATCCACGACCCCGCGCCCGTCCGCCTCGCCGATCTCACCTCCGACCCCCGGTTCGCCGGATTCCCCCCGGGACACCCCCCGATGCGGACCTTCCTCGGCGTCCCCATCCGGGTCCAGGGCAAGATCTTCGGCAATCTCTACCTCGCCGGGAAGCACGGCGGCGGCGAGTTCAACGACGACGACCTCCACATGGTCCGGGTGCTCGCCACCGAGGCGGGCATCGCCATCGGCAACGCCCGGCTCTACGAGGCGGCCCGCCAGCGCGAGCGGTGGATCGACGGCTCCGTCGCCGTCACCACCGCCCTGCTCTCCGGCGGGGACGCCGAGGACGCCATCGGCGTCGTCGCCGAACAGGCCCGCCGGCTCGCCGACGCCGCCGCCGGGATCGTGCTGCTGCCCGCCGCCGACGGCGGACTGGAGATCGTCGCGATCGCCGCCGACGGCCCGGCTCCCCCCCTGGGCCTGGTCGTCGGCCCGGACAACCCCGTGGTGGCCCGGCTGCTCGCCGGCGAGGCGGTCTTCCTCGCGGACGCGGCCACCGACCTGCGGATCACCACACCGGAGGCCGTGCGGTACGGGCCCGGCATGCTGCTGCCCCTGCACAGCGGCGGCCGGGTGCTGGGGGCGCTCGCCACCCCCAGGGAACGCGGCGCCCGCCCCTTCAGCGCCGCCGAGCGGACCCTCGCCACGCAGTTCGCCGCACAGGCCGCCCTGGCGCTGGTCATGGCGGACGCCCAGCGCGACCGGGAACGGCTCGCGGTGTTCGAGGACCGCGACCGGATCGCCCGCGATCTGCACGACCTCGTGATCCAGCGGCTGTTCGCCACCGGGATGATGCTGGAGGGAGCCCAGCGGAAATCGGTCGTCCCCGCGCTCCAGGACGGCGTCGGCAAGGCCGTCGACGAACTGGACGTCACCATCCAGGAGATCCGCACGGCGATCTTCGCGCTCCAGCAGGGACCGGCCGAGGCCCCGTCCGGGCTGCGCACCCGGGTCCTGCGGGAGATCAACATGGCGGCCGTGCCGCTGGGCTTCACCCCCGGCCACCACTTCGCCGGCGCGGTGGACTCCGCCGTCTCCGAACTGACCGGCAAGAACCTGATCGCCGCACTGCGCGAAGCCCTCTCCAACGCCTTCCGGCACGCCCGGGCCGGCCGGATCGAGGTGGTCGTGGACGCCGGGGCCCACCTTCCCGACGGCACCCCCGGGGTCCGGCTGACCGTCGCCGACGACGGGGTCGGCATCCCGGCCGGCGGACGCCGCAGCGGCCTGCGGAACCTGGCCCGGCGGGCGGAGTCCCTGGGCGGCGCCAGCGTCTGCGGCCCGGGAATCGGCCCCGGCGGGCGCGGGACGACGGTCCGCTGGGAGGCCCCGCTGTAGGGCCCGCCCGATCCATCGGGGCCGCCCCGGGCCCGTGCTGCTCCAAGTGGCCGTACGACACCCGCTACGACACCCCCCGCTTCCCCGCTTTCCCCGCCGGGCCACGCAACGATCGCGCCATGGGACTGAGACACCGTTCCCGGCTTCCCCTGGTCGCCGGGGCGGCGCTGTGCGCGCTGCTGCTGACGCCCCCGCCCGTCCACGCGACCGGCGGTCCGGGCGGCACCGGCGCGGCCGGTGCCGAGGTCGCCCGACTGTACGAGCAGGTCGAACGGGCCGTCGCCGCGCACGAGCGGGACCGGCGCGCAGCCCGGGCCCTGCGGGTACGCGCGGACGCGCTCCAACGCCGGCTGGACCGGCAGCGGCGGGAGCTGCGCCGGGTCCGCGACGCGGTCGGCGCGTACGCCCGCGCCCAGTACCGCACGGGCGGCCCGCTCGCCGTCACGGCCCGGCTGCTCGGCGAACGGGACCCCGAATCGCTGCTGCGCGGCCGGCGATACGCCCACCAGGCCGAGACCGCGGTGCACGGACTCCTCGCACGGGCCCGGCTCGCGGAACGCAGGAACGCGACCGCCGAACACCGGGCACGGGCCGCCTGGCGCCGCCTGGAGATCCGGCGGGCCCGGCTCGCGGCCGCCCGCAAGGACATCGAACGACAACTGCGCCAGGCCCGCGAGCTGCTGCGGTGGGAGAGCGGCCCCGGGAGCACGGGCAGCGACTGCGCGGGCGCCCTGCCCGTCGCGGGGCCGGTGGCCGCGGGCCCCGCCGGAGCCCGCTGGGTGGCCCCGGTGCGCGGCTACCGGCTGTCGGCGGGATTCGGCCGCCGTGGCGCGTACTGGGCGAACCGGCACACCGGGCAGGACTTCGCGGTCCCCCTCGGCACCCCCGTCCGGGCGGCCGGCGCGGGCCGCGTGCTCTCCGTCTCCTGCGGCGGCCCCTTCGGCCTGGAGATCGTGATCTGGCATCCGGACGGCTTCTCGACGCAGTACGCGCATCTCGCGGCGGCGGTGGTGGTCCAGGGCGCGGAGGTCCGTACGGGGCAGCGGATCGGGCTCGCGGGCACGACGGGCAACTCCACCGGGCCGCACCTGCACTTTGAGGTCCGGCGGACCTCGGGAGCGGGAGTGGAGCCGGTGGGGTGGCTGCGGGGGCGGGGGGTGGTGCTGTGAGCCTCGCGCTGCCCGCCCGCGTCGGTACGTGTGCGGTGCGCTCGTCCGGGGTTCCGGTGGCCGGCCCGTGTCGGTATGGGGTCCCGCACCCTTCTTTTCCCCCGGCTTGGGGTACCGGTCCGCCTGTGCTGGCTGCGTGGGTGGGGGGTGCAGGGTCGCCCCCGCAGGGGATCGGCGGGAAGTCCGGCGTGCGTTGACGGTGGGCCTTCGGTCCGCCGACCCCGAGGAGGTGAGCCCGGAGGCCCCCACCAACCCGCACCAC